>DAOUFT010000141.1:0-7909 GCA_034429855.1 Dehalococcoidia bacterium
TGGTAGAGCTTGAGAGAGACCTTCATATCGCCGGCGAAGAAAAGCGACGGAGGCATGCTGCTCCAGAAGTCGGTGCTGTGCATGGGGCCGGGTACGGCCTTGCGCGCCTCGCTGATCTGCCAGGTGGTCTCATGTATTTTGGTGGCCAGGTCGATCAATTCCTCCAGTTTGGCCCAGTCCATCTTCTTCTTTAAAAGCTTCTCCAGAAACGATATGAAGTCCTTGATCTCTTTGGTCAGGAATTTCACCTGGTAGCTTTCGAGATCCTCCTCCGTTCCTTCGAAAGTGGCCATCATGGGCATCTCGAGGCACCATTCGGGAGCATCGAAATACCTGGCCAGCGCCTGGAACCACTTGAAGCGCGCATCGCAGATAATGCCGGAGCCGAGCAGCAGCGCCGGTTTGGCCATGCCGCCCAGCGGCGCGTCGGGGGGTATCTTGCCGTTGTTCTCCTTCATCATGCGGTACGAGTAGCCGATGGTGCTCCTGCCGTATCCGCACATATGTGTGGGGAAGCCGTCCGAGTCCGAGGCGTCCAGGAACGGCTCGGCTGCGCCCGAGGCGGCCAGCAGCGTGGCGTAGTTCTCGGGGTAAACGATATTTAGCCCCATGGCTTTGAGAGGCAGGTCCCCCTCCCAGTAATTGAGCATGGCCCATACGGTGGGCTTACCCTCATTGCTGGCCTGGAGCGTATCCACATAATCCTGCTGCACCAGGTTGCGCAGCGGGTACATGCTCTTGAGCCGGTTGATGGCCCTTTTCTTATCTGTCTTGACGGGAGTTGCGGTTTCGCTCATTTGGCACCCCTTTATATTAAATGTAAGTGACGGCCTAAATGCCAGAATTAAATCTTAGAATATCGACAGCCTTAATGCAAAGACACGCTGAAACGTTCATCTATCGGTTCTTTACAATATCAGCTTATCTGACCGTCGTTCAGCATCTTGACCAGCTCTTTTTTAAGTATCTTTCCCACCGGGTTGCGCGGCACCTGCTGCAGTATATAAACGTGTCGCGGCACCTTGAAACGCGCCAGCTTATCGCTCAAGAAGTCGATCATTTCCTTCTCGGTTAATGTCGCACCGGGCTTGGGCACCACGATCGCCACGGGCACCTCGCCCAGGCGGTCGTCCCTCTGCGGCACCAGAACGGCATCGGCCACCGACGGATGCTTGTACATCAGCTCCTCCACCTCGCGCGGGAAGACCTTCTCGCCTCCAACGTTGATCAGCTCCTTCTTGCGGTCGACCATGAAGAAATAGCCGTCTTTGTCGTAATAACCCATGTCTCCCGTATGCAGCCAGCCTCCTCGCAATGCCTCCGCCGTCTCTTTGGGCTTCTTGTAATATCCATTCATCACCAGCGGACCCTTGAGTACCAGCTCGCCCACCTCTCCTGAACCCAGCAGCTTACCCTTCTCATCCATCACGCCAACCTTTACACCGGGATAGGCCAGCCCGACGCTCCCCTGTTTATAGGACAGGCCTGAGCGTTGCATGGTCGCCGAGGCCGAGCATTCGGTCAGCCCCCAGGCTTCGAGGATGGTGATGTTGAGCGCGCTGGATGCATCCTTCATGAGCTGTGCCGGCATGGCTGAAGCTCCCGAAATGCCGATCCTCAGCGACGACAGGTCATACTTACTCCGCTCCGGATGGTTGATCAGCATGAAATACATGGCGACCACCATGGGAAGGAAGGTTATCTTGTGCCTCTCGATCTGCTCGAAGATCTCCACGGGGTTAAACGGATCTAACAGAACGAAGGAAGTTCCCGTGACCAGGGAGCAGAGCATTACGGTAATGCCGAAGCCGTGGAAGGCCGGCACCACCATCAGTGCCCGGTCGTTGTCCCCCAGCTCGAGCAAACTGACGATGGTTTCGGCATGAAAGAACAGGTTGGCATGTGTCAGCATTGTGCCCTTGGGCACGCCGGTGGTGCCGGAGGTGTACAGGATCTCGACCACGTCCTTTTCCTTGCACTGGGCTTTGAAGGGCGTCGACGGGGCCTCCGCCTCCAGCCTGGATAGCTCCAGCCCTTCCCGGTAGGTGCCGTTAACGATCAGGTGTTTGAAGAGCGGAGGTTTGTTTTCGATCTTGCTGAAATGCTCGGCGAAGGCCGGATTGGTTACCAGTGCTACCGAGTCGCTGTCACGCAGCAGGTATTCAAGCTCCCTCTCCTTGTAAAAGATATTGACCGGCACGGCCACCGCTCCCAGATAGGCGCAGGCGAAATAAGCCACCATGAACTCGGGACAGTTGTTGAGCATGATGGCCACCTTGTCATTGCGTTTGACGCCGAGCTTCTTGAGGGCGTGAGCGAATCTTCTTACCCTGTTCAGAAGCTGGCTGTACGTTACCGGCCGGTCTTTGTAAATCAGGGCTGGTTTGTCTCCGATCTTGGAGGCCCTGGCCTCCAGCATGGCGGGCAAATGCATTTTAACCTCCTCTACGAGTCGTCCGGATCTGATCGATATGGTATATTTTCAAGGTACAGCCTTTGTGGATGCAAACAGGGCAGGCTGAGCCCGGCTAAAATGGTAAAACATCGCCAGTTGAAATTCAAAGGAGTATGGTGTCATATAAGTTGACGGCATCTCTCACGCTATGTCACTGTACTTGACTATTAATATCCTTCTGTTAGAATAAGCGACCGTCGGTCAGTTATGGCCGGTGCCTGTCGTTTGCACCATACATTGAGTTGCCGCCTGTAACAAGTAGTGGGACGGTCGCCTGCCGGTCGGGTGCAGTTTATCAGCGCATTGACCGGGGACACTCAAAACAAGATACTGCTTACAGAGCCGGGCAAGCTGGACTGAATATCAAAGGGAGGTGGGATATGAAAAAGGAAGCGGTTCTTTGGAAGGCTATGCTGGCAGCAGCGGTTCTAATGCTTTTTGCCTGTGCGCTTTCCTGCGCTGGCCAGAAGGAGAAGCATGATCCGGCGCTCGCCACTGCGGCCCTCGATACGATCAAACGGCACTGTCAGGAGCAGATCGGGGAACCAAGGATCGAAAGGGTGTCCGAGCACGTATGGGCGTCGCAGGGATATGACCTTGCCAATACTGTGCTGATACATACCCCAGAAGGCAATGTTATAGTTGATACCTCGCTCAATCCAACTGCCGCCCGGGCGATAAGACAGGCGTTTTCCGAGGCGGCGCCTCAGGCTGCGGTGAAGGCCATTATCTATACACACAGTCATGTTGATCATACCATGGGCACAACCATCTGGGCGGACAACACCACTCGCATATGGGCCACCGACTCGTTCGCCACTCATTGGTTCAAGCAATTCGGTTTGTTCGGCCGGTCGGAATCGATAAGGGGCATGCGCCAGATGGGATACCATGTTTCGCGCGAGGATGTCCCCTGTTCTGCCATCGGGGCGATCATGCCTACCTTTGTGCTTGATGATATGGCAGAACTGGGGCCCCTCATGCCTACGGATACTTTTTCCGGCTCGAAGGTGCTGGATATAGGTGGAGTGACAATTGAGATGTATGCGGCGCCGGGGGAGACGCATGATCAGCTCATGGTTTGGATCCCCGCCGATAAAACACTGCTGGCGGCCGATGATTTCTACTGGGCGTTTCCCAATTTGTATACCATACGCGGCGCCAGCCCCAGGCCTACCGATGAGTGGATTAAAAGTATCGACCATATGCGCAGGTTGGAGGCGGAGCATATGGTTCCCGGTCATACAGCTATAATTCACGGGAAGGACAGAATCGCCGCCGTGCTTGCCGACTACAGGGATGCGATCCAGTATGTTAGAGACGATGTTGTTCGTCGCGCCAACCGTGGTGAGGATATCGACACAATCGCAGAAAGCGTGAAATTGCCTCAGGAGCTGGCCGGGCAACCCTTCCTGTGGGAGGGCTATGGACAGGTGGACTGGTCCGCACGGGCTATCTATACCAATAATATGGGGTGGTTCGACGGCCGCGCAGATAAGCTATATCCTCTGCCGCATGCCGAGGTTGCCGCAAGGGAGATAACCATGATGGGAGGTCCCCAGGCTGTCGCAGCGCAGGCGGGCAAGGCCCTGGCTGACGGTGATGCAAGATGGGCGGTTCACCTTCTCTCAAAGCTGAAGGACAGCGGTCTGGCCGCCGGACCCATGCAGGAGGAGGTGAATCAGATGCTGGCCGACGGCTACCGTCGGATTGCCGCCGACACGGCCAACACCAACGGGCGCGCCTATTTACTGGAATCGGCGCTCGAGTTGACGCAGGGCGCGCCCTCCCAACAGCAGGTTGCTCTTCCAGTTGAAACGGTTGCGTCCATCCCTATCGATTTTATCTTCAATAATATGTCGCCACGGCTGGATCCCTCCAAAGCCGCAGGTGTGCATGAATCGGTTGTTTATCGATTTCCCGATGCGGGAAGGCAGTTTACGGTCACTGTGAGGAACTGCGTGGCTGAGGTAATAGAGGGACAACCTCTCCCCGGTACGCCGCCGCCTCTGGCTACGCTGACAGCCGATTCACTTGCATACAAAATGGTCGCCCTTAAAATGCTCGACCTGCCTGCCGCCCTTGCGCAGGGCAGGATCACGGTAAAGGGAGACCTGCCTGGATTGATCATATTTATGGGACGTTTTCAAACCTGATCACCGCTGTAGAGGTGAATGATTATTAGATATATTCTTTGTTGGAGAGATCAGTATGAGTAAAGCTGCCGGCAATTATGACAGGAGTAAGGCTGCCGTCTGCGGGCTTTTTTGTCCTTCTTGCACCCTTTATATCGGCACGCAGGAGGATCCACAGAGGCTGGATTTGTTGTCGGGGATTTTTAAACTGCCCGTCGCTGAGCTCCGCTGCGGCGGCTGCAGGTCCGGCCTGCGCTCGTTTTACTGCCGCGATATGTGTTTCATGTACAAATGCGCGCAGGAGAAGGGGATCGAATTTTGCGGAAGCTGCGAATCATATCCCTGTCGGGAGTTAAAGGATTTTCAATGTGCCATGCCGCACAGGATCGAACTCTGGGAATCCCTGGATCGCATCCGCGAGATCGGCCCGCAGAAATGGTACGCGGAGATGCTGGAGCATTACGGTTGCCCGGCCTGCGGGACGATCAATTCCGCTTACGATCTGAGGTGCAGAAGATGTGGAAACGATCCCGGCAGCGCTTATGTGGCGGAGCACAAAGACGAGATAATCAGGCAACTCGGTAAAATGAAATAAGAACGGGCGGGTTTGCAAACCCGCCCCTACAGCTGTCAAATGCAGGGGCGGACCTTCAGGTCCGCCCGCCGTTATCTTATTTGCAGTAGTTCTTTATCAACTGTATATAGAAATCGATCATCTCGCTATAGTTGTCGACCGATATTCGCTCGTTAATTCCATGAATCATGGCCAGATCCTCGCTGGTCAACCTCTGCGGCAGGAATCTCAGCACGTTGGGCGAGAGTCCGATGTAACGTGTTACATCAGAGGCTGAGTTTGCCAGCGCCGGGGCTATCACGGCCTCGGGAAAGATCTCGTGAATGGTCTGGCTGTAGGTTTTGAAAGCCCATGTATCGGTGCTGGAGACCGGCGATGCTTCGTTGGCGCCCTGGCCGTATTGGGATACCTTGACACGCGGATCGTCGATGATCTTGATCACACGGTTCGTCACGCTTTCGATGCTATCTCCCGGCAGCAGGCGGAAGTTGACCACGGCCGAAGAGTGCGTCGGCAGGACGTTTTCGCGGTCGCTCCCCTTCAACATCGTAGGAGCGATGGTGGTCCTCAATGTGGCATCGGTGGCCGGCGACGCCGCTAACTGGCTTTCGATGACCGGACCCAGCAGCCACATATTGGCGAAGATGACCTTGTAAAGGGGCGACATCTCCGGCCCCAGATACTCGAACATCCATGAGGCCGGTCCCCCCAGGTTGCCGGGGAAGGGATTTCTCTCGAGCTTGTCCACCGCGGCGGCGATGATACCGGCGGTTGTCTGGCGCGGCGGCATGGAGGCGTGGCCGCCCTCCGATTCGGCAACAAGCTCCAGGTTGAGGTAACCTTTCTCCGCAAGGCCTATCAGCGCCACGGGCGCCTTGATGCCGGGAACCGCACCGCTGATGACCACAAACCCCTCGTCGGTGATCAATTCGAAATCCTGGCCGTTGTCTTTGAAATATTGCGCGATCTGGCCTGCGCCCTGCATGCCGGTTATCTCCTCATCGAAGCCTGAGGCCAGATATACAGAACGCGTCGGCTGAAACCCTTCCTTTATCAGGAATTCCATGGCCTCCAGTATGCCGAGCAGCGTACATTTATCGTCCAGTGTGCCCCGGCCCCAGATATAGCCGTCGGCAACCGTGCCGGAAAAGGGAGGGTATGTCCATCCTTCGTCAGGTGCAGGAACCACGTCCTGGTGGGCCAGCAGAAGGATCGGCTTTTTCTGTGGATCGCTGCCTTTCCACATATAGAGCAAACCATAGCCGTTGATGATTTTTCTTTCCAGGGTCGAATGCACCAGCGGATACGTTTGCTCCAGATACTTATGAAGATCCGCGAACGGTTGATAATCCACCTGCGACGTATCGTGATTAAAAATTGTCTTGTATTTGATGGATCCCGACAGCCTCTGCGCGGCCTGGTCTTTATCGATATTGTAGGTAACCTTGCTCACCGCGGGCAGCTGTTTGGAACTGAAGGTCATCGTCTTGACGGCGATGACAGCCCCAAGTATGACGATGACGGCCACGATACACAGTACTACTATAACCCATTTCTTCATTTTACGACCTCCACGACAAAACGATCTGAAGAATTCTAACACGACAGCAGTTGCGCTACAAAAGGTATTTTTCGGTCAGTTGGTCCCCTGCTTCTCAATGGAGAATTTTCGTAGCTTGGCAGACTACTCTATCGGCATGCGCGCGCTGCCTGTGGCCCTTATCATCCAGTTGACTTTAGTGTGGTCGCTGTACCAGATGGTCGAGCTGTAGAAGTTATCTATCTCCACCGGTGCCATATCGGGCGGCCGTCCGCTGGCCAGTTTGGAGTGCTCGTTTATGACGCTGTCGTCCACTCCCACCTGGATACCTTTGTGCATACCGGTTCCAGTGTAAAGGTAAACCAGGAAATCGTTCTCTATTGGTGTGGGCGGTATATCGAAATCCACCCAGGAAGGCTCCTGATAGGGGAAGGCGCCTTTTACCGGAAATTTGGCGATGGCATACACCTGCTTGTAGTAGGGAGAATAGGATTTATCCAGGACCGACAATTCGAAGGTCTTTCCCTCCCAGGCCACTCCGTAGATACCGCCGCAGATGCTGACTTTTTTTAATACAAAAGGTTTGGCCGGCGGTGTGAAGCTGATGAGGAAGCCCTGGTTGTTGCCTGCCCAGAGAGAAGTCCGCGATATACCGCTGTCATATTTGAGCTCTATTTCCCGCTCCTCCAAAGATGTAACAGTGAGGGTTGTGCCGGCGCTTTCCAGCCGGATCTGGTACTCACCGGGATCTTCTCTTGACACGTTGAAGGTTATTCTGGCGATCTTTTCCGGCTGGATAGTTACCGTTTTGGTGGCAGCGATTTCGCCGTTTATACTGAGCTCGGCGGTATAGTTGCCCGCAAGGCCGCCGGTGTTGATCACCTGGGCAATGACTGTGGCTTCCTCGCCGACCTGTACCTGTTCAGGCGTAACCCCCAGAGATACTACCTGGAAAGAGGCGGGCTGTGCCTGAGGCTGCTGGGAGCAGGCCGGGCATATCAGCGCGGCCGAAAAAACCAGGGATAATAATATGGATGTTTTTGAAAGGCGGAACATCTGCAGCAGGGCCAGTATAATGCACTCGCCCTGCTGCAGGCAACCCGGCGAATTGCGTCATAATTATTGTTACCGAAAATAGTATTGTTGCCTCAATAATAGTGTTACCGAGCGGAGGTACACATGACACGAGGCACCATACTGGAATA
>DAOUFT010000142.1:0-25126 GCA_034429855.1 Dehalococcoidia bacterium
GACGGCCTGAACGCAACCTACTCCGTAAGCTATGATATCGACAAAAAATACGGCACGGACTACCATGAGCGCTTCAAAAAGTTTTTGAAAATGATACAGAGCAAAGACCTGATGCCGTCCGGCTCCATGACGGACCCCAAGGGGGACCGCAGCCTGGCGCCCAGCCAGCAGAAGGACCCGGACCTGTATGTACACATTGTCGACAGGAAGAAGGATGGCATCGTGGTGAGCGGCGCCAAAGTGCACATCACGGGCGCGGTCAACTCACACGGACACCTGGTTATGCCAACGTCAGCTATGCGGGCTGAGGACAAAGACTACGCCGTATGCTTTTACGTGCCGATCGACGCGCCGGGCGTGCTGCACGTTTTCGGTCGCCAGTCCAACGATACGCGCAAATGCGAGTGCTCCATGGACCAGGGCAACGCCGAATACGGCTGCGTAGGCGGCGAGGCTCTAATAGTCTTCGATAAGGTATTCGTTCCCAATGAGCATGTTTTTATGTGTGGCGAATACGATTTCGCCGTTGAGCTGGTGGAGCGCTTTGCCACCTTCCACCGCCAGAACTACGGAGGCTGCAAGGGCGGCCTGGCCGACGTGCTGGTGGGGGCCGTTTTCGCACTGGCGCAGGCGCAGGGCACCGCCAGGGCATCGCATATAAGGGACAAGATGGCCGAGATGATCCACCTGACCGAGACCATCTTCTGCTGCTCGATAGCCTGCTCCTGCCAGGGTTTCCAGCAGCCCGCCGGATGCTACCAGGCCGATCCGCTGCTGGCCAATATCACCAAGCTCAACGTAACCCGCAACGTCTACGAGATTGCCCGGCTGGCGCACGATATCACGGGCGGACTGCTTGCCACCATGCCCTCCGAGTTCGATCTGAAGGATGCTACGGTGGGCAAATGGGTGGACAAGTACATGAAAGGCGTAGCCGACGTCCCGGCCGAGACCAGGATACGTCTCATCCGCCTGATCGACGCCATGACCTGCGGCACCGCACTGGCTGAGTCGATGCACGGCGCCGGCTCGCCTCAGGCACAGAAGATTATGATCGAGCGGCGCGGCAGCCTGGAACGAAAGAAGAGGCTGGCTGAGAAGCTGGCCAAGATCGGCGATCAGCCCTTCTTGGTCTGCTGATAATACCCGACAGGCAGGCCCAAGATTAGAATTGCGCTTAAGTTCTGCGGCTCGTGTAACCCCGAGATCGACCTGTCCTCCCTGGCCTCTCAGATACGTAGGCTGGCCAACGGCAGGGAGGCCATCGAGGTCGCTCAGCCGGATGCCGCAGGACTCGACCTGCTCATCATTCTCTGCGGCTGCCGCCGCGCCTGCGCCGACAAGGAAGAATACAGGTCCCAGGCCCGCCGGCACCTGATCATCGCCGGAGAGACCCTGGACGGCAGCCCGCACAGCGAAAAACACCTGGCGGCCCTCATCGCCGACGAGATAATCCGCCTGACGGACTGACAATTGTTACTTCAGTCACAAAGTGACATAAATCATGTTCCCCTCATAATACCCGAAATATAATGTGTTTACAGTTTTATTAATACACGGAGGGTAACATGGAAAAGGAAAAAGGGCTCGTGCTCGAGCTTAACAGCAGCAATCTTGAAGAGGCTATACGGAACAACCGCGCGCTGGTGGTGGACTGCTGGGCGCCATGGTGTGGCCCCTGCCGCATGATGTCGCCCGTCATCGACGAGCTGGCTACCGATCTTAAAGGCAAGATCACTTTCGGCAAGCTCAACACCGACGAAAACCAGGACATAGCAGCCAGGTTCCAGGTGCAGGCCATACCCACCCTGCTCATCTTTAAGGACGGGAAACTGGCCGACCGCAAGGTGGGAGCTTTGCCCAAAAAGGCTCTGGCAGACGAATTGACGAGATACAACTAGGCCAGGGTATTTGTTACTGACTGAAGGGCTTGTCTATGGACGGCAAGCCCTTCAGTGTTTTTATGCGGCCTTCCCCTCTCTCTCTATCATGCCGTCCTTGATCCAGATGACGCGGTCGGTGAACTGCATGTGCTCCGGCTCGTGGGTGACCATGACAATGGTCTGTTTCCTATCGTCACACAGGCGGCGTAGGAGATTCATCACAATGCCGGTATTTTTGGTGTCCAGGTTGGCGCAGGGCTCATCCGCGAAGAGTATCTTTGATCTATTGACCAGCGCCCTGGCTATGGCCACGCGCTGCTGCTCGCCTCCCGACATCTGGCTGATGAGATGTTTGGCGCGCTGGCCCAGCCCCACCGTCTCCATCAACTCCAGCGCCGCCTTCCGGTATTCCCTGGCAGGTGCGCCCAGCATCATTAGCGGCAGGCATACGTTCTCCAGCGCGTTGAGCTCTGGCAGCAGGGCGTATTCCTGAAAAACGTAACCGTATTTAGTCAGGCGGAAGTGGGTCTTCTGTATGGAAGACAACCGCTCGACGTCCGTTCCATCCACAATGATCCTTCCGGCGGTGGCATCGTCCAGCAGCGCCAGCATGTGCAGAAGGGTCGATTTGCCCGATCCGCTGGGACCCATGATGCCCACGAATTCCCCCTCGTTTATCCACAGGTTGATATCCTTGAGCGCCTCGACCGGTACAGCGCCTCCAAATGTTTTCCTCAGACCTTTAACTTCAATAATTGCCATCTTCTCAGCCCCAGATAGCCTTGATGATATTCTGCCGGGTCACCATCCATGACGGTATAAAGCCGGCTACTACGCTGACCAGCAGCATGCTCACTATGGCAACAGCCATGTCGCTTCTAACCAGCGCCAGGCTGACCAGCCCGATGGGCATGGGGAGAGGATTCCGCACAAAGTACGGCACCAGGCCGATATGGATAAAAACAAGTCCGGCAACAATTCCCAGGAGGGCATAAAATGCGGCCTGCAGCATATAGGAGAATATAATTATACGCTCCTTCATGCCGATAGCCTTGAGTATGCCTATCTGCCGGCGGCGGTTGACCGTGGCGATGAAAATAACGATAAATATAGTCACACCCGCCACCAGCAGGCCGATGAATGTCACGATATTCTTAACGATATCGAATGTCTGCGTGAGGCCGCTGATATAGCCGATGAAGTCCATCCAGACGTTGATCTGCTCCTGCTCAACACCCATCATCCTCAGCCTGTCGATATAGACGCGCTCGGGAACGGAGCCATCCGTCTTGACCAGCACCTCGGAGGCCCGGTTGTGCAGTCCCAGCACCGACTCCATCTCCTTTTCCGTAACGAATACGTTGAGGTCGGCCAGGGGGAAATAGGTATTATAGATCCCCTTTATCTTGTAGTCGCGCTTGACCCCGTTTCCGTAGATTATAGTCACTTCATCCCCAACCTTGGCCCCTTTGAGCGATGATATCTGGAAGCTGGCCCCGTAGCCGCCCGATATCTCCCTTCCCATAATGATCTGGTTGCGGTCGCCCTCCTCCAGGTACCTGCCGGCGATCATATAGTTCTGCAGGTTGGTTACCTTGATCTCTTCCTCGGGATTGATCGATTTAATGTTCCAGGCTTTCTCGCGCACATCCAGGTTGTCCTTCTCCGGATCGTACCTGATCAGTCCGGACTGGGCATAGCGTGAGCTGCAGCTTACAACGCCGGGCAGCGTATCGATACTGGTCTTGAGCTGCCGCACCTGGCTGATGTATTTTTCATCCATGGCCGGCAATATCACGATATTTGAGACGTAGTTCTCCTGCGCCTGCTGGTAGGCCTTGCTGATGGCCCCGTTCATAATGGACGAGGTGAAAACAATGTTGATAAAGGCCAGGGTGGTAACCAGAATAGTCAGTATCAGGGTATATTTATTACCCCTTGTGATAGCTTTGTACACCAGGAAAATGGCTACACGAAGGTCATTGCCCAGCTCGGGCAAATTAAACCTGTCCCCGAAAGGAACTTTCAATTCATTTAGCTCCGTTCCGGTAATAATAATTAGACCTCAGGGACAAGTCAATAACCCTGGAAAACTGCTGCTGCCGGTAAAATGCCGGCCTGCGCTGGACAGCGCAATGGGCATTTACTACAATGGGCCAAGCAGTCGGTTCGTAAAAGTACGCCGCATGAACACAGGAGAAATGCGATGAGCAGTTCGCCTTCCCAGGAACAGCCTTCAGACTATACGCACCCGTCTGAGATACTCAAATACCTGATCCGGTATAACACGGTCAATCCGCCAGGGAACGAAGCTGCCTGCATCAATTATATCAAGGGGCTGCTGGACTGGGCGGGAGTACAGAACACCATCGTGGCCGGGGAACCGTCGCGGCCCAACCTGATCGCGCGCATCCTGGGGCGCGGCGCGGCGCCCCCGCTCCTCATGTACGGACATATAGACGTGGTAACTACCGCCAATCAGAAGTGGAGGCTAAATCCTTTCTCCGGAGAAGAGCTGGACGGCTACATCTGGGGCCGCGGAGCGCTGGATATGAAAGGCGGCATAGCCATGATGCTGGCGGCCATGATGCGCGCCAAGGCCGACGGCCTGGTGCCGGCCGGGGATGTCCTGCTGGCGGTACTCAGCGACGAGGAGAGCCGCAGCACCTGGGGCGCTGAATATCTGGTCACCAGTCAGGCGCAGCTTTTCCAGGGCGTTAAATACGCCATCGGGGAATTCGGCGGCTACACTTCACACATACTCAGACACCGCTTCTACCCGATCATGGTGGCGGAGAAGCAGGGCTGCGGCCTGATAGCCAATATTTACGGCAAAGGCGGACACGGGGCCTGGCCTCAGAGGGGCGGCATCATGGCGCGGGTGGCGCGCTTTTTGCACAGCCTGGAGCACCGCCTTCCGGTACATATCACCCCCGTTGCCAAGGAGCAGGTCCGCTGCACGGCAGAGGGGCTGCCCAGCCCGCTCAAGCAGACTTTCATGCAGATGCTCATACCGGCGCTCACCAATTCGGTCCTTGATACCTTCGGCCAGCAGGTGCGTATGTTCGACCCCATACTGCACAATACCGCCACTGCCACCACCATACGCGGCGGCGAGAGCCTGAACCAGATACCCTGCCAGGTCTCGATGGGGCTGGATTGCCGCCTGCTGCCGGGATTCACACCGGACGATATCATCAACGAGCTCAAGGGGCTGGCCGGATCGGATGTGGAATATGAGCTATCCTATTACGGCGGCGGCATGCCCCAGCCGGACATGGGCCTCTACGACACGCTGGCCGATATACTCAAAGAGGCCGATCCGGGTGCCACACCCACGCCCATGCTTTTCCCGGCCGTTACGGATGCCCGGCTCTTCGCCAGACTGGGCATTCAGACCTACGGTTTCACTCCGCTCAAGCTGCCACCCGACATCAATTTCGAACAGCTCTTCCACGCGGCAGATGAGCGCGTGCCTGTAAAGGCGCTTGATTTCGGAACGTGTGCTATATACCAGTTGCTTCAACGCTACGGCGTGTGAACTTCTCTCATTGCCGGTCGTCCCTCTCTATGGCCGCCTGTGACATTTATCATACCTGCAAGCCTGCAGCTCATATAAAATTGCCTTATGATTACGCCTTTTAGATGCCCAGGGCCATCCGGTGGAGGTACGCCCACGCTTTATGCAAAGCCATGCCCGCACTGCGGCGGCGAGGTGGAGTTGTTCTCCACGGACGTTAAAGTGGAATGCCCGGGCTGCGGGCAGGACGTTTTCAACAGGACCAATTCCTGCGCCGAGTACTGCAAAAACGCGGAGCAGTGCCGGAGCAACGGCCCTTTAAAGCGGGCTCAGATACAATAGTAGCGCCCTCATAGGAGCGAAATGGATAAAGCTGCGACCAGGATCAAAAGAAAGATAGTTAAAATCGACGAGGATAAGTGCGACGGGTGCGGGCTGTGCGTCATATCCTGCGCCGAAGGCGCGCTGCAGATCATCAACGGCAAGGCCAGGCTGATATCAGATAAATACTGCGACAGCCTGGGTGTCTGTCTGTCCGAATGCCCGCGGGGCGCTATCAGCATCGAGGAAAGGCAGGCAGAGCCCTACGACGAGGAGGCGGTCCAGCAGCATCTGGCCGGGACGTCTCCCGGACAGGCGTGCGGTTGTCCCTCCGCAGCAGTGAAGCAATTTCATGTTAAAGAAGCACTGCCCTGCGGATGCCCGTCCTCCGCAGGTACGCAATTTGAACCGGACGCGCAAAAAAGTCCGTTTGTTGAATCCGGAAGTGCGCCATCACAGCTGTCCCACTGGCCGGTGCAGCTCACTCTGGTGCCCCCTCGGGCCCCCAATTTACATGGCGCGGACGTACTGCTGGCCGCCGACTGCACGGCCTTCGCCTGCGGCGGGTTTCACCGCAATTACCTTAATAAACACGCCCTGCTGGTGGCCTGCCCTAAGCTGGACAACTACGAAGCGCACCTAGCCAAACTGAGCGAGATATTGAGTCGGTCGTATATCAAAAGCCTGACCGTGCTGCGCATGGAAGTGCCGTGCTGCGCCAAATTGACCCGCATGGCCACGCAGGCTATTCTATCGAGCAGAAAGGAAATCCCTTTTAAAGAAGCCATCATAAGCACACAGGGCGAACCAGTAAATTAAGCGGAGGTTGCCATGGAAGAGGACCGGATCTCGTATCACAGCTCGGTTCGTACCGTCTACAACCGTATCAAAAAGGACGGCATCACCAATATCTGGGACCGCTTCGAGGCCCAGGGCCTGGGCAGCAGTCCCGACCAGCGCTGCCCCTTCTGCCAGGAGGGCAGGCGCTGCGACCTGTGCTCCAATGGGCCCTGCCGGGCCGATGCCTCCAGGGATAAGCGCGGCGTATGCGGCATCACGGCCGACGGCATGGCCATGCGTATGATGCTGCTGCGCAACGTAATGGGCGCCTCGACCTATCACTACCACACCGAGCAGACGCTCAAGACGCTGCAGGCAACGGCCCGCGGGCAGACCCCCTTTCGCATCACAGAGGGAGATAAGCTCAAGGTGTTTGCCAAACGCTTCGGACTCAGCACCGCCGGATCATATAAACGCATAGCACTTCGGCTGTGCAAATATGCCGAGGATGATTTCAACAGAATGCATGATCAGCCCAGCCGCATCGTGGAGGCGCTGGCGCCGGCTGAGCGTAAGGCCGCCTGGCGCAGGCTGGGCATCTTCCCCGGGGGCATCCACGGAGAGATCCTGTTCTCCACCAGCTCCTGCCTGACCAACGTGGACGGCTACTACCAAAGCCTGGCGCTCAAGGCCATGAGACTGGGTATCGCCATGGCCTATCAGAGCCAGATAGTCAACGAATACTGCCAGGATATCCTGTTCGGCATTCCCCGACCGCATAAAATGCGGGTGGATCTGGGTGTGCTGGACCCCGATTACGTTAACGCCCTGCCCAACGGGCATGAACCTTTCCTGGGCTTCGCCATGGTACAGCTGGCCCGCACCGAAGAGTGGCAGGCCAAGGCCAGAAAGGCCGGCGCCAGAGGGCTGCGCGTCATCGCCAATATCGAGACCGGCCAGGAGATGATACAGCGCTGGGAGATGGACGACGCTTTCTGGGGCTTCACCGGCAACTGGATCTCGCAGGAGGCCGTGCTGGCCTCGGGCTGCGTGGACCTGTTTGCCTGCGATATGAACTGCTCCATGCCGGTCGACCCCGCCTACGCGCAGAAATACAAGTTCAAACTGCTGCCCGTGAGCGACCTGGTAGCTTTCGAAGGCGTGGCTGACCGCATCAACTACCTGCCCGAAAAGTCCGCCCGCCAGGCGGCCGAGCTGCTGGATATGGCCATCGCTAATTTTAAAGAGCGGCGGAAAACGGTCGAAGCGGTGACCGGGCTGCCGGTGACGGAGGCGGTGGTCGGATTCTCCACGGAGAGCATCCTGGAGGCGCTGGGGGGCAGCCTCAGTCCTTTATTGGACGCGATCAAAAGGGGGACTATCCGGGGAGTGGCGGGGCTTGTTTCCTGTACCACGCTGCGGGATCACGGCAACGACGCCCACAGCGTGGCCGTGGCCAGGGAGCTGATCAAGCGCGACATTCTGGTTCTTGCCATGGGCTGCGGCAACGCGGCCATGCAGGTAGCCGGGCTATGTTCCTCCGGGGCCGCCGACCTGGCCGGACCAGGACTCAAGGGGCTCTGCCGCTCGCTGGATGTACCGCCCGTGCTAAGCTACGGCACCTGCACCGACACCGGACGGCTGGCCGACCTGCTGGCCGTCATCTCCAAAGAGCTTGGCAACGTTCCGGTTACCGACCTGCCCGTGGCAGCGGTGGCGCCTGAATACATGGAGCAGAAGGCTACCATCGATGCCGTGTTTGCGCTGGCCCTGGGACTATATACTTACGTTAATCCGGTACCCACGGTTACTGGCGGACCTGACCTGGTCAAGCTCCTCACGCAGGATCTTCCGGGCGTAACCGGCGGACTGCTGAGTGTGGAAAAGGACGCCGTCAAAGCTGTGGATGGAATCGCAGCCGCTATCGATGAACGGCGCAAGCGGCTGGGCATTTGACGTACAGTGTAAAATAGACATTCATGAGAAACCATGACAGGGCGGTCCTGAACCTGTCGGGCTGGGACAACTACAGCGAGGTGCTGATCGAGTCGGCAGGTACCCGTATCGCTCTTTCCATCTATCATGCGGGCGAGGGCCGACCGTGTATCGTCTTCGTGCCCGGCACCATGACGCACCCCCTTTTTTACGATGATTTCCTGACGCTGCTGGCAGGGGCGGGATTCAACGTCGCGGGCGTTCATCCGCTATCGCACGGCAAGAGTCCGCGGGAGAAGAAACTTTTCACATTCGCAGATATGCTGCAGAACATCATGGACAGCGTAGGTTACTGTCTGGATCATATCGGCCGCAATGTTATACTGATGGGTTCCTCACAGGGCGGCATCCTCTGCCTGGCGGCGGCCGGGCTGGACAGCCGTATCAGGGCAGCCTTTCCCCACAACGTGCTGCTCCCCTCGCTGAGCAACTCTATATATATAACGAGGTTCCCTCACTTCCTCAAGCCCTTCACCCGTCCTATCACTTCGCTGATGAAGCTGGTCGCCCGGTTTTCTCCCGGTCTGGAGCTGCCTCCGGAGTTCTACCTCGACTTCGACAGGGTGACCAGATCAAAGGAGCTGCGCGACCTGTTTTTCAACGACCCCCTCAGCCGTTCCAACTACCCGCTTTGCTTTCTGGCATCGCTCTTCACAGCCGACCTGAAAAGCGTCTGGGACGGCAGCATCAAATGTCCCGTGGTGGTGATCGCCTCCACCGGCGCTCCGCTCTTCCCCTACAGCTACTGCCTCGAGGTCTACCAGAAAATCGTGGCGCCGCGCAAGGAGATGCTGATATTCCACGAGCCCTATCATCTGATACTAAACGAATCCCCCGAACGTGTGATAGGTCCGGTGGTGGAAAAGCTGAAGGAGTACGCGTAGCCGCTTAAGGTTCGGCGATGGATTTGCGCAGGGCCAGTATCATCTCGGGCACGTCGATCTTCATCGGGCAGCGCACCTTGCACCGGCCGCAGGTCAGGCAGGTGTAGGCCATGGACGAGGCCTTCTCCAGGTTGCGCGTGACCTCCGCCGCCCAAACCGCTCCGATGCCCGCGAAATATTTATCGCCGAAATAGCCCGACGTCAGGCCGAACACCGGGCATTCGTAAAGGCAGCCGCCGCAGCGCAGGCAGTAGAGCGCCTGCCGCAGCACGGGGTCTTTAGCCAGATGCGTCCTGCCGTCGTCCAGGAAGATAACATGGAATTCCTTCGGGCCGTGAACACCGTATGTGGTCACCTTCTCGATGTCGCCCGTCTTGCTGGGGCCAGAGACCAGGCTTACGTAAGAGGGGATAGAATAGTTGGCGTAGCGCCAGGTGACCTCGGCCACCTTGAAGGCCTCCTCCAGCGTGGGGACCAGTTTCTCCATGCCCACCAGCGCAATATGCACCGGGGGGGCGCCCGTGGCCAGCCGGATGTTGCCCTCGTTCTCGATCATGAACAGCGTGCCGGTATCGGCGGAAACCACGTTGGCGCTGCTGATGCCGATATCGGCTTTAAAGAACTTCTCCCGCAGCAGCTCACGCGCCGTGGCCACCAGCTTCTCGATATCCGGCTGCTGTTTTTGGCCGGTTATCTGCGAAAATAACAGTGCCACGTCCTCCCTCGGCACATGTATGGCAGGTGAGAGTATATGCATGGGGCGCTGTCCCAGCTTCTGTATAATGAACTCGCCCAGGTCGGTCTCATATACCTCATTCCCCGCCTCCTCCAGGTGCTCGCGCAGCTGTATCTCCTCGGCCGTCATGCTCTTGGCCTTGACCACCAGCTTTTTGCTGCCGACTATTTCACCGATAATTCTGAGCGCATCCCCGGCCGATTTGGCGATGTGTGATTTTCCCTTGTTCTCCTCGATACTGTGGCCCGCCCTGCGGGCGAGCTCCGCCATCTGCTGGACGGATGCCTCCTTTATCAGCCTGACCTCTTCTGCCATCTTTACCGTGTGCGGGAACTTCTTAAGAGCATTATCTGTGTTCACACGGTAGCTCTTAATGGCGCGGGAGAGGGCCAGCCTGATGCGCCCGCTGGAGGCCGCGTCTCTGAGCTCTTTTCTATAATCCTTCGAGATAGACATCTGTTCAGTCCCGCGTCATTGCGATGATGTTTTTTCGCTCAATTAAGCCCTCATTTTGTGTTCATCGACCTGGCCAGCAGGGTAGCGAGGTCTACGACCTCGACCTTGTCCTTTCTCAGTGTCTTAAGACCGCTTTTAAGCTGCATCAGGCAGCCGGGGCATTGGGTGGCTATTATATCTGCGCCGGTATCGGCCAGCTCCCTCACCCGACCCTCGGCCAAAGTATGGCTCATATCGGGGAAAACCACCTCGAAGCCACCGCCTCCACCGCAACAGGTTGACCATTCGCCCGATGTCCACTGCGGCTCGACCAGTTCCAGGTTATCGATAGCCCGCAGAACACTGCGAGGCTGCTCTATAAGACCCATATGCCTGCCCAGCTGGCAGGGATCGTGGAAGGCTACTTTCACCTTATGCGGGTAGCGGAACTTACCCGGACCGATCCTGTCCGCGACCTCCTCGATGAAGTGGCGGACCTTGAGGTCGTAGCCGGGCACAGCGGTGGCAAAAAGCGTGCGCAGTGCGTATGTGCAGGAGGGGACGATGCTGACGATTTTCCTCACGCCCTGCGACCTGAAGCGGGCAACGGCTTTGGCGGCGTTGGCGGCAAACTCGTTGCGCAGCCCCATATGGTAAAGCGGTGCGCCGCAGCAGGGCTCGTCCATACCCAGATATCCCGTTTCGATGCCAAGATATTTAAGCACGCTCACAGCGTCCCTCAACACGCCGCTGTCGCCACCCTCATCGCGGGCCAGCACCTTCGTATAAATTGCGGCCACATCCACTCCCAACTTCTTGGGAATACCAGCCAGCACCACTGGCAGGTCGGGATCGATCGACATGCGGTCGGCAGCCCTGACCAGAGTCACCAGCGGCTCGAGCATGGAAGAGTATTGATATCCGCAGCCGGCGAAAAATATAGTCGAACGATCAGCCGAAAAATCCAGCCCCTGAGCCCATCCCGCCCTGGCCTCGACCGGCAGACCGAGTATGTTATCATGGCTGTTGATATTGTCCGCTATATAAGACAGCCCGGGCGGGACCAGATTGCGTAAGCTCTTTTTCATTTTCTTTATTACCCTGCATATTGTAGCAGGAATATGCCGTCCGGCTTTAGCGATATACAATTTGCTGCACAATCAGCAGCAACCCCGCGACGAAAAGCAGTGCATAAATGAGCACCTTGTAAACCAGCGTTCTGAATGTCATGCGGCTGCCGAATAATATGCCCAGTATCAGGCCGGGCAGCACGATGCCCGTCGTCGCCAGAGTGGTGACATTTATCTGGCCGATGGTGAAGAGGTTGACCACCAGAATGACATACAGGACCAGCCACAGCATGGAAATAGTGGCCCGGAATTCGGCGGGCTCTTTGAACTCACGGCTGGAGTAGTAGATGATAAGCGGGCTTCCGCTGGCAAAGATGCCGTGGAAAATACCACCCACGATCAATATGGGCCAGCCCAGAAACCATGGCAGGCTCCCTCCGGCAGCCCGTGTCTTGTATATGAGGACGATCTCCATCATTGAAACAGCCATGATAAAAATGCCCAGCAGTATCAGCAGCTGCGTATAATTGCCCACCGTCGTCCTGTAGAAGATGCCGATGGCCATGCCTATGATGGCCGCAGGAAGGATATTCAGCAACAGCACCTTCCACCTGATGTATTTGAACCAGCGCGCCACCAGCCACAGGCTCTGCAACAAACCGAGCACCACCAAGATGGGCAGTATGGTCTCCAGCGGAAATATGAAAATTCCCAGTGCCAGCGCGATGATGTTTGCGCCGAAGCCCAGCACGGTTTCCACGGTGTGGGCAAATATGAGTACCAGCACCAGCAGAAAGATTCTTAATAACAGGGGATCCATATCGCCTCCGGATGGACGACCGCCTGGTCAGCGGCGGCTGTCAGGGCTCAAGGATTTTAGCATGACGCGACTGCGCTGTCATGCGTAGCGCTGCGGCCAAACATTCTGTGGAACGGTGTTACTTTTTAACCGGTCCCAGGCCTTTTCGTTCCAGCCAGGCATCCTCGGCATGTAAATAGCTTAAAATGGCCTGCTCACCCACGAACCTTATAGGCTCGGGCGGCCACTTGAACACCTTGCGGTTGACGGGGAAGCACTCGGTCCACTCCGACTTCCGCTCCAGCAGCAGGTCGGCCATAACCTCGCCGTTGAGATGGGTCAGCGACACGCCGTGCCCCATGCAGCCCAGGCTGTAAACCGCATCCTTCCCACCCAGGTATCCCAGCGCCGGCGTCATGTCCATGGGCACGGAGACCGGCCCGCCCCAGCGGTGTGTTATCTTGATCCCCCTCAGACAAGGATAGAAATCGACGATGTCTTTCTCGAGCTGGGCGAATATCTTCGGATTCATGTCCTTCTCCATGTTGTTGCCGTAGGTCAACGTGATATCGCGCCCTCCCATCAAAAGGCGGTTGTCCGCCGTCAGACGGTAGTAATGCACCATGTTGCGATAGTCCTCGATGCCCTCGCGGCCCTGCCAGCCAATGTCATCCAGCTGGGACTTGCTGAGCGGCTCGGTCAGGACTATATAGGTCCAGACCGGCTGCTGCATGGCGTTCAGCTCCGGTATGGCCAGCGAATAGGCATTGGTCGCCAGCACCAGCTTGTCCGCTTTTACAATGGCCTTGGGCGTCTTAACAGCGAAACCCGGAGTGGAGCGCTTTATCTCGGTCACAGGTGTACGCTCGTAGACCTCTGCCCCGAACTTGACCGCTATTCGCTTCATCTCTCGCGCCAGCTTGGCCGGATTGACCAGGGCGCAGCGCGGCTCCCACCAGGCTCCCATGTAGAGCGGCGACTTTACTCGTTTCTGCACCTCTTCCGCCTCTATCCAGTCCACTCCCGTCAGCCCCAGCTGTTTTACCAGCTCCACCTCATCCCTGATACGCTTGACATAGGCCGGTGTGGTGGCGATGCGCAGGAAGCCCGGCCGCTCATAGTCGCATTCGAGCTTGTGCTCTGCCACCAGCTCTCCCACGATATCGACAGCTCTTTCCATGTAGCGGTGCGACTGCCTGGTCTTCTCCTCTCCGAAAAGCATCTTGGTGATGGACATCTGCAACCCGAATGTGGTCATAGCGAAGCCGGCATTGCGTCCGGAGGCGCCCCAGCCGATGACCCATCCCTCCAACACAACCACCTTGAGTGAAGGCTGCGCTTTTTTCAGATAGTAAGCGGTGGCGATACCTGCAAATCCACCCCCCACCACAGCCACATCGCATTTAATATCGTTTGCCAGCGGCGGACTTTCCTGATAAGTGCCGGAGTTGCCCAGCCAGAAACTCTTCTCCGCATAATCTTCAGCCATCTCGCCTCCTTATTCAGCCCTGCCTGCGGGCACATCTGCAAACCGCTAACTAATATACACCAATAGCCACGTGACTATCAATGTTCTCAGCAGCTTACTGCATCAGCTATAAAAGAAGTATGAACCAGGACTGATGAGAATATCGATCCTGAAACCGGTAGGCTCCGGCCTACACCCGCCTGACAGCCGGCGCAAGCTGTGCCGGGACCAGGTACTGTCTGAACCAGGCCACTGAATCGCAGATTGATTCCTGCACCGATCGCGGTTTGTATCCCAGTTCCGCACGCGCTTTCTCGGAAGTAACCATGGAATTGCTGCGCAGCACGTCCACCGAGTAATCTGTAAAAAGCGCCTTGCTACGTGTGATCCTGTAATAGATGGGCGCCAGCTTGCCTGCGGTGCGGGCCAGCCAGGCGGGTACCTTGAACGCGGGAGCCTTAACACCGCTCGTCTCCTCCAGCAGCTCCATGATACGTTTAATGCTGACCCTCTCACCTGAGAGGATGTAGCTCTCGCCGCGGCGGCCCTTGCTGCATGCCAGCATCAGGCCATGCGCCACATCGCGGACGTCGGCGAAATCGTAAGCCCCGTCAAGGTAGGCCTTCAGCTTTCCCCGGATGAAATCCAGCACAAGCTGGCCCATCTCCGATATCCTGAAATCGAATGGGCCGATCACACCTGTTGGGTGGACTATGACCGCATCCAGCCCTCGCTCGATTCCCCTGCGCACCTCCAACGTGCCAAGGGCCTTGCTCCTGGCATAAGGCCCCAGCACATTGTCGGGATCCACGGGGAAGGTTTCATTGATGACTATGCCGTGGGGCGGCTCCTGAATGGCATGAATTGAGCTGGTATAGATCAGGCGGCCGACGCCCGACTCCAGGCAGCTATTCACCACATTGCGTGTGCCCTGCACATTGACCTTCTGCAGCAACGCTTCCTTGCCCGGCGTGATGGCTATGATACCCGCAAGATGGTAAACGGCGTCTGCGCCTTTAAAGGTAGGGCCCAGAGACGCTGCATCGCAGATATCGGCAGGTACCACGTCCACGTCGAGGCCGCGTATGGGAAGGTCATTCTCGAAAGGCGGCACCAGCGCTTTAACGCTGTGCCCTTCCTTTAATAATTCGCGTACTAGCACATTGCCGATATGACCGGTAGCACCGGTGACAACTATGTTCATTTTATCTCCTTTACAGCGCCGCCCTACAGCAAGCTCAGCGCTTCGTCCAGCTTGTTTAACTGGGCCTCTGTCAAACCCTGCAGCAGATCGCGGGCACGCTCGCGGGCTGAAACGTACAACCTGTCCGTAAGTTCGTGTCCTATTTCAGACAGACGGCAGATCACTACCCTGCGGTCCTCACTGCTGTTTTCCCTTATCACCATGCCCCGCTCCATCAGGCGGTCCACGATGCCAGTGGCGGTGGCCAGACTGACGCCCAGCGCCGAGGCCAGCGCGCTCATGCGCGCCGATCCACCCAGATAGAGAAGCAGCACAACCTTCAGCTGCGGCGTGGTCAGGTCAAGGTCCAGCAGCTCCTGGTGCGCCAGCGGCAGAAGTTGCCGGAAAGCGCCCTCAACCCGGTTTAAAATCCGGTCGATCGCTTCTCTCCTTTCCGTCATCTTTACTGCTGCCCGAAAAACCATTCAGTTAATTAGTATAATATAAATAGTTAGTGTTATGCAAATAATTTATGGTGCGTGGCTTTGGCGGGGGTCAGGTGGCGAGGAGGCTATCGATGGCCGGTGAGACCTCTCTAAGAGGGCCGGTGAAATCGGCTGGTGGTATGCCTTCGAGGTTGTTTCCGATGACCTTCTTGCTTACCTCGAGCGGTTGCTTAGAGTATGTGCGGCTGTCCGTGGTCTGATAGGTCTTCATACCTGTTTTAGCAGCCACCATGTCGTTGGCCGGATCGTCGCCCACCATCAGGCATTCACCGGGCTGTACTTCGATCAGCTGACAGATCTGCCTGAAATATCCAAGCTGCGGCTTGCAGTAGCTCATATTATCGATGTGCGTGATCAGATCGACTTCAGTGCCTCCCACCCCGGCCCAGGAAATCCTTTTCTCCTGTACGGACAACGGCCAGATGGGATTAGTGGCCACCACCAGCTTCAGTCCACGCTCTTTTACATGTCTGAAGACTTTGTCGGCACCCGGAGTGGCAACCACCGTATTCCTAAAAACATCGAAGTCAAGGTTGAAGAACTGCTCGAACCTAGCCCAGACATCTTGCCGGTTGACATCGAGGCCGTCGCACAGAGTCCTGATGAATAGCTCCCGGTTAACCGTGCTGCCGTCGTTGTTGCGCAGCTCAATGGTGGCCTTTATCAGCCTCTGGGCAAATTGCCCGTCGGGAAAAACACCTTCGAACCTGGCCGCCAGCCGCGGATAGTAGCCGTCCACGAATTTAACTTCCTCGAAGAGGATGAGCGTGTTGTCCAAATCGAACAGTACAGCTTTGAGCATATTTAAAACCGCCTGTAAATTTTACGTTTTTCACATTTCACAGACAAATGATCCGCCGTGCCGGCCTTCTACCTAAGACCCTGATTCAGGCAGGCTTGAATTTTAATCCAACTTGTCGACAGTGGCCTTCAAGCGCATAATATTGGCAAAAAACGGGGGAGGCTACTATGCAGCAGAATGAGGGCAATTTTAAAGGCACCGCAAATTTCAACCTTTACTGGAGATGCTGGCTGCCCGATGGCGAGGTCAAGGCGGTGATATTGGTGGCGCATGGGCTGGGCGAGCATATATCCCGCTACCATAATCTCGTTAACAAAGTCGTCCCCCTGGGCTACGCGGTTTATGGACTCGATCACCGCGGTCATGGCAAGTCGGAAGGCCAGAGGGCATACATTGACCGCTTCGAGTCCTATATCAAGGACCTCCATACCCTCTACCAGATGGTGCACAAGGAGCATCCCGATAAAAAAGTGTTCCTTTATGGCCATAGCATGGGCGGCTTGATCGCCACCGCCTATGCTCTCCAGCACCAGCATGATCTGGTGGGCCTGGTCATATCCGCCCCCGCCCTCAAGCCGGGCGAAGGCATCTCGCCTGCAATCATCGCCATGGCAAGGATACTCTCCGCGGTTACCCCCAGAATGGGCGTTCAGGCGCTGGACTCCTCCTACATCAGCCAGGATAAGGCCGTTGTGGAAGCATATGACAAGGATCCTCTGGTCTATCGCGGCAAGATAACCGCCCGCCTCGGCTCGGAGCTATTCTCAACTATGAAGGCAGTCGAGCCGCACCTGCAATCCATCACGATTCCGCTGCTAATCCTGCAGGGTACGGAGGACAAGCTGGTCAACCAATCAGGAGCCAAAGCGCTTTATGAGAAGGCCGGCTCGAAGGACAAGACGCTTAAAATATATGAAGGATTCTACCATGAAGTGCACAATGAGCCGGGCAGGGACAGAGTATTCAGCGATATGGGGGTATGGCTGGCCGATCACACTTAGATATAAAGCGGAAATTTTTTCCGCAATGCTTTATAATATAATGGGTTTTGTGCTTTACGAATATCTATTAAGTAATATTTAGCAGTTTACCTGTTTATCTCCGTTTCCCCTTAATCAAGGTTCCTGCTGCAAGGCTGGTGGTTATTATGTCTTTTATCACAGGTAATTCGGTGCGATGACGATGCAGACGATATTATACAGGGAGTTGCTGGACAACCTTTACGACGGGGTCTATTTCG
This sequence comes from Dehalococcoidia bacterium, assembly GCA_034429855.1. Taxonomy (GTDB): domain Bacteria; phylum Chloroflexota; class Dehalococcoidia; order GIF9; family UBA5629; genus CAIMUM01. The sequence goes on from DAOUFT010000142.1 coordinate 17,623, forward strand.
TAGATACCAACAGGACCATCACCTACTGGAACAGGGCGGCGGAGAATATAACGGGCTATACCTGTGAAGAAGTGGTTGGTAAAAGCTGCTTCGATAATATCCTGGTGCATGTCGACGACAAGGGTAATCCGCTCTGCGAGTCTGCATGCCCCATACTGGCAGCCTTGAAGGACGGCAACAGCAGGGAAATCCACACTTTTTTGAAGCACCGGGACGGACACAGGCTCCCCGTCCTGGTAAAGGTCAATGCTATTCGTGATGCGAACGGGGACGTTGCGGGCTGCATTCAAAGTTTCAACGATAATTCCTCGTTGCTGCACATAAAGCAGCATGCCGCCGACCTGGAAAAGCTTTCCACCTTCGACGGTCTAACGGGTGTGGGCAACCGGCGCTTCGCCGATCTCACCCTGCAGAAAAAACTGGCCGAGCTTAAACGCTACGGCTCGACCTTCGGGGCGCTCTTCGTTGATATCGATAACCTGAAAATGGTTAACGATACCTATGGACATGAGGCTGGCGACGAAGTCTTGAAAATGGTGGCCCGCACCATGCTGTCCAGCATCAGGCCTTTCGACTTCATCTTCCGCTGGGGAGGAGACGAGTTCATGCTGATACTGGTCAACGTTGACCAGCAAAGGCTGCTTTCCACTGCGGAAAGAGTGCGCTCCACTATACAGAACGCCGGCTTGCGTTACGGTTCTAACACAATCAAAGTGACCATTTCCATCGGCGGAACGATTGCGCAACCCGACGATATGGAAAAAAGCATACTGGCCAGAACAGACCACTTCATGTATCGCTGCAAACAAGAGGGCAGAAACAGATGTCTGGTGGACGATCTGACCATACCCCAAACGGTGCCCCCTACCATTCATTCTTCAGCTGCCGGTCCTGCCCCTCAGCAGGCCTCATCTGTCAATGTTGTTACGCCGCAGATTGTGCACTTACCCGCCTTATTTGGCAGGGTGGACATACATGCTCCCGTCAGCATAGCTGTAGTATACCGGCATAGCGCCAACGGCGACTCTCACCAGGCGGCGGGTACCGGCCCGTCGGGAAATGCCCCTGTCTTCGACCTGATCATTTATCCTTCACAGTACACGCCGGCCCATTTACTGCATCAACATCAGGATAAAAGCGGCAACTCAAGCAGCACGAATAAAACGCAATAACGTACAGGGCGAACTTTCTCTGCCCGTCACAGTAACCGTCTTGCCGGCCATCCAATTACGTGAGTCATCGTAATACGTTAAGAATTCTTCCGCATAAATGATGCTATAATTAAACAACATCCGCATGAGCGCCCATTTTCAGCCCTGATTTCACTGCAATTATCATCGTGAGCAGGAGGTGCCCTTAAATGAAACATTGCAATGTCAGTATGATCGCGCTTACAGCAGCGGTTTTTTTGCTGATGCCGGTAGCTCTTTCATGCAGCACATCCAGCGGGGCCGACATCTATCTGGAGGGCGTCAGTATCGGTTCGCTTTCATCCGGAGGCAAGCCCATCAGCGGCCTGCCCGTGGATGACGTCAACATCGTGATTAAAGCAAAGACCACCAAAGTGCTTGTCAGCCAGTCGAGCGGCCTGACCACCATCACGCTGCAGCCGTCCGGAGCCGTCATCACCAGCAGCGCAGCCGGTATCTCCTTCACCGGCGTGGAGCCTGATCAGATCGAAATCAAGTGGAATTCGACGACCAAGAAGTAGCTCTATGGATATACTGGCGGGGCTGAATGATGCCCAGCGTGATGCTGTTCAATATATCAACGGGCCGCTGCTGATACTGGCGGGGCCGGGCAGCGGCAAGACGCGGGTCATTACCCACCGCATAGCCTATCTGGTCAAGACCACCGGCGTCAGCCCCCGCCATATCATAGCCGTCACCTTCACCAACAAGGCTGCCCGCGAAATGCAGGAGCGCCTGCAGAGGCTGCTGGACACCCTGGCGGAACAGGTATGGGCAGGAACGTTTCACGCTATCTGCGCACGCATATTACGCCGGGACGGTAAGTCGCTGGGGCTGGACACCAACTTCGTTATTTACGATGATGAAGACCAGCAGAGCCTGGTCAAGCAATGCCTGCTCGATCTGAACCTGGACCCCAGACAGTACAATCCGCAGAAAATCCGCAATGCAATCAGTAAGGCCAAGAGCCAGCAGGTTACACATGACGTCTTCGCGGCAAGGGCCAGAGGCCCCTGGGACGACATCGTCTGCCGTGTCTACGAACGCTACCAGGAGCAGCTCGGACAGAGCAATGCCGCCGATTTCGACGATCTTCTGATGAAGGTCGTTCAGCTGTTTGAGCAACACCCGACGGTACTGGAGAAATACCGCTCCCGCTACCTCCATCTGCTGGTTGACGAGTTCCAGGATACCAACCTGATTCAGTATAAACTGGTGCGCCTGCTGAGCGGAAAACACCGCAATGTATGCGTGGTGGGAGATCCCGACCAGTCCATTTACTCCTGGAGGTTCGCCGATATACGCAACATCCTGAGCTTTGAAAAGGACTTCCCCGACGCCAGGGTCATCGTCCTGGAACAGAACTACAGGTCCACTAAAAATATACTGGGAGCAGCCTCAGCCATCATATCGGCCAACAAACAGCGCAAAGAAAAGGACCTCTGGACGGCCAATAAGGAAGGAACGCCCGTTTTTCTGGTCAAGACTTACAATGAGCAGGAAGAGGCGCAGTTCGTGGCCAATGAGATACTCAAACTCTGCAGCAGCGACGGTATCAAGCCGGGCGACTGCGTGGTGATGTACCGCACCAACGCGCAGTCACGCGCCGTGGAAGAGTCATTCATGCGCTATGGCCTTAAATACAAACTGGTGGGAGGCACGCGGTTCTACCAGCGACGCGAGATCAAGGACACTATTGCCTACCTGCGTGTCATACAAAATCCATTCGATAATATCAGCCTATCGCGCATTATAAGGATTCCCGGCCGGGGCATAGGGGCCAAAACCCTGTCCGATCTCACCAACTGGGCGCGGGAAAATGGGCTGTCGCTGTTCACCGCCATTAAAGCGGTCAGTGAGGGTGGGGGTCCGGGATTCGGCGCAAAGCTAAACAGTGCCCTTTCAGGCTTCTATCGCATGCTCAACGAGCTGATTGTGCAGGGTCAGCAGTTAAACCTGGTAAAACTGATGGACACCGTGCTCGAGAAATCGGGATATCGCGATACGATCAGGGGAGAGGAGGACGGCGAGGAGCGCTGGGAGAATATCCAGGAGCTGCGTACGGTGGCAGCCGATTACGACGATCTCCCGCCGGGGGAGGGACTGGCGCCGTTTCTGGAGAAGGTCAGCCTGGTGGCCGACACCGACGAGATCGAAAGCAGGGAGGATACCGTGACGTTGATTACGTTGCACCAGGCTAAGGGTTTGGAGTTCCCCGTCGTCTTCATAGTAGGTTTGGAGGAAGGTCTGCTGCCACACAGGCGCTCAATGGAGGAGGGCGGCGATGAGCTCGAGGAGGAGCGTCGCCTTTGCTATGTGGGTATGACGCGCGCCCAACGTAATGTCTATCTGATGCACACCGTGCGCCGGGCTATCTTCGGTATGAGTTCGGAAAGCACGCCCTCCAGGTTCCTGGACGATCTGCCGGAACATCTGATTGAACGTAAAGGAATGATCCCGGGAGAGGAGCAGGCCGGCCGGAACGCAGTGGCGCGTGTAAGAAGGTGGCGTGACGAGGATGAAGGCATCAATATCTCCGACCTGCTGGCTAAAAAAAGCCCTCAATGGCAGAGCTCCGGGATTGTAGCGGCGGTCAATCCCGGTGACCGCGTGCGCCATGCCAAATTCGGTGACGGGCAGGTGATAGGAGTCCGGGTGACCGGGCAGGACCGCGAGGTGATCGTGGCTTTCGAAGCAAGCGGCGTGAAGAAGCTTCTGCTCAGCATGGCACCGCTCGAGAAAATCTGAATAACCAACCGATTTTATTGATCTGCGCTGGCTGCAATGGATCCCTTAGAAGGTCTCAATCCCGCACAGAAAAGGGCCGTACAGACGGTTGAGGGCCCGCTGCTGGTATACGCCGGGCCGGGTAGCGGCAAAACGCGTGTCATCGTTCACCGCATCGCCTACATGGTCGCCAGCGCCGGCATTAATCCGCGTCACATCCTGGCTGTCACGTTCTCCCGCAGAGCCGCAGAAGAAATGCAGAAGCGCCTGGCAGGTATGTTTGATAAACCTCCCACAGTTACGGTTAGCACCATCCATGCCGCCTGCCTGCGCATTCTGGGTAAAGAAGGTGTTCCCGGCATGGGCGCCGGCTTCACTGTATACGATGAAGAAGAGACCATCAAGCTTATCCGGCAGTGTATCGCCAGAGCAGGATTGAACATCGAGGAGACCGACCTTCGCCGTGTCAGGCGGGTAATCAGCCGCCTGAAGGTCAGCGGGATGGATTTTGAACCAGCTTCTGCGGGGCCGGAGCGGTTGGACGAGGCTACCGCCACTATCTATCGCCTCTACCAGTCCACCCTCAATAAAAACCGCGCCCTGGATTATGATGACATGCTGATTTTCACCTTCCGCCTGCTGCGGGACAACCCTGACGTACTGAAGCGCTATCAGCAGCAATTCAGATATATACTGGTCGACGAGTTCCAGGATACGAGCAGCCTCCAGTATAGAATTATTAAAATGCTGGGGTCCGCATATGGCAATGTCTGCGTCGTGGGCGACCCGGATCAGACCATCTACTCCTGGAGACAGGCTGAGGTGCGCAACTCGGACATTTTCCGCAGGGATTTTCCGGGCGCCAGAATCATCGACCTTGATGAGAATTACCGCTCCACACAGACCATCGTGCAAGCGGCCAACTCGCTGATCGCACGCAACAGTATGCGACGAAGAAGGCGGCTATCGACATCACGTGAAGCCGGAAACCCCCTATCCGTGGTGCGGCTGAAGGACGGCAACGAAGAAGCCCGTTTCATCGCCTCCCGTATCAAAGCCCTGACGGGAAAATCCGGACTGAAACTTGGCGATTTTGCCGTTCTGTACAGGGTCAATGCACAGTCGCGGGCACTGGAGGAAGCCTTTAATCTCGAGAAGATACCCTACAGACTGGCCACTGGCACACCCTTCTATAAACGACGGGAGGTGATGGACCTGACCGCTTGGCTGAGAGTTATACGCAATACATCCGACGATGCAGCTTTGCTGCGCGTAATAAAGCTGGCCGGCAAAGGCATCGGCCCACATACGCTAATCCGCATACAGGAGCTGGCCGCCAGGACCAGGATCCATCTGCACCAGGCTCTGGAACAGGCTGCCGCAGGCGGACTGCCCTCTCTTGGCCGGCAAGCGCGTAATTCGGCCGGCCACTTTAATGCCCTGTTGCAGGAATTGCACACGCTCGGCAGACACTCGGATTTAACATCGCTGCTCAATATGATAATTGAGAGGACGGGCTACCTGGAGCAGCTAAAGGAGGAAGACAGGTCCGAAGAGCGCCTGGAGAATGTGATGGAGCTCCTTTCGCTGTCGGCATCCTATAAACACCTCGGTCCGTCGGCCGCCATCAGTTCCTTGCTCGGCAGGATCAGTCAGGCTTCCCGGGCCGCCGAGGCGCAGCCTTCACAGGACGCCGTCATTTTCAACACGCTGCACGGCTCGAAGGGCTCGGAATACCGTGTTGTCTTTATAGCGGGCGTCGAGGAAGGTCTGCTGCCCCACAGCAGGTCTCTGGACGAGCAATCGAAGCTGGAGGAGGAGCGCAGGCTGTGCTATGTGGGAATATCCAGGGCTATGGACAGTGTATACATGACTTTAGCCGAGAAACGATTGGCTCACGGCGAGCTCATTTATCGAACACCATCCCGTTTCCTGCGGGAGCTTCCCGCCTCACTAGTGGTCAGCCGCAACATGGCCGGCCCATCGGCGACAAACCCGCTGCCCACGCATCAATCACACAAAAGCGAGAAAAGCGACCCGACCATGGATATACCGTTCATACCGGGGGATATCGTCCGGCATCCCAGCTTTGGTGCCGGCAGGGTATTGCGCGTTGACAGGCAAAACAAGGACTTTCATGTTATAGTAGTTTTCGACGATCACGGAGTAAAAACATTCCTGGGCAGCCTAGCTGCCCTCGAGAAGACGCCTTGAGTTCACATCCTTCTTTACAGGAGCTGAAATTCCCCGCAAAGTTTCTATGGGGTGTCGGCACATCCGCCCACCAGGTGGAGGGTGATAGCTACAATACCCAGTGGTATGAGTTCGAAAAGGCCAACGGGATCAGGACCGGTGAAGTCAGCGGAAAGTCCTGCAATTGGTGGCATAATGCCGAGCAGGATTTCGACATCGCACAGTCAATGGGGCTGAATTCGCTGCGGCTGTCGGTAAGCTGGGCCAGAATCGAACCAGAAGAGAGGTTGTTCGATCCTCTCGCTATTGAACGTTACCGCCAGATGCTGACCGGGCTGGTTGAGCGGGGAATCCGCCCCATAGTCTGTCTCCACCACTTCGCCCACCCCGTATGGTTTGAGAAAAAAGGCGCCTTCCTCTCCAGAGATTGTGTGGCGGACTTCTCGCGCTTTGTTAAATACACCGTAAATGAGCTCAGTGACTACTGTAGCGACTGGCTTACATTCAATGAGCCGAATATCTACGGTATCGAGGGATATGTGGACGGGGACCATCCGCCGGCGTTACACGATCACCTGATCCAGTATTTTAAAGTGCTGGGCAATATGGGACTCTGCCACGGCTCGGCCTATCACATCATCCACAACCTGCAGAAGCAGGCGACCGTAAGCTTTGCCAACCACTTCCTGATATTCACCGCCGCCAGAACACAGATATTCGACAGGCTGGCAGTGCGTGCGGCCAGGGACTCCTTCAATAATATCTTCATCAACATGGTGACGGGCACGCGCGCACCGCTGTTCAGCGGCATCGATAACCGGCTGGACGAGATAAAAGATACCTGGGATTACGTGGGCGTGAATATCTACGGCGGCGTGGACGTGGCTTTCGACATAACCAAACCTAAAACCGGCTTTGTGCGCCGCATCGCCCCGCCCAGTGACCGGACGGGGGACCTGCTGCCCAACGGCATACCGATGTTCGGTGAGATTTACCCTCAGGGTATCAGGATCGTGGTTGAGAGGCTGGCAAAATACGGCAAGCCGTTCTTCATACTGGAAAACGGCGTGCCGGACAGGGAGGATAAGCTACGCCCCTGGGTGATCGCCACGGCGGTCAGGACCATGCACGACCTTATTGGGGAGGGCCATCATATTCTCGGTTACCACCACTGGTCGCTGGTGGACAATTTCGAATGGGCCCTGGGATACTCCATGAAATTCGGGCTGGTAGCCGTGGACCCCGAAACGCAGGAGCGCAGGCCCCGTCCATCGGCTGCATTTTACAGTGAGATTGCCAGGGCCAACGCACTGACAGCAGACATGGTCAGGAAGTACTTTCCGGAAGCGATGGACGAGATCTTCCCTTCCAAGGATTAACAGCGCAAAATAAGA
>DAOUFT010000143.1:0-6888 GCA_034429855.1 Dehalococcoidia bacterium
AGTTATTTTCTTTACCACATTTCGCTTGCTGCTCTTGGTTTTACCGCGATTTTTTTTAGCAGCCTTTAGCTTTGGTTTGTGTGCCATTATCTCACTACCTTAACTCTTTATTCAGTTTTTCCGCCTGTACGGGATCAAGTAAGCTCAGAATGTGGATAAGCTTTGCCACATTCGTCTTCTTATCTTCCAGTATCTGTTCTATGGTATCGGCAGCATCTTCATTTTCGATCATCTCAACCTGAGCCTCGTACTCATTGATCGATTTAAGCTCGGCTACCAGGTCCTCGCGTATCATCTCGAGGTCCATCGAATTCTCGATTAATTCTTCCTGTTCTTCGAAAGCATTAAATTCCATACTATCCTCCGGGGGCGAAGCCGCATGGGGTATAAACTGGGAGAAGTATCTACCGTTTTTTGAAATCGACTAAAAGTATATATTTTCAGTTGTCTTTAATCAAGAGATGGCAGGATTCAGGACGCTCGGGGCGACTTTGGGTAGAGTTTTTTCAAGGGAATCTATCTCGGCAGAACCGAATCGCTCGATCATTGTTCGTTGCGGCAGGTCAATCGTCGATCCGAGCCGTTATCCTGCTGCGCAGCATTACTTATTGGTTGTTTTTTTTAGATCGGAGCCGGACAACCTGAGTATGATGGTGTCTCCCACTGTCACAATATCGTCCAGCTTAATCTTGTATTTTGTACCAAGGCCTGCGGTTATAATTGCGGATTTTACGGTTCCTGAAACGATGTCAATGTCCAGGTCGCCCATCTTACCTATTTTATCTCCCCGAGAACCGATAACCACTTTCCCCAGCAATTTTTTTACCAGCATATTACCTCCGCATGTCCACACTTAACGGTACTGCATTTTTGTCCTTTATTATACAATTATTGTCTGACACGGCAATTAGAACAATAAGACCCTGCAGCCAATCGGAGGATAATGTTTTACATAATACATGGAAATGACAGTTACAGATGTCACCAGGCATTGAATGAGATCAAAGCAGGTATGGGCAGTGCGGACATAGTGGAGGTTAATACCACGGTACTGGATGGACGCAGATTGACTACGAGGGCTTTGATGGATGTATGCAGTGTAGTCCCCTTTATGGCTTCCGGCAGGCTGGTGATTGTGGAGGGTTTATTAAAACGTTTTCAGCCGGGTGAGAGGCAGAACAGGTCGAATGGTGGTAATGAAGAGGTCGGGCCGGCGCTCAAAGAGTGGCAGGGCATAGTCGAGTATATCAAGACAATGCCGCAAACGACTGTGCTGGTCATTTTCGATGCCGAGCTCGATCCCAAAGCGGTTAATCAGTTGTTGAAATCGTTGTCGCCTTTTGCTGACCGCGTTTTCCAGATGAATGAGATAAAAGGGAGGGAGTTGACAGCCTGGATTAGAGATTATACTACCAGGAATCAGGGTAAAATCACATCAAGTGCCGTCACCCTGCTGGCCGATTATATCGGTGGGGATTTATGGTCGCTGACAGGTGAACTTAATAAACTCATGATTTATTGTGAGGGTCGTGAAATAAACGACAGCGATGTCAGAGAGATATCCAGCTTTGCACGGGAGGAAAGTATCTTCGCGCTGGTCGATGCCGTGCTGGAGGGTAGAATCAAGGATGCTCAGCTAATGCTGCACCGCATGCTTAAATACGGGACAGCGCCGCAGCAGATATTAACCATGATCGAGAGGCAACTAACTGTCATTCTTAAGGTGAAGGAATTGAGCCACAGTAACCAGCAGGAAATTCGAGAAAACCTCGGTCTTCATCCCAGATATCCGCTGGAGAAAACCCTGCGCCAGGCCAGATCATTTACAATACCCAGATTGCGCAAGGCATTTCATGCGCTGCTGGACACCGATATCGCTATAAAGACCGGAAAATACGAGGACGATCTGGCTCTCGACCTGCTGGTAATAGAGCTGTGTAAATGATCATCAGAGATAGTTATTTATATTGCTGCGGCTGATACCCTATCGCGCATTACCGCCCGCAGTTTGCTGATATCTCTGGGAACGCATATCAGAGCGACGACGGCAAAAATGAAGCAGATGGTCCAGGCAGCGGTGCAGATGCCGAATATTGCCGTACCAAGTGTGGCGTTCACTGCAATGAATCCTGCCAATGCCGGAGCGAATGCAGAACCGATTTGCTCGAGGAAATTGTTGATGGACTGAGCTGTGCTGCGCACTTCAGGCTCAGTGATATCGTACATGGTCGCAACCCCGTTGGGATTGGCCATAGGCATAAAGAGTGCCGCCAAACCCAAGGAGATCTCAAAGATGAGTGTTTGTGAATTGGGAGTTGTAATCGCTATGGCAAGAAATACCGTGCCCAGCAGTATGCCGGCTGCCGAGACGATGAGGCGTCCCCTGTTCCAGTGGTGGAACAGCCTGTCGCCGATGGCGCCGCCGATGGGATAGCCCGCAGAAAGCACCAGCACCACGATTACCATGACAATAAACATTCTTTCGGGAGCGTAGCCGCGCTCGGTTTCCAGATAGCGGAAGAACCAGAAAGTAATAACCTGCCATGGGATGACGCCGAAGAAGCTATCACCATAGAGCGCCATCAGTGTCGGTTTTTTAACAAGTTTGCCCACGGCTGCCCAGTTGAACTTGACGCTGGAAACGGCTCCGGTCTCATCAAATTCGGTCTCTGTGCCTCCCCGCGCCGGCTCTTTGAGGAAGAAGTAGATTACAAATGAGAGCAGTATCCCAACTGCGCCGGTGATGATAAAGATATTACGCCAGCCAATCAGGGTCAGCAGGAAGATACCGAGCACCATGCCCAGCAAATAGCCCATAGGCTGCGCCAGTCCCAGGATACCGTTTATCTTTCCACGTTCCTTGGGTTTAAAGTAGTCTGCGACTGTATTGTATATGCCCGGGTAACAGGAATCGTCGATGCCCGTGCTGGCGCGGCTGACCAGGAAAAGCGGATATGTTTTTGCCAGCGCACTGAGCCAGGTCGTTGCTCCCCAGATGAATGAGGCCAGTGCAAGCAACTTCGTGCGGTTGAACATATCGAAAAGGATGCCCCAGAGAGGATAGAAAAGGGCGCCTATCACAATAGCCCCTGAAAAGACCATGCCCATTTCGGCCTCATTGATGCCGAAGGTCTCCATAATGGGTGTGGTAAGAGGTCCGATCAATAGCTTGTCAGCCTGATGCAACAGAATGAAGAAAAAGAATGTTGCAACTACCAGCCAGCGGTGCTTGTGTATAGCCATGTCAAACCTCCTGCCTGTTTTAGTGTGATAGAATACGTGCCGGGTTATCCACAGTCATCCTCTGTATATCAAACTCATCAATGCCAGCCTGTCGCAGCCAGGGTATAACAAAATCGGTCAGTCGGCAGTATCCCTCACCACCATACCGGCGAGTAAGTATCTTGAGAAAAACGTCTGTACCAAGCACGATCTGGGAAGCATATCCTGCTCTAACAAGCGAGATAAGACCGCTCAGACGCTGCCAGTCGGCTACGGCTGCGATTCCGATAGGCTCTCCGTCCTGAAAATGTCCGAATGAATCAATAGAGATATTAAAACCCCGGCCGAGCAGCTCCCGTGCGAAATCGGTATTGAGTTTCCAGGACTCCGGATCAGTGATAAGTACCATCAGGTCACGAGGCACAAAGAAAAGATCACTGTGTGCTATCACAGTTTTCTGAGGATTCACACCCTCATCGAGCATTACTCTGACTACCTCACGTATGTGATCTGTGGTATCAAGGGGAGGATGTACCGACAGCGCAATTCCGGTCTCGTTGGAAGTTCTTACTGCCGCCCTCAGCATTATTTTCTGCTGATCACTGAACGGCTCGGCATTGAATATACCGGTATCGGTTATGCCGACTTTGATATGCCCTGCCCTGATACCTGTATCCTCAATGCCGTTTTCGATCTCCGACCACATATATTTGATGTAATCGCTCATTGCCATATCTCTGAACTGCCCCGGCCATGAGTCTTCGTGATAAAGACCTGTTGAAGCGATAATGTGGACTCCTGTTTTTTGCGATAAACGCTCAAGCGCCGCAATATTGCAACGCAAACCCGGAGCGCTCATATCCACCATCGCTTTACCCCCTGAGGCTGCAAACCTGATAAGTTCTGCTTCAATTAATGCTTCATCACTCATATCAAGGTTGTCTTTTGAAAGGATGTAGGCATGCTTTAAGACACCGAGATTCTCCAGTTTCACCGGATCGTCAGCCGCAACGGGGGCATCAGCAGGTATTAGATTCGCATACCTGTTGTAAAAGAAGCTGGCATTGCATACGGTATGCTCGTGCATCGATGTGAAACCCAGGTTTCCCGGAGCTACTGGGCCCAGCACGGTGGTTATCTGCGACATTTTACCCACACTTTAAGTGTGAAATCACAATTGCAGCAGATGGAGGTCACACTTTCACCCATGTTCTTTTTTTAGCCGATTTAACCACGGCTTCCAGTATCCTCATTTCTTCGACACCATCATTAAACGTTGGCCTGGGCAGTGTCCTTTTCTTGTCCTGCACGCCTGCTGTTACGTCCTGATAAAAATCTTTAAACAGGTTCATCAGAGCGTCATGATAGCCCAGCGGATGCCCTGCCGGCAGTGAAGCATATGAACCCGACTCCGCACTGAGCAGGGTGGGACCCTCGATCAATATTTCGTTTGGTTTGTTCCTGTATCCGATCCACAGCCGGTTGGAGCAGCGGTGATCCCATGCCAGAGAGTAGTTGGATCCATAAACCTGGATCTCGGTGTCTGATTTACGTCCGTTGGCAGCCTGGCATGTGGTAAAAGAGCCGGGAACCCCTCCTTCCAGACGGAACAAGATGGCAGCGTAGTCCTCCAGCTCAACCTTTACCCGGCTGGACTGAAGGTTTTGAGTTTTTTCGAAGGCTATGACCTGCTGCTGAGGCTTGTTTCGCACAGGGATGAGGGTAGAAAAGTCGGCCATAACTTCGGTAATCTTTAATCCGGTAATGAACTGAACCAGGTCAAACCAGTGGCTTCCCAGGTCGGCGGCGGTGTTGGAGGGCCCTGATTGACTGCGTTCCAGTCGCCAGGACCAATCCTCGGGACGTGAAAGCCAGTCCTGGAACCAGGTGCCGGTCACCATACGTATCTGCCCGGCATGGCCGGACAGAATCCGTGATGCCATCTCCAGCACCAGAGGATAGTAACGATAACAGAAATTGACGCCGGTTATGATCCCTGTCTTACCGGCCAGCATGGCCAGCTCTTCAGCCTCCGCTTGCGATATCGCCAGCGGCTTCTCGGAAAGCACATGCTTGCCTGCCTGGATGACTGCCTTGTTCATCTCATAATGAAGGTTGTTGGGCGAGCAAATGTGCACTACTTTGATCGATTTATCCCCGACCGCATCCTGCCAGTGCGCGTAAACTTTATTAATACTGTATCTAGCGGCTATCCGTTGCGCCAAAGCCATGTTTGCATCGCATACTCCGGCCACCTTAACATAACCCAGTCGGCGCAGAGCTTCGATGGTCAGCGGACCGATATAACCCGTGCCGATGACGGCCGCATTGATCATGTATGCCCTCCACACGTCGGCTGCATTCTAAATCGATTCATTTACAGCCTTATTAAATTCCATTGCCTTGCTGTCCACTTCTTCATCGGTAGATAGGGGATTGATGCCGAAGGCTGCGCCCAGGCCCCTGTCCACGACACCGACGGACAGGTTGATTGCACGCTCCAGCAGACGATCGGTTGCGGGAAGCATGCCTTTACGGTACTCCTGTTTACAGGGATATGAGGGGCAATTGTATGGGCAGCCGTGATCAGTGATCATACGTTTGTCCAGTATTTGCTCCATATTGCTGTACACATGCCATCCGCTTTTAGCCACTGTGGTGGTATTCAGTTTCTGCGCCACAATCTCGGCTGCCTGTTTTGAGGGCAGGAAAACGGTAAGCAGAGTATTGCTTTCGCCATCGGCATCGTTAATGGTCCTGAATGACAGGCCTTTGCTTTCTGCGATCTGTCTTTTAAAGCGGTTTTTAAGATAGCGCAGGCGTTCTGTTATGACGTCTATCCTGCGGAACTGGGCGAGCAGCACTGCGCCAGTGAGCTCGTTCATACGGTAGTTCTGGCCGATGATGGAACGGTTACCGATCTCCACACCAGCCCTGCTTGGGAAATGGCCCTGGTCATGATACCCGAATGCGCGGAAATACAGGTCGTCATCATCGGTGACTACCATACCTCCGTCTCCGGCATTGATAGTCTTGAAGATATTGAATGAATAAATGCCGATTCTTCCGATTGTGCCGACTCTTCTACCTTTGTACGATGCTCCAAATGCCTGAGCGGCATCTTCGATCAGCGTAATGTTATGTTTTCGGGCTAGCTGAATTAATTTATCGAGGTCGCATGGGTTGCCGAGCATGTGCACAGCCATGATAGCTTTTGTACGAGGTGTGATCTTGCTTTCAACATCCTTAACATCGAGGGTAAGGCTCTGGTCCACCTCAGCTAAAACCGGTACCGCACGAGCCACGATAACGGAGGAGATGGAGGCGATGAACGTATAGCCGGGCACGATGACCTCGTCGCCGGGCCCGATTCCCAGCGCCGATAGCGATGTAACGAGCGCTGCCGTGCCGGACGAGACGGCCAGGGCATGCCTTACACCAAATTTATCCTGGACCATCTGCTCAAGCGTTTTGACCTTGTGCTTGAAAGCGGGATTTTTTTCATCTCCGTAGCGGAAGAGCCAGCGGCTGCGCAACACATCCAGTACCTCCTCCTCCTCTTCCTTACCGATCCACTCAAAACCAGGTCCAGGCATATCCTTTATCCTTTGTCCGTAAATTTTTATTAAGCATAAGTTAATTCGACGTGAATGTCAAGATAAAATG
>DAOUFT010000144.1:0-16650 GCA_034429855.1 Dehalococcoidia bacterium
CGCCACAACAGCAGAGTAAATATAAACCGGCTGCAAACCATCCCTGGCGACAGTACACGCAAGCAAATATTTGCAGGGGGTGACAAAATCACTGAACAATTAAGGGGACATTTTCACTGGACAACAACAGAGGTGCATATGGAAAGCAAGCTACTCCTGTTTTTCTTTATAACGCCCCACACAAACAACGTACTGCTTGCCGTCACTGCCCATGACCAGCTTGTAATAAACTGACTTGTAAAACAGGCCGATTTTTCCCGGCATGGTGAATACGTAGTCCTCCCAGCCTGCGCCGTTCTTGAGCGCGCCCTCCACGATAGCATCCCTGAAAAGTTTGCCGGCCATATCGGGGACACCCTTGAGGTTACGTCCCACCACAGCCGGATTGCTGGCGTTGGCCACCTCCGTTACATACTTATCAAAGACATACACATAGAGATCAGGCCTGTCCTTGTCCCTGTAGGGATTTTCTCCGGCATTAATCTTTTTAATCGTACCGGCCGCATCGGCTGCGATATCGCCGGACGTCTTCTCTACAAGCTTGACAACAACATCTTTGGAAACGCTGTCCGTAGTATAACGGGGCAAGACATAGCTTGTGATTATATTATCGTACAAGCTGCATGTGTCGTCGCCGGCCGTTTTTTTTATGTCGTCGAGGGCATTCTGCCAAATTTGAATGGTATCATCCGGCGTCTGGCGGTTGAAAGCTATATACCACTCAGCACGTCTTACATATGAAACCGGCTCCATCTCGGCAGGATTCACACCTGCTTCATAAGCCAGAAAGGCAAACCCCTGGGCCGGTCCCAGCCATAAATCAACCTTGCCATCCATGAGCTTTTTGATGCACTGTACATCATTCTCGCTCACATCGAGATTGTCGAAACCGTGTTCCAACAAGAAAAGCTGGTTTGAATCATCTTTATAAACGGCGATGGATTTGACCTTCATGGCATCGTCCAGGGAGCTGATCTTGATGTTCGACCCCCGCTTGGCATAGAACCATTCGTCGGCGAATCCGATTGGACCAACCCATTTAAACATCTGTTCACGGAAAGGTATCCTGCCCGTGGAATAAATCATCGTATTGGGCTGACTCTGTACTATTCCATATCCTTTAGACCAGGGCATCAGTTCTATGGTAGCATCGGTTCCAGTCTTGCTTAGCAATTCCCGTACGATTTCGGTCGACTGACCCGTGATATTGCCCCGTTCGTCAGCGAAATTGAACGGCGGATTATCTTCTGTAATGATACGCAGCCTTCCATCCGGCGCCGAGCAGCCGAAAGCTGTAAGGAGCATCACCACTATCAGCATTAAACCCGCTATCTTTTTCATCACATGCCTCCTTGAAAAAGAATTCAGCTGCAAAGCTGCCTGTTGCATATTTTTACACACGTTATATACAAATGTCCAGAGTTTAACAACCGCATATATATCCGTGGTATAATATTGCGCTTTCGCACGTTTTAATATGCCCTGGAGCCCCTTGGCCACGATGGTATATCCATTGATTGATTGAACAATTAGCCTAAATTTTGTATTATACTGCAGAATATCGTTATAAAACCATTTATTTGATCTTGATCTGTACCAATAGGAGTAATAAATGCCTCAAAAAAAGAGCAGGGTGTTTCAGACGAGGATGACCACCAGGCGGAACAATAAGCTTAATCGCAGCCAGCGCGGAAAACAGATAGCCAGCTACCGAAAAAGACAGATCACCCGTGCCGCATATGAGATAATTGCAGAAAAAGGCTATTACAATTTCACCATGATGGACATAGCCAAGAGGGCGGGAGTTTCTTCTGGCCTCATCCATCATTATTTCAAAGACAAGGAAAATATGCTGGTCACTCTTCTCAGGGAGATGCAGAACAATGTACGCCTGTCTCTTGAGAGGGCGCTAGAACGAGAGCACGACCCCAAGGAGAAGCTGGGGGTTTTCATCGACCAGGGTTTTAACCTGGTGGAAAACGAGCGCGAGTATATTTATGTAACATTCGATTTTTTAACGCAGATCAAGTTCAATGAGCGCATGCAGCGCATTCTTAGCAAGCTCTACCGAGGATACCGTGAAAGCCTCACATTGATTCTACGGGAGGGCAAGGAAAAAGGCCTCTTCAGAGATGTCGATGAGCACTACCTGTCTACCATGATTTCCTCAATCTTACTGGGATTGGAGCAGCAATATATCGTGGATAACACGGCGTTCTTCTACCGCGAATACGCCGCCAGGGTGAAAAAATTCATCTTCGATATGGTTCTGATCGAAAAATAGCCGCTTACGCCTGGATTACCGCATCATCCCTGCACAGCTGCCTCAGCCTGCTGAAGGCTTCATCCTGATTCAGTTTCCCGCCCTCGAAAGCATCGATGATGCACCTTACTTCATTTATGATTCCGAGAGCCGTTAGTCCCTTTTCGTCCAGCGGGAACTCCGGGAAAAGGAAAAACAGGCCGGCTATCTCGCTCTTACTGCCGCAAATCAGATCCTCCACCGGTTGCTGCATTAGATCCTTCTCCTCTCCGGTTAGCGGAGCTGCTGTGAATACCTCGTTACAGAAGTGGTAACGGCACTCACGCGGCCTGCGGTCATAGATTGGACAGGTAGTAAAGTGCTCCGAGTAAAACAGGCAGCCTATCTTCTTGCAGCAGTAACCGTTACAGCGGGGGCAAATATCGGCCGCAGTAGCATTCATTATAGCTACCAGACGGGCAATGTCGGAGCCGAAAAGCTGGCCGAACTCGCTATCCGTTAAAAATATTTTCGTGTTAAGTTCTTTGTTCATCCGGATTATTATCGTCTGAATATGCACCACACATTTTAACTGTGTCACGGTTAAAGCAATGACGAAGCTTCTGCATTAATTCTCGCTGTTACGATGATCCGGGCGCCGTTCGGTATGGAAGTTTAACCGCTTTTTCGCGGAGCACCCTGCAGCGATTTCAGTTCATCGATCATATTTGTATATTTGAAGGCCTGTTCCCGGGTTATTAGCTTTTTATATATCAAGTCGCTCAAACTCTGGTTAAGCGTCTGCATACCCTCCTTGCGTGATATCTGTATCTGTCCGTAAAGCTGATGAATACGTCCTTCACGAATGGTGTTGCGGATGGCGTTGTTGTTAAGCATGACCTCGCAGGCCAGCACCATGCCGCTTTCCTCTGTGGTGGGAATGAGAAACTGGCAGATCACAGCCACCAGTATCTCAGAGAGCTCGTTTCTGATCTGCTCTTGCTGCTTATCGGGGAACATATCGAGGATTCGGTTGATGGTCTGGGCTGCGTCTATGGTATGCATTGTGCCCATCACCAGATGTCCCGTCTCCGCAGCTCTGATGGCGGTTTGCATGGTCTGGATCTCGCGTATCTCACCAACTACGATCACATCCGGATCATGGCGCAAAGCCTGTACAAGGGCGACGTCAAACGATTCCGTATCATGTCCGACGTTGCGTTGCACTATCAGGCACTTCTTATTCCTGAAAACATACTCGATGGGATCCTCAATGGTAATAATATTGCGCTGGGCATTCTGGTTAAGATACTCTACTATTGCAGCTATAGTGGTCGATTTTCCGCTGCCCTTGGCGCCGGTGATAAGTATAAGCCCCGCTCGCCTCATAGCCAATTCTTTCACCACGGGGGGCAGGTTCAGATCTTCCAGCCTGGGTATATTGTAGGGGATAATCCTGATCGCAATGCTGAGGGTAGATCGCTGTTGCAGCACATTGACCCTGCAACGCGTGTAGTCTTTTATGCTGTATTCGAAGTCCAGTTCGTGCCGTGCTGCAAAGGCTTCTCTTTGCTCGGGTGTGGTGAGCTCCTCGAAATAACGCTCAAGATCCCCGGGAGTGCACGGGTCCATACCGGGTATCGGGATAAGAGTGCCGAATATTCTTACGGTTGGCACCGAACCCACCCTCAGATGCAGGTCCGAGGCGTGGTTATCTACAGATATTCTGAGTAAATCCCTTATTCCCATGTAGTTTTAGTATATTCAACTGCGTTGTGCCTCATTGTATAGATTATGAGTTCAATTATCAATTGGCAATGCGCGCGGCCGCCGTATATAATTCCAACCGATGCCCGGATTGCTGGATAAATTTAAAACCGAAGCTATGCTTACCGGCGCCCTGATCAAACAGGTGTCATCGGCCGAAGAGGCGGTCGGGTATATCATCGGACTGGTCAAAGACAAGGCGATAACCACCGTGGTTAAATCGGCATCGCCCATCGCCGACAGTCTCGATCTGGCTGCAAGGCTGTCCAAAGAAGGCGTTAAAATCATGGAAACATCGATAGCTCAATGGGCTGCAGGCCTGGCCAGGGGAGAGGATGTTCCCATGGACAAGCTAGCCAGCCTGATATCGTCCGCCCTCGGCCGGCACCTGCCGGCCGAGGCAGAGGCCTTATTACAGGCTGCCCGCAGCGTCCTTAAAGAAGCCTACAGCGGAGCGGGACTGGGCATCACCGAGGCGGACTTCGGTATCGCTGAGACCGGGACTCTGGTCACTTTGGAAAATGAGGGCAACGCACGCTTGGCGGCAGTCCTGCCCAGACTGCATCTGACCCTGCTGGACGGCTCACGAATAGCCGGCAGCCTGGCGGACGCAGCAGAGATAATAAAAGGATCTTCCGCAGGAATACCGGGCCACAAGGTCCCCACATTCATTACATACCTGACCGGGCGCAACACCACCGCCGATATACCGGGGGCCATTTTCGCCCGCGCCCAGGGCCCGGCAGAGGAATATATACTCATAATCAAACCCTGATCTCAGATAGAATACAAAGGCGTCCATGTCGGGAAAACTCAGAAAGCAGGTCAGGCAGGCGCTGGCGGACGAAACACTGCAGGCGGCGTTGAGCCGCTTCACCATGCTGACCAAATTTGGCCGCCAAATGGGCATGACCGGCATCGATTTCGAAACCCTGCGGCAGGATCTGCACCAAAGAAAAGCAAAGGCTATTGCCGACCTTCCGGTGCTGATTAAAGAGTTCAGTCAAAGCGCCGCAACGGCAGGCGCTGTTGTCTTCGAAGCCGAGAATGCCCGAATGGCAAATGAATATATCGCCGAGTTGGCTCAGAAGCGCGGCATAAAGCACATAGTCAAATCCAAGTCCATGCTGACCGAGGAAATCGGTCTGAGACACCACCTGGAACGTCTGGGTTTACGGGTTGATGAAACTGACATCGGCGAGAGGATAGTACAGCTGGCCGGTGAAAAACCGGCCCACATTGTCGGCCCCGCCATACATAAGACGACCGAGCAGATCGCATCCCTCTTTTCGGAGCTGCTGGGTGAGCAGGTCAGTACGGAATCCCAACCCCTGCTGGATACAGTGCGCGAATCACTGCGACAGTCCTATCTCGATGCGGAGATGGGCATCTCCGGCGCCAACATCGCCCTGTCCGAGACAGGCACCATCGTAATACTGACCAACGAGGGCAACGGCCAGCTTGTGACCACTCTTTCCCCGCTGCATGTTGCCGTCGTGGGCATCGAAAAGATTATGCCTAATTTTGAGGACGCCAATGCCGTACTCAGACTGCTCAGTCGAAGCTGCGTGGGCACCAAGATGACCGTCTATACCTCATTCATAACAGGTACGGGACGGGCCGGCGCGGTTTCCGGCAGGCAATTGCCGGGCGGCCAGGGCCCGCGTGAGCTGCACATTGTGCTGATCGACAACGGGCGCAGCCGCCTGCGGGATTCAAACGACTTCAGAGAAGCCCTTTATTGCATTAAGTGCGGTGTTTGCCTTAACGTCTGCCCTGTCTTCGCGTCGCTTTCTGGACAGATCTACGGACATGTATACCAGGGCGGAATAGGCACCATACTCACAGCCTTTTATCACGACCTCGAACGTTCGCGCGAGCTTTCCGAGATTTGCCTGGGATGCATGTCCTGTAAATCCGTCTGCCCTGCGGGCATCGATATACCGGGACTGATACGGAGGATGCGAGCCCACCATGTTCATGAGAAAGGGCTTCCTATCACTAAACGGCTGGCCTACAAAATGGTGCTGAAGCATCCCGCCCGTCTGGAAAGTGCTATCAGAATCTGCGCGAAGTTGCAGGGGCCGTTCCTCGACTCCGACTCCATGATCAATAGGCTGCCGTATCCTCTGGGCAGAATCACCGATACCATCAGTCTGCCAGGGCTTAATACAAATCTATTGCGCAGCCGCCTTGCAGAATTCTCATCCCCTGCTCAAAACAAATCGCCCAGAGTAGCCTTTTATTCCGGATGCGTGACGTCCTTTGCTTATCCGGAGCTCGGCGAAGATGTCATGCGCCTGCTGGAGAAAAGCAATCTGCCCCCCTATTATCCCCAGGAGCAGGCATGCTGCGGGGCACCTGCTTTCTTCGCGGGAGATTCCACCACCGCACTGGCACTGGCCCGGCACAATACTGAGGCGCTGTCAAGCGGCAATCCCGACTATGTCGTCACCGTCTGCCCGG
Organism: Dehalococcoidia bacterium; assembly: GCA_034429855.1. Classification (GTDB taxonomy): domain Bacteria; phylum Chloroflexota; class Dehalococcoidia; order GIF9; family UBA5629; genus CAIMUM01. Next base: position 6,476 of record DAOUFT010000144.1, read on the forward strand.
GCTGCGCTGTAATGCTTAAAAATGAGTTTCCCACCCTTACCCAAGGCGATCCGGCATTGCATGAGAAGGCCCTCAGCATTTCCAGCAGAGTACGCGATATTTCACAGCTTCTGGCCGAGCTCCGAATAAATTCTGCAGCAATCCCCACGCAGGAAAAGAAGGTGACCTATCACGATCCATGCCATCTAAAACGCGGCCTCGGTATCTTCGAGCAGCCGAGAAGTTTGATAGAGGCGGCCGGCTACAGGCTGGTGGAGATGAACGACTCAGACGCCTGCTGCGGTTTCGGTGGCGATGCCCTGCTATCTCATCCCGAACTGTGCGGCTCCGTGCTGCAGCGCAAGCTGGCCAACATCGAGGCGACGGGCGTAGATACCGTTGTAACCGCCTGCGCGGCCTGCGTGCTGCATCTGCGCGGCGGGCTGCATAAAAAGAATAGCCCCATCAAGGTGGTGCATATCGCCGACCTGCTGGCCGGTCGGCTTTAAGGCGGGCACTTGGCGCAGACGGAACGGAAAAGCGTGGTGCTTAGATAGCGATCGCCGCGGTCGGGCAAAATAACAACGATATTACCTTTGTCCATTTTTTCAGCAATGTGAACCGCGCCGGCTACAGCTGCTCCGCTGGACATGCCCACGAAGATCCCCTCCCTGGTGGCCAATATCCTGGTCATCTCGAACGCCTCCCCATCCTCCATCACGATCTTATCATCAAATCCCCTGGTGTCGTAGATGCCGGGAACAATGGATTCGGTCATATTTTTCAGGCCCTGTATGGAATGGCCCTCGGTTGGCTCAATAGCTACTATGCGTACTCCGGGTATCTTCTCCCTCAGGTATTTACCGGTGCCGATCAGCGTACCCGACGTGCCCAGCCCGGCGACAAATACGTCCACTTGGCCGTTGGTCTGCGCGAATATCTCCGGGCCGGTGGTTTCGTAGTGTGAGAGAAGATTGTTGGGATTGTCGAACTGGTTGGGCATGAAATACCTGCCCGGCTCCTGCTCGATAAACTGGCGGGCTCGCCGGATGGCGCCGTCGGTGGCTTCCTTGGCCGGAGTAAGGACAACCTCGGCACCGAAGGCTTGAAGACATATCTGACGCTCCGTGCTGACACACTCCGGCATAAAAAGTTTCACTTTGTAGCCCCTGGCTGATCCTATCATGGCCAGTGCGATACCTGTATTGCCCGAGGTGGGCTCGACGATGATCTTGTCCCGTGTCAGCTGTCCGCTTTCCTCGGCTTTTTTAATCATATAATAGGCCGGCCTGTCTTTAATGGAACCGCCGGGATTACACCCCTCCAGCTTGGCCAGTATTTTAACCCTCGGATTAATCCCGTCCAGAGGCCCAAGCTCCACCAATGGCGTATTGCCGATGGCGTCGAATACCCTGTGTTTGATCTCACTCATAACGCTCATCTCCTTTGCCGCTGCCTATTCACAGGCTCGCCAGGTAGTCGTCCTTATTGTTCATAAAATCTTTGTATATCTGATAGTATTCCGTATCAATATAATTTATCGGCCTGATGGGCACACTATCGAAATCATAGATAACCGCCCCTGGAAAGGCAAGCAGGATAGGAGAGTGGCTGGTAATAATGAACTGCGCATGTCCATCTGTGCTCATCTCCTTTAACAGCTTAAGCAATTTGAGCTGACTTTTGGGGGAAAGAGCGGTTTCCGGCTCGTCCATGAAGTAAACGCCCTGTATCTTGTAGCGCGAAGTGAAAAATGAGATAAGCGACTGGCCATGGGACTGTGTGAGCAGGGAATCCCCACCAAAATACTCGAGCATACCGGGATCCGCATGCGCCCATTCATCCAGATAGCGGGCAAAATCGTGAAAGATTTGCGAGCTGAAATACGATCCAGACACCGGACCGGTTTCCCACTCCACATCGATATATTCATGAAAGCGACCCTCATAGGGATTATATTTATAGCGCGCGCCGTCGGTATCCTCCCAGATGTGTATGCCGCATCTCTGGCATATGGCTTTCAGCAGCGTGGACTTGCCTGTCCCGTTCTCGCCAGCAAAGAACGTGACTGGGCCATGAAAATCGACGGAGGTGGTCTTGTTGAAGATATCCAGGTTGAAGGGATAACAATCCCTGCTTGGATACCTCTCTGAATGTAGTACGACTTTATTGACATGCATTGTAGATATCGATTGGGGCTGATATTATATCATAAACGGTTGCAGTCAAATGATTATAATACAGCTTTCAGCGACTATCTAGAGCGTTGCCAATGCTGACTGAAGGGATACTGGATAGCTTTCAGATCGCGATAGACCCACAGTTCATACTGTCCCTGCATGGCTACAGCGCAGCCAGGAAACCGCGCCCTGTCATCGTCGATATGGCCTCATCCGCTGCCGCAGAAGCGGAGCGCCTGGTCAGGCCGCATGCAATCTACCGCGAGTTCCCTCTCGCACAGCTGGGTACTGAGAATGTCACCTTGCAGAACGGGATTCAGCTCAGCATCGGACGCAGGATCAGTGAATTATGGAGAGGCAGCAGGGCGCTGGGAATAGCGCTGTACACTTTGGGACCCGAGCTTGAGGAACGCGTATCCGCCTTGACGCAGAAGGGGCAGCAGATGGAAGCGCTAAGCCTCGATATAGCAGGCACCCTGGCCCTCGGATTTATAGGATTGCAAGTACAGTATATGGCCTGTGGGGAGTTGGGTAAGCAGGGAGAGGAAGCAGGTCCCTGGCTTAATCCCGGCTATCTTGACTGGCCCCTGAACGATCAACGTCTTATTTTCGGTATACTCCCGGCTGAGAGTATCGGTGTAAGGTTGAACGACTCTTGCATGATGATTCCCAGAAAATCAGTCACCGTATGCGCGGGCATCGGGATTAAAGGATCATCTGCCGGGTTCAACCGCTGCCGCCATTGCGGCGTTGCCAAATGCCAGTTCCGCAGGATCACGGTATCATCTGAAAGCGACGGCACGATGTAGACTACCTATCAGCGCAAATTACTAATCATCCGATACAGACTAACAACAAATAATAGGCATGGATATCCATGCCTATTATTTATATCGATTTAGTAACTAAATTAAGCAGATAATTATGGCGATGCCGAAGCCCACACACCACAGGTTGATAAAGGCATTGGATATAAGGTCGCCCGTGGATATTTTGTATATGCCGTTCTGGATATTGAAGCTGAAGTCCAGCACTCCCAGGAAAATGAGCGCGCCGGCCGCTACCAGCGACAGCGTGTTGCCCAGGTTAACGTTCAGCAGCAGCAGTATCCCCGCCACCAGCAGCAATACAGCCAGCAATCCGTCCGGCAGCGGAAAGGAATGCTCGTACTCGAGATATCCTTTGGGAGGATTTTTGGGCGCCATGCTTCCGGTAAAAAAGAGTATCCAGAACAATATCAGGCCGACGCCTGTCAGCAATTCCAGTATCGCGATAGCAGTCATGAATCACCTCCCTGATTAGGACTCAATATTCAATTTTTCAATGTTATCGTCATTTTTCAGCACTGTTACTACATTACCATATTAAATACTATTTGAATTGTACTGTCACTTTCTCGGCGCGGTCCACATCCCTCAGATAGAAGAACGATCCGATGAAGAACATGACTCCGCCGAACACCATGAATATAGGCAACATCTGCAGGCCTGCGGTAAGATTGATCCTGTCGGAAATTACACCTACAAATATGGGGCCGAGAGAGGCGCCCAGCAGATTCTGGACAACATTGGCAATTCCATAGGATGTCGCGCGCAGACCCGGGTGCACTACATCCTGTGTCACCGTTGCCGCGCCACCGTAAAACCAGGGCGCAAAGAATCCCATACCGAGCAGCACGAAATACTGGGAAGTTCCGGGTGGCATTGAGAAGGCTATAAAAAGTAACGATGCGGCGATTACCGATGTAACGGCTGGAACAATCATCCTGGCCCTCTTGACGCGTTTGCGTATGGCGTCGGTTACTATACCTCCGATAGGGGCGCCGACAACGGCCAGTATGAATATGCCCGCCGTCTGCATGGCGGCCGTCTCCATATTGGGCTTGTCCATCAGTTTGTAGAAGTAGGTCGGCAGCCATGTCATCAGTGCAGTGGGCACAAAGACGTTGCCAACAAAACCCATGAAGTTCATGACCAGCGACGGTTTGCTGAATATGTCTTTGGCGATATCGACGACCTTCATCTTGACCTTTTTCCCGGCATCTATGCCGGCGGCAACCGTTTTGGTCAGGTCGACCGATTTATAGTCCTTGAGCGTGAAGATGAACAGCAAGCCTATGATAAAGGCGGGTATGGCCACGATACCGAAGGCATAGCGCCATCCCAGCATCTCCGCGATAATGCCGCCGCCTATCGTTCCGAGCACGGCGCCCACGGGCACGGAGGCCGTCAATATGCCGTTCATGCGCGCGCGCAGCCTCTCGGGATAATATGCAGACACCAAAGCGGTGCAACCAGTGCTGTAAGATGACTCTCCGATGCCCATCAATAATCTGAATGAAAATATGGCGGGAAATGTTTTTAACGTTCCGATGACAGCACAGCAGATACTCCAGCCGTTAGTAAAGAGTCCCACGGCTTTGGTCCTGCTCCAGCGGTCCAGCAGAAAGGCTATGGGAACCGAAAAAGCCATTACCGACCAGAAAATGGCAGAGACGAGAAGGGACAGCTGAGTGTCCGAAACTCCAAGCTCAGCCTTCATGAAGGGAAAGAGCGCGGTTACGACCATGCGGTCGAGGTAGTCAACGGTAGATACAAGAAAGAAAAGAATAAAAAAGTAATGAGCGCGACCTTTTCCAACGGGATACTCTGATTGTTGTTCCGACAATCTATTAACCTCCTTTATTTTATTTACCTGAAAGAGTGACCGCACGATCTCGGTTCACTCATTTTCCTAATATTTTGCGCACGCGCGCGACTGCATCGAAACCGCTCGCTGCTGCCGACTCCATATTTGTGCCTCCCAGAAGGCTGCTGGCAAAAGAAACCCCGTCCAGTTTCTCAGCCCGGTGCTTGAAATCCATGATCCGCTGATAAGCCCCCGGGGGATATTGTTCCGTTGCATAGGGCAGACGTACGACCTGGGCCTCCTCTATCCATTTTGAGACTCCCGGTATCATAAGCTCGGCATCTTCTTTTGCCTGTTTAATCATTTCTTCGTCCGTCTGCTTCCACAGGTCAAACGTATTAGGCAGCACCGCCCAAAATGTGAGCACGCTCTTGCCGCTGGGGCACATCTGAGGCACCTTGGCGCGCTCGTCAATAGCAAAGAGAAAAGTCCTTTTTAGGCGCGGATCGCTCCAGTAGTTCCATACATTCCCGGGCAGCGGCCTGTCCAGGAAAAAGACCGGCATAGGAGAGGGAGAGTACATTATTCCTTCAAAGAACCTGCGTTCCTCAGCCAGCTCGTCGGGCAATATCTTTGCCGCCGAGGCAGAGTCGAGAGCAACGATCACGTGGTCAGCCTTGCGTACCTGTCCGTTATGAATCTCCGCGCCGATCACCTTTCCCTTCTCCATCACCAGACGCTTTACCGGCGAACCATACTGCGGATCGACGGCTTTTGCCAGCTCATCGGCAAGGGATGAGACACCCCGTGCCAGGCAAACATGATGCGAGATAGCGAAGGTGTGCAGCGCCCGTATGAAATGATACAGGCTCATATATTCCGGTGGCCCCATGGTGGCACCGACTGCTAGCGGAAAGATCAGAAAATCCCGCAACGCGCGATCACTCTCTTTGTTGAAATGGTCAAGCACCGCGACTTTATCCGAGGGCGGTATAGGGTCTTGAATATGGTACGGGACGATCTTCGTCCCCAGAACCAGATGCCTGAAGATATTCCAGTAGAGCTTAAGGTTTCCACTCAGACCCAGCAGATCCATATAAAGTGTGCCCCTGGGATATTCCTTTAAGGAGCCGTCCTGCAGGCGGTAGACCATGCTGCCGGTCACATCGGTCTTCTCACCTCCGATCTTCATTGCATCCATAAGATCGAAACAGTGCCTGAAATTTGTGTGATAGAACTGGGCTCCCACATCCAGCCGGTCGCCTTTTCTTTCCAGAGTTACCATGCGGCCGCCGGGTCTGTCACTGGACTCAAGGACCTCCGTCTCATATCCCGCCTCGCGAAGCCAATATGCGGAGGCTAGGCCGCTTATTCCCGCACCGATTATCAGTACTTTCATGCTTAGACCTCCAGGTGATTTTTCACAAGCCTTTGTTCCAATCATTAGCAAGAATTTCGTTAAATGAACACCGATATCACTCCGGCAATACCCATTTATAAGGCCCTTCCCGGTATTTATATTCCTGCGGCAGTTGGCCATTGCTGTCGAGGACCGCTTTGCCCTCCGCAACGATCTTTGTCATCTCGGCTACACGTTTGCCGGTGGTTCTGGCGCCCAGCAAGGCCCAATCGTCCTTCAGTACGTTGTCCCTGGCCAGAAAGTCCGGCAGCTGCCCCGAATAGCCCGCCACGCCTATATAGGCACCGGCCAGCGTCATGCCGGAGATCACGATATTGTTCATCAGCAGACAGCTGTTGATCATCTGGCTGAGGGCTATCTCCTGACCCCCATTGCGATGAGCGCCAACCGTCATCACGCCGCAGACCTTGCTATATCTGGGTTTGTCTGTCCCCATTTTCATGTAAAACGGCTCCATCATGTTGGGAAGCCGGTCCATAGCGGCCTTCATCAGGCTGGGAAGCCCCATATGGTAGACCGGAGCGCCCCAGATAATCCCATCGGCTTCAAGATATTTCTCCATATACTCCATCAGGTCATCCTTAAAGACGCAGCGGAATATCTTCCCGCACTTATGACATCCGATGCAGTGATTTATTTTCTTGCCGGCCAGTTCATATATCTCCACCTCCGCTCCGGGCACGGTCTCCGCCTCCTCCAATGCAGTCTTAACCAGCCGGTACGTATTAGCCCCCTTGCGAGGACTTCCCACCAAGCCGAGTATCTTGAATTTCACCATAGCTTTACTCCCTTCTAATTGTTGATCTAACGATCATAGTTTACGATCCCACCTCAAGTTGTCTGGCACGCTCATGATCAGAGCGATAGAACCGGTACATCAACAGATATCCGAAAGACGCAACCAGCAGTATGGCGCCGTTTATCCAGAATGCCGCCTGCAGATTGACCGCATCTGAGATCATGCCGGTGACGGCCGGGCCCCATAGGCCACCCAGCAAAAACATGCAGAAGACATACATGCCATAGGCGGTTGCCCGCTGATAGAACGGCACGATCTCCTGGCACACGATCTGCTGAACAGGTATAAAAAGATATATAAAGAGTGTTACTACGAAGAAGATTGGCCAGGCGTTAAACAGCACTGCTAGTACGAAAGTGATTAAAGCGGTAACGGCGCTGGCCCAACATAGAAGGTTTTTATTACCGGGGTTATTTTTTGAAATCCTGTCTCCCAGGAATCCACCAAGTGGGCCTGCGATCAGAGCGGTCACCAGCACTCCGGCCGTCATGGCGCCTGCTCTGGCTACATCCATACCCATGTACCTGACAAAATAGGTGGGCAGCCAGTAAACCATCGTGTTGCTGAAGAAATAGATAAGGCCGGAAGCTATGCACAGAGACACTAGTGTTTTATTACGGATAAGGTCTTTGATCACACTGCCCAGGTTCTGATTCTGCACCCCCCCTGAATCAGTTGACTTAAGCTGATTTTTAAAGTCTGGTAAAAACCATGCGAGTATGCCTAAAAAGATTCCGGGTACTGCAACCGCTATGAAAGCTGGCTGCCAGCCATATTTGGAGGCCACCAGCCCCCCAATCAGCATACCGAATGCCATACCCAGAGGAGCGGCAGTCGTCCATATCCCGGTCACGGTTGCCCGACGGGCTTTCTTAACCGTGGCCATGATCATTGCCTGCCCGGCGGAAGTGAAGCTGGCCTCACCTACACCCAGTACAGCACGCGTAGTTAAAAGCTGCGCGAAATTGGCGCTGAAACCTGAGAAAAACGACCCCGCACTCCACACCATAGCCATTAATGACATCATCTTCCGCCTGCTCCAGCGGTCAATAAAATACGACAACGGTATGGCCAGCAGACAGACCATGGCCAGCACGATGGTGCTTAGCCAGCCAAGCTGTCCGTCGGACAGGTCCATCTCCTTTTTTAGGATCGGAAACATCGGGCTGATCACCGACCTGGTTGCGAAATCGAGAAAATACAGCAGGTAGATGATTATCATCGTATACCATAGATTCCATCTTGACAGCGGTAACAGAAGTTTCTCCTCATTGCCGTTACCTGCCTGAGGCGAGCTTTTCCTGGATTTCTCTTCAATAGTCAAACATCACGTCCTATAAATTCAATGGCATCATATCTCTACCAACTCGCTATAGCCCTGCAGAGAAAGCCTGGTACACTTGGCCATTTCCATCGACCTGTGAAAAGCGAGCAGGCTTTTATCCACCCTGTCCGAAGGTAGCCTCTTTGCTATGACATCGGTCAGCGCACTATAGGATGCAAAAGGACAAAAAACTGTCAGAGCGCCCAGGGCCGCCATATTGACAGCCTTTTCCTCACCCACCTCTCGGGCGATTTGCCGTAAAGGAACGTACATTGTCCTGCCGTAGAGCACCCCGTGTACATGCTCCGCGTCCGCGATTACCAATCCGTCTTCTTCTAGATCCTGCGCATTCTGTTCATAGCCCTGCTGCGTGAGTGCGACGAGGATGCCGAGACCGAGATTCCAACAATAATCTATCTCCGTGTCGCTCAGAATCACGTCCGTCCGTGAACTACCTCCCCGTGCTTCCGGTCCATACGTCTGGCTCTGCGCCGCATAATTTCCTGTCAGGAGGGCTGCCTCGGCCAGTATTATTCCTGCCAGTATTACTCCCTGCCCTCCCGATCCTGCGATCCGTATCTCGAGCCTTTTCCCTTTATCCGATAAACTTTGCATATTCTTCGCTGTAGGTCGGCTTATTTTTATCCGTAAAAATACCGATGGCCATTTTCCCCTTGCGCTCCTGTTCGTCCATTTCTTTGATCATATCCAAGTGTATGCAATTCTCTTTTTGCCACATCATCATTTCAACCGGTGAAACAAGCCCCATCCAACGGCTGCTATAGGTAACGCATGGGGAAATCACCTCCACCACCGAGAATCCGCTCTTGTGCAAGGCCCTGTCTATCAATTTATCCAGAAGCGGCGTGTGATATACGCTGGAACGGGCGACGAAACACGCACCCGCAGCTTCGGCCAGCAGGCATATATCGAAGTTATTCTCCGGATTTCCGTAAGGTGAGGAAGGCGTCACCACGCCGTGGGGTGTGGTAGGTGAATACTGTCCACCCGTCATTCCATAAATCTGATTATTGACGATAAAACTCGTTATCTCCACATTGCGTCTGGCGGCGTGTATAAAATGGTTCCCGCCGATGCTGACGGCATCTCCGTCACCCATGATGGCTATCACTTTCAGCCTTGGATTTGCCAGCTTTATTCCGGTGGCGAATGTCAGTGCACGACCATGCGTGGTGTGAACTGTATTGAAATCCACATATACCGGCAGCCGGCTGGAACAGCCTATCCCGGACACAAGTACGATTTCATCCCTGGTAAAACCACTACGGTCTATGGCCCTGATGAGTGCATTTTCAAAAATACCAACACCGCATCCCGGGCACCAGATATGGGGAAACTTCTTGCTGGAACGGAGATACCTGTGTATGGGATGAGCGGTCTCTGTCATGGGTATATTTCTTTGATCTTCCTTAAAATATTCTGTGGCTTAATCAATCCGCCATCGACCTTGTTTAACGTGAACACTTCGTATTGTCCCCGGTTAATTCTTTTTACTTCGCGAGAGATCTGGCCCATGTTCATCTCGGGTACGAGTGCTTTCGAACAGCCTTCCATCACCGCGGCCACGGTCTGGCGCATGAATGGCCAAAGCACTTTCAATTTCACCAGTCCGACTTTCAGATCATTATGACGAGCCTGTTTAACAGCCTGAAGCGCCGCGCGGGCAACGCTTCCATAGGCAATCACCATCACCACAGCGTCATCGGTAAAATACGCGTCGTACCATTGAAGTCGTTCCAAATCCTTCGAAATCTTTGAAAAGAGCCGTTTAATCAGCGGGTCCACCTCGTCTTTGCGTGATGTAGGATAGCCTCTCACATCGTG
>DAOUFT010000145.1:0-41393 GCA_034429855.1 Dehalococcoidia bacterium
TTTTTATTGCAGGATCTAAGCTTACCGTCCACCTGTTCCGGATAGATTGACATGAGGTAATATCATAATGTTATAATAATAGTATGTCCGGGCCGCCGGGCTTTTTGTTATCAAGACGTTGTTTCCGTCAAATTGAAATGAGGATTTAGGGAGGCTGTCATGCTTAAAAAAGTATTGCTCGTAATCGGGATAGTCATCGGCGTTATAATCGTTCTGCTGTTGGCGTTTTTGGTCAGGACGCTCTGGATTGCGGGTGAGTTCAAATCGATACAGCCGCATTCGGATTATCGCGTCGTGCAGGTGGAGTGCGCCGGTCCGGAGGACGTCGAGATCGATGTTGAGAATAATGTAGCCTACATCTCCTCGTCGGATAGAAGGGCTGCGCAACGGGGAGAAGAATCTCAGGGCGCGATATACGGATACTCTCTGACAGTGGAGAAACCCACACTGGTCAACCTGACGCAGGATTTCAGCAAGCCGCTGCATCCGCACGGCATTAGCCTGTACAAATCCCCTTCGGGCCAGACCCTGCTGTTCGTGATAAACATGGCCAGCGACAACCCGGTGGGCGATTCGAAAGCGGGAAGCACCATCGAAATTTTTCAGTACGACGAGGGAAAACTCAAGCACCTGGAGACGTTCAAAGACCCGCTGATCTCGACCCCCAACGACATACTGGGCGTGGGACCCAGACAGTTCTATTTTTCCAATGACTCAGGCGCCACCGACCGCACCGGCAAGGCACTGGAGCTGTACTTCCAGCTGCCGATATCCAACGTCGTCTATTATGACGGCAGCACGTTCAAGAAGGCGGCCGAGAATATCGCCTGCGCCAACGGATTCGCCATGAGCAGGGACGGCAAAAGGGTGTATGTCACCTCGACGGTCGGCAGATTGATTCGCGTGTTCGACCGCGATGTGACCACCGGGGCCTTGAAGATGGTCAAGGACCTGGACATGCAGACCGGTGTGGACAACATTAACATGGACAACGAGGGTAATATCTGGGCCGGATGCATACCCAAGCTGGTCACTTATGACATGAGCAGGCGAAATCCGGATAAATACTCTCCCTCACAGGTGATGATGGTCAAGCCCCTGGCCAATGACATGTTCGAGGTTACCGAAGTATTTCTCAGCGACGGAAAGGATATGTCCGGCTCCACCTGCGCGGCCGCCTATAACGGCAGGCTCTTCATCGGATCGGCCTGGGACAGCAAGTTCCTGGACTGCACCCGCAAATAAAGCGCTTCAGCGGATCCTGATGCGCAGGTCGCTCAGCGGGTAGGTCATGCAGGGGTGTATATACCCGCTCTTGATGTCGCACAGCCTGCGGTGCACGCGCTCCGGTATGAACACCCTGCCTGAGACCAGCCTGGTGCGGCAGGCTGTGCACTCGCCCGACCTGCATATGGCGGGTACTACGACACCTGCCCTCTCCAGCGCGACCATCAGCGGCTCGCCGGCCTTTGCCTTTATTTTTCGTCCGCTACCCTCCTCAACTACTGTGTGCTCGGCATCAAGGTCGGCCGTCTTCGGCCAGCCTTTTTCGTCCGCCACACAGGGCAGCGGGCCGTAGACCTCCCTGTGGATGCGGCGCAGAGGCACCCCCAGCTCCCGCAGCGCGGGCTCGCACAGCGTGTACATGGGCGCCGGACCGCAGATGTAGAACGTCTTTTCTTTGATAGATCCCACCAGGCCGGAGATCGCCTTTTTATCCAGAAAGCCCTTCAACCCCTTCCAGTTCGACGGCGGCTCGCTGATGATGTAGTCGACTTTGATATTCGGATTGCGGGCCGCGATGCGGTCGAGCTCTTTTTTAAAGATGATGTCGTTTGGCCTGCGGCTGCCGTAGAGCAGGTGTATCCTCAGTGGCAGGTTTTTGGACGCTGCCTGCCGGATGATGGACATGAAGGGCGTGATACCGCTGCCGCCCGCTAGGAAGACCAGGTCGCTCGAGTCCATCAGCGGCTCATGATAGAAGCTGCCCGAAGGTCCCGTGGACTCGAACCCGTCTCCCTCCTTCGCGTTCTTCAGCAGGTAGTCCGAGACGAATCCCCTCTCCACCCTGCGTACCGTCAGGTCGAAATACGGCTTGCCCGGCGCGGACGAGATGCTGTAAGGCCGAGAGGTCAGCACCTTCCCCACCCTGACAAAGAGGTTTATGTATTGACCTGCCCTGAAGAAGGGGAGTTTGCCGTTGCTCGAGACCATGCGCAGCGTCCTGGCGCTGGCCGTCTCATCGATTATCTCCTTCACCTTTAGAGAAAGACGTTCCGGATGCACCGCGCCGACAGCCCTGGCCTGTCCGGTCAGCGGACTTCGCAGCTCATGAGCGCCAGGGGCCTGCTTTTCCACGGTCGCCTTCACCTTCGCCAGATCTGCGGCCTCCCAGCCGCCCTTCTCAATATCTTTTATAACCTGGCGTGCGGCCAGCACGCCAGAGGCGATGCAGGGCTCGAAGCCTCCACCGAGATTAACCCAGGCGCCGGCGAAATACAGTCCTTCCACCGGTCCGCGCTGCGGCAGGTGGTCCAGACCCGTGCCCTGGTAGTTCTCGTCGAAGCCCACGATGCTTCCGCCGGGATTGCCGGTATAGCGGATGTTGGTCAGGGGCGTGGCAATTTCGATAGCCTCGATATGTTTGCCCAGTCCCGGCGCCGCCTTTTCGGCGGTCTTGATCATCTTTGTCGCCAGAGTGTTCTTGGCCGCCTGGTATTCTGCCGGACTCAGCTTCAGCCAGGGGTCCGCATAGGCGATGGAGGTGAGCACGATGGAGGACGCCCCGGCCGGCGCAACGGTCGGGTCGCCCAAGCTGTAATCAGTCAAAGCTATGCCGTCCGGCTCGAAATCGACCGAGCTCTTCATGCAGGCATACTGCTTTTCAAGGTCATAGGATACGTTAACGAAATTTTCGTGCGCTTCCAGTCCCAGCTTGCGCGAATCGCAGTCCACACCCAGGTAGATGTTGAATGTCGACGCCCCTCTGGACCAGGCGGCCAGGCGGTTGAGATACCAGCCCGGCACTTTATCCCGACCCAGCAGCTGTAAAGCCGCCGCCAGCGGATTGGCGTTGCAGACAACATATCGTGCCGACAGCTCGGTGCCGTCGTCTGTCAGGACGCCGCTCACACGTCCGCGGGAGGTCAGTATACGTCTGGCGCCGTTGTTCAGCCACACCTTCCCCCCGTTTTCCTCAATGGCGTCGACGAATGCCTGCGATAGCGCCTGCGATGTGCCCCTGATGTGGGCCATGCCGAACCTGATGTAGGAGGCCATGCCCAGTGTGTAGCCCAGGAAGGATAATTTCGAGGGGGGCAGGGCGTAATTCCCCCAGGTCTGTCCCAGTACCGCCCTCAGCTTCTCGTCCCTGATCAGCGGATCGATCACCTGGGACACAGACTTGCCGTAGTATGTCATCAGCGTTGAGAAGGGTGCAGGGTCCTGCATAACCGCCTTCATGCCGATGCGGTTGGCCTTCAGCGCCTGGTCGGCGAACTCGAACAGGATTTCCATATACTTCCGGATGCCTTCCTTCTCTGCGGGAAACTGGCGGCATAGCGCATCCTCATGCCTCTCACGCCCGACCGGCAGCGTCAGCTCGAAATCCGGGTAATATCCCCTGAACACTTCGGGTATGCGCAGAAAATCGACCTTGGGCGCTACACCGCTGGCTGTGAGCATCTTCAGTATGGGCCCCTGGTTATCTGCGTCCCCCAGCCCCGATAGTCCGTGCAGGGCGACCTCGAACTCGTAGCGGCCGCGCAAAAAAGAAGTGGCGTAGCCGCCAGGCACATTGTGCTTCTCCAGCAGCAGCACTTTTTTGCCGGCCCTGGCCAGCGATGCCGCTGCCGATATGCCGCCCAGCCCCGCGCCGATGACGATAACTTCGAAATCCTTCAATTTATCCCTCCGGGTGAGTTTTAAGTATTCACATGGTCTGCCGCCTGGCATGGGATACCGTTAGCTACAGATTGTCATGCGTACGACGGCATGGCAGACCATCACTGCATCTGTATAACAAGCTCAGAATGATCGTTCAGCGCTTTTTCGCAGCGCTCACTTCGCCTTGGGATTCAACACGGTGCGCAGTTCGCGTTTTAGCACCTTGCCCACCGCGCTGGTGGGGAGCTGGTCCATGAACTCCAGCTTCCTTGGCACTTTGTAGGGCGCCACCTTCCCGCGCAGGTACTCGACGATGCGTTTCCTCTCCTCATCGGACTTTTCGATGCCGGGTTTGAGGACTATGGCGGTGGCGACCATCTCGTTGCCCGGCCTGTCGGGGTCAGGGATGCCCACGCTCGCGCCCATGAAGACATCGGGATGCTCCATGATCACGTCGTCCAGTTCGCGCGTGAAGACCTTGAAGCCGGACACGTTGACCATGTCCTTCAGCCGGTCGACGATGAAGACGTAGCCCTCGCTGTCCATGCGCGCTATGTCGCCGGTGTGGAACCACCCGTCGCGCACTGCGTTGGCGGTCTCCTCCGGCTTGTTGAGGTAACCCCGTGAGAAGACCTGAGGGCCTCTGACGATTAGCTCGCCCGGCTCATCGAAGGGGAGCACCGCGCCCGTGGCCGGGTCTACGATCTTGATCTCCGTGTCGGGGAATGGCACTCCGGCCGACCCCGGCTTCTTTTGCCCGTTGCGTGGAAGGGCGGTGATGATCATGGTCTCGGTCAGGCCGTAGACCTCGATAAGCTGGGCGCCGCCCACGATCTTCTCGAACTCCTTGATATACTCCGGCGGAAAGGGCGCCGCAGCGCTGGCGAAGTACTTCAGCTTGGAGAAATCGAGCGCACGGAACTCGGGCAGCTTCATCAGCTCCAGGTAAACGGTCGGCACATTGCCGATGATGTCGGGCCGGTATTTCTTGAAGGTGGATATGATCATTTTCTGGTCGCGTGGATTGGGGATGGCGATCTGCGGCACGGCTTTGGAGAAAAGAGACATGCTCACCATCAGCCCCGCTATATGGAAGAGCGGAAAGGCCGTCTGTCCGACCTCGCCGCCCATTGACATATCCACCCAGGTGGTGAACTGCGTCACCTGCGATACGAAGTTGCGCTGGGTTATCTCTGCGCCCTTGGGCAGGCCTGTGGTGCCACCGGTGTACTGTATGGCGAAAATATCGTCCGGACCAACCTTGACCTCAACCTTATCAGCGGGCGTTTTACGCATGACCTGCATGAAGGGTATTACAGTGACACCTTCGATCGGCTCCAGCGTGGCGGTGGGGAACTTTTTCAGCATCTTACCCAGCTTCGCTTTCAGCGGGGGCAGATAGTCGCCGATGCTGGTGGCGATCACGTGCTTTACGCCTGTGCCGCTCACCGCCGGCTTCCAGCGCGATATCAGGGCGTCCAGCGTCACCAGAACTTTGGCCCCCGAGTCCTTCAGTTGGTTTCTCAGTTCATCCGTGGTGAGCAGGGGACTGACGCCGCTCAGTATGCAGCCGGCCTTCTGAATGCCCAGCATAGCTATGTAGTAGGCGGGCAGGTTGGGCAGGTTGATACCCACGATATCGCCTTTCTTTATGCCGTTCTTAACCAGGTAGGTGGCGAAGCGGCTGGACAGATTGTCCATCTGCCTGAACGTGAACGTGTGCCCCATGTAGTGCAGCGCCGCCCGGTCGGGGAACCTGGTAAAGGCCTCCCTGGCTATCTCCCAGTAGGACTTTTCGGGATAGGCAATATTGGGCGGAACATGCTTGTCGTAGAACTTGAGCCAGGGCTTAGCGCCATAGTGATCTGCCATTGTACAACCCCCCTCGTTTTTATAAGTTTTGGCTATTTCAATTAACAGTTGTTAATCCAATGTTTCGATTATAACATGGTTGTCAAGAAGTTATTGACAATGATAACCGGTTAATGTACATTAATTTGCCATGGTCAAGCGTGCAGGGCCCGGCTATAAACCGGGCAGCAGGTCCGCCAACAAGGCGGCCAACAAGGCGGCCATCATCTCGGTCGCCATCGATCTGTTCTGGGAGAACGGCTATATGGGGACAAGCCTGCGGGACATCGCCGAGGCCTGTGGATTTGAAGCCGCCAATCTTTACAACTACTTCCGCAGCAAGGAGCAGCTGCTTTACGAGGCGATGCAGGAGGAACTGGAGAGTTTTCTGGAATTGTTGGAACCTGTTGTGGCCGACAGCAGGGGCGATCCTGTTGAGCGTTTAAGGAAGGTCATCGAAATACACGTGGAGCGTATGCTGGTCGTCGGCAGGCGCTATAAAATGATGTACGATTCGGAGATCAGGCACCTCTCTCCCGTCCACAGGAAGAGGATTGTCGGCCTGCGCGACTATTACAGTGAAATATTGTTCGCCATTGTTGAGGACGGGAAAAAGACGGGCGCTTTTGCCTCCGACCTCGACTCCCGCTTTGCCGTTCTAATGATCGCCAGCCTGATCATGCGCACCGTATTCTGGTATTCCCCCGGAGGGAGGCTCACACCGCGAGAAATCGCGGATATGATCTGCGATTTCATTCTGGATGGCATCAAACCTCGCCTCAGCGGCCCGAATTAAGCTTCCTGTGCTGGGATTCAGTCCTGTCGATCACCACCGTGCCCTGAGGCAGCGCCCTGTTCTTGGACAGGTACATGAGTATCAGTATGATGCCGATGACGGGGATGAGGAAGATGAATATCCAGACCATGTAGGCTAGTATCCAGCTGATCAGCTTCAGCCCCCCTTTTCCACCGATGACGATAAATTGCTGTTTCATACGTAAACGTCGTAGCAGGGCAGCTTGTCCCTGATGCCTTTAAATTTGAAATGTCTCACGATTGCGTGATACTTGCCCGGTATGCCGATTATCAGAACCCCCGCAGTCGGCATGGGATCGTGCGTCATGGCCTTCTCTTTCTGTATCAGTGCCTTGCTCTCAGAGTCGTATATATTCCAGTATGCGACTGTCTTTTTCATATATGCGGAACCGTTAAGACTATATTAGCACCGCGCCTCGTCGATGTTAAATCCAGGCAGCAGAACAACTTATCCTACCATCTAATCGATAACCAGAAGCTGTACGCTCTCTGGACCTATCTCCAGCACGGTGTCGGCCTGCGATATCGTCTGCACCTTCTGGTCGAAACCGCTGACTCTGTAAAGTGAAACCTGCTTGATCTGGCGCCCGTCCGAGAAGTTGATGAGCGGCGTTATCGATGTGGCGCCCGGATTGGCAATCAGCATGGCTGTCTGCCCGGCGCCGTTTCTTCCGGCCAGCACGTAAAGCGGGCTGCTCTGCGGCATCTGCGTGTCCAGCCGCTGCGTATAGCCGGCCATTCTGGACCAGAGTGAGAAAGCCGATGCGATGGCCTTTGGCCTGCCATCGGCGTAAAATAGGCCGTAAAAGGTGGGCGCCTTGATATCGGGGTCCGGGCCGCGATAGAAGGTGGAGACCTCCAGGTCGTTCTGCCGCTGCAGCTCGATCCAGCATGCGCTTAAAATCGCGGCCCCTTTGGCGCCTGTACGCAACGCGACCGCATCCGAACTGCTCTCCTGGCTGCGCTTTATCTCCGTGTTCCATTCGGTTATGTGTTTGGCCGTCCCCGTGAAACCCCTGGCGTCCAGCGCGGAGCGATAGAATGCGGCGGCCTCGGAGTATTGCTGAGGACTATTGGAATACATGTGCCAGGAGAAGAAGTCCAGCGGCGCACCGCTCTGTTTGACGAAGGCCAAAAAGTCCTGCACCCATTTCCTTCCCTGGGGCGTCAGCGATCCGGCGGGCGTCACACCCGGACCGCCCACCTTGATGTCGGGGAACTGGCTTTTTATGGCCAGTGCTGTATCGCTATATAGCTGGAAATACTCGATCGGTGTATGCGGTCTGGGCCAGAACTGTGCATTGTCCGGCTCGTTCCAGATCTCGACATAGCGGAATAGGGTGTTGAAGCCATTCCACCTTCCTGTGCGGTAATGTCTTATCACCTCCAGCCCTGCTTTGACCCAATTGGACCTTTCGGCAGCGTTGGAGGGAGGCCTGGAGTTATTATACGAGTCGCCCAGGCGCAGGTATGGCTCAAAACCACCGGAGACGATCGACCTCCAGACATCGTCGCTGCGGCTGAAATCGTAGGAATTAACCAGCAGAGGGTCAGCTGTCATATCCGGGTACATTACGCTCATATCCAGCGGTCCGTAGTAGTCGTGGGTGCGGATGAGGTTTACCCCGATATCTTTGTAGGCTGCCGTCAGATCGGCGTTGGAAGGGTCCGTGCCGGCAGGAATAGGGCCTATGTTGACGCCCAGCAGGGGACGTATGGTCTGGCCGGTCGGGCTGCCGATGGTTAAATTGATGTCGGCCTGCGGCACGACGGCCGGTGACGGCTCGGGCTGCTGTGTTTGAGTGATGGGTACGACGCATCCGGCAAGTCCCGCCATCAGCGCAAGTATGATCGCTGCGATAGTGAAAAGTGATTTCATTACGCTTTTCCTAAAAGCTTGCCGTAGCCGGAAGGATATTAAAGGGGCTTTAAATCCGGCGAACCTCACATATAGCCTGTTATTGAGACAATTTTGCGGACCGGCACAGGCGAACTATCTGCCGGGCTTTTCAGCGCAGAATGACTGCTATCGACGATATAAAGTAGTTGGGATAAGCAGAGCATTTATAAATTTATAAATGCTCCGCTTACTCGGCCGTTGGGAATTTAGCTCTTGCCTATTCTGTAAACCTTGGTCCCGCATTTAGCGCAGGTTCCCTTGGTTGCGGGTTTGCCGTTCTTCATTTTAACGGCTTTGGGATTACTGATCTCTCTCATTTTGCGGCATTTCATGCAGTATGCTTGCATAGCAGTCCTCCCTTTATGATTTTCATGCAGGATAGAACACATTGCACATAAATGTCAATAGTACAATAGTCCGGTTAACTGTTTTTCATTTAATTTTAGATATGCGTAAACGATAATAAGGTATAATCCGACTGTGATGGAGAGGCCCTGCAGTCCGCCTAGCGACTTGTGATTGTTAGGCTCAAATTTGATGAATACAGGGCCGTTTCGATATTATCTAACGCGAATAGAGGTCGTGTGCAACAGGATGTTTTCGATGATAAATATTGCCTGGAGGGATTTATGCTGGCAATTAAAAACGGCGACCTTTTTATGTCCGATGGAAAGCTGGTCAAAGGGAATGTGCTGATCGAGGGGGATAGCATCAAGGCTGTCGGCGGGCGCGCCGCCATCCCGTCCGTGACGAAGATTATTGACGCCGCCGGCAAGACTGTCATGCCCGGACTTATCGATGCACATACGCATTTGACCGTCTACCAGGACCCGGCTTTGCTTAGCGCTGCGGGCGCGGGCAAGGCTATCATGCGCGGTGCGTTCCTGGCAAGGCAGGCCCTGCGCGCGGGCATTACCACTATGAGGGATATGGGGGGATTTTGTTTTACAGATATCGACCTGCGCAATGCCATAGCTGCAGGACAGGTTCCCGGACCCCGCCTGCTCTGCTCTGGCAAGGTAATCTCAACCACGGGCGGGCACATCTTCTATGTATCTCGCGAGGCTGATGGGCCTGACGAGGTGCGCAAGGCCGCGCGCGAACAGATCAAGATGGGCGCCGATTTTATCAAGGTCATGTGCAGCGGAGGCGTCGAGCGAGTGGACGAATCCATAAATGCTGTTCAACTGAACATGGATGAGATAAGGGCCGCTGTAGGTGTGGCGCAGGACAACGGCACGGTGGTGGCCGCGCATGCGCATCCCAAGCGCGCCATGAAGGAGGCGCTGCTGGCAGGCGTCACGTCTATCGAGCACGGTTCGCTGCTGGATGAGGAGGTGGCCGAAATCATGCTCAAGAAAAAGGCCTTCATCGTCCCCACCTTCTCTGTCTATGCCGCCATCGCCAACCTGGGGCTGCCCGGGCTGAGCGACCGGGCTAAATTCGTCTACGAGGAAAAGAAGAAGAGCTTCAAGATAGTCCTCAAACGAGGCGTGAAATGGGGTGTGGGAACGGACTCGGGCGCTTTCAGTCCAATGTCCTCCATCGTTAATGAGATGGTCATTACGCACGGCCTGGGCGTCAGCGCAGCCGAGGTGCTGCGCCGGGCAACCGCCGGCAATGCGGAGCTGATCGGGCTGAAGGACACCGGAACCCTGGCAGCGGGTAAGCGCGCCGATGTAATCATCGTGGACGGGAACCCGCTCAAAGACCTGGAGTCCATGCGCAGGGTGTCATACACCATCGCCAACGGCGTTGTCTACGATTGGAGCTCCGTGCCGTAGGTGTCCAAGAGGCTCGGTTCTGCGGGAGGTAAATAAAGATGGAAATTTTCAACAAACGCATACTGGAGCTTTTCCTTTCGCGGACAGCGAAATCCCGCGCGTTGTGGGAGTCCGCCTGTCAGGTGCTGCCAGATGGTGGTGGTGGGGACATGCAGTGCTACTGGCCATATCCGGTTTACATGCAGCGTGCACAGGGCTCGAAGCTATATGACGTAGACGGCCATGAGTACGTGGATTTTTTCTGCGGTGCAGGTACAGTCATGCTGGGCCACCGCTCTCCCATGATCCTTAAGGCGGTCGAGTCTGCCCTGAAGGCTGGGGTGCCTGCCTCCGTGGCTTGTGAGAATGAGATAAAGCTGGCTTCACTGCTCCGCAAATTTATGCCGGGTATGGAGATGATACGTTTCCTGCCCAGCGGCAGTGAGGCCAACCAGGCCGCCATCCGCCTGGCTCGCAAGTTCACCGGTCGCGGTAAAATTGCCAAATTCGAGGGCGGTTACCACGGGCAGGCCCAGGAGATGCTCGTCTCCATTGAGCCGTCAGGTCCGGCCTGCGGACCTGCCAATGAGCCAAGCTGTATGCCATGGCATACGGCTATGCCTGCCCACATGCTGGAACAGGTCGTGATACTCCCTTTCAACAATAGTAAAGATTCGATGAGGATTATCGAAAGGCATGCCGACGAACTGGCTGCGATTCTGGTTGAGCCTGTGCTGGTGCATGGCGGTATGATTCCGGCCGATAAAGACTATTTAAAAGCTATTAAGGACATTGCGGCCGCACATGGCATACTGCTGGTCTTTGACGAGGTTGTCACCGGCCTGAGATTGGTGCCAGGCGGTGCCCAGGAGATATACGGAATAACCGCCGACATGACCGTTCTGGCCAAACCTGTGGGTGGGGGATATCCCATGGGCGTGCTGGGTGGCAGGAGAGACGTGATGAGCTGCATCTGCATGGACAGGATGCACGATAAGGTCTGCGTGGCAGGCTCTACCTCCGGACACCCCGTCAGCGTGGCTGCCGGACTGGCGCTGCTGACCGAGCTTGAAAAGGGGGAATACTACAAACATGTTCAGGAGCTGGCATCGCTGGCAAGCCGAGGTTTGCAGAAGACATTCGATGACGCCGGCATGCTGTGCACGGTCACCGGCGAGTTGATGGGCTATAGCCGCGGGTTCTGGCCGCATTTCAGCGACAGGGCACCTCGCAACTCGCGTGACTTCTATAGTGAGGATCTGATCAAGCTGCTGAATTTCTGCATAGGTATGATTGCGCACGGCATTTTCATGAGCCCCACCGGTGCGCCCTCTATTACGCTGGCGCATACGCGGGACGATATAGACAGGATGCTTAAGGCCGCCTCCAGTGTTATTCTGATGATGAAGTCCGACTGAGCCGGAATAAGAAGAGGCCTGCTACCTGACGTTCACTGTTACCGCCTGGTACTGCGTGCCGTCGGTGCCTGTGGCGATCAATGTAAAGATGCTCGTCTCGGCTGGAGTGACCTGCATGCTGCCCTCCGCCTGTACGGTGGCGCCGTTAAGTGTGACGGAAGAAGCAGCCATGGTATTCCAGCTAAGCGTTGAGCTTTCACCCTTCTGAATTATATGCGGTCGTGCCGTGAACTGCTTTATAACAGGCACGTCGCGGCTGGGCAGGGCGCCGGAGATAGTCAGCATGGTTGTGGCAACTACCGAACCCTGCGCGTTGGTCGCTATCAGCTTGTAAGTGGTATTTCCCAATGGTGTCATGAAGTTCTTTGATCCCGCAGCTTCCACGATCCCTATATTCGGCTCGATCACCACGTCGGTCGCGTTTCTTACCTCCCATTTGAGGGTGGCAGGATAATTAGCAACCGTGTTGACAGGTTGCACGGTGAATAATGATATATAGGGAAGGTTGAACGAGGCGGCGACATCCTCCTCCGTGAGGGGTATGGTTTCCACCTGCGCCGGAGGCCTGGAAGGTGCGAGTGGAGTCTTTTCGGCAGGTGCAACGGGTGCAGTGGGCTGGGACGGTGCACAGGCCCATAGCAGTACCAGCGAGATCAACATTATCAGCAATGCCTTATACATCGGTAGTGCTCCCTTTCTATATTGTTACAGTGACCTATCACAATGCCATTTAATTTGCCGGCAGGTGGTTCTTGGCCGAATCGATCATGGCCTGGAAGTTTTCGAACTTGGTATCGAAGGGTATGGTACATCCGGTGCTCAGTATGAAGCCCGTCCTGCCTTTGCCGATGTGGTCGATCAGCTTCTCACAGTAGGCGGTCATCTCGGCGGGGGTGCCGATGCTGCTCAGCGAGGCGGGGACGTCCCCCATGATGCACATATGGTCCTTGAGCACCTCCTTGGCCTTGAATATGTCCGTGGTGCTGTCCAGCTCGCAGACGCACATCTTCTTCGGCAGGTCGAGCAGGTAGGGCAGGTTGAGCGTCCAGTCCTGATCGAAATGCATCACTGTGATCAACCCCTCCGCGGCGAAGGCTTCCACCATCTTCTTCATATAGTAAAACTCGAAGCGCTCGAAAATCTTAAGCGGGTAATAGAAGCAGCCGCCGCGCTCCAGTATCAGCTCCACACCCGGTATGCCGGTGGCACGCGCCGCCTGAATGGGGAACTTGATCAGGTCGTCCAGCATGGCGTCCATCACAGCCTGCACCTTGTCGGGTATGCGGTAAAGGTCCTGCGTAAAGGGTATCAGCGATCTCCTGGTGGATAGGAACATCAGCGGCGACATCACAATGGCGCCGCAGAGTGAGGGAATGTTGCGCGCCTTCCATACTTCACCCTCGGTCTTGTAGCGCTCCAGCTGTCTCCTGGTCCAGGCCAGCAGCAGCTCGGGGTCCAGTGGGAAAAAGCGGCTCAGGTTCTTCTCGGCGAAGCCTGTCCAGCCCAGATTGATTATCTGGTCATAATCGTCGATGGTAAGCAGTTCTTTCTCAATGAACTGGGGCGAAGAGTTGTCGTCGAAGCCGGGCTCCTTGCCGGGATACCTGGTGTCGCCGATGACCACCTGCATCACCGCCGCGATGCTGTCGGGTATGGGCAGGCTGTACCCCGGAAGTATCATAGCGTCCCAGCCGCCCACGTCATCGAAGGTGTCTACAATAGCCTGGAAGCCCCTGCGCGGGTGCGCGATGCCCTCGGCCACGGTCATGCCCCTGTGGCGGGAGGGGAACATTACGTCCATCAGCGGTGCCACGGGTATGCGGTCGCACGGCTCCAGCCTGATGGCCGCCCAGGTGCGCTCGGTGGCAGTCATGGTCTCTTTGATCATCTATAACACTACCCCGGCCATCTTCCTGCATAGGTCGACGCCTTCGGGAGCGTCGTCCGTGAATGCATCAGCCCCCACGTATTTGCGCACCATCTCGGTCACGATGCCTCCGCCGATGATGACCTTAACTTTTTCGCGCAGTCCTGCCGCCTCCAGCGCCTGGACAGTCTGCTTCATGGATTCGAAGGAGGGCGTGAGCATGCCCGAGATGCCCAGTATGGACGCGCCAGTCTCCTGAAGCTTGCTGACGAATGCCTCGGGCGCCACGTCCGTGCCCAGGTCGTAGATCTCGAATCCGGCCGCCCTGAGCAGTGTGGCCGCGATGTCCTTGCCGATGTTGTGTATATCGCCTTTGGCCGTGCCCATCACCATCCTTGCCAGGATCTTCCCGGCCTGGCCCGCCTTCAGCTTCGGCTCGATGGCAGCCATGGCCTCCTTGAATATCTCGCCGGACATTATCAGCTCGCCCAGGAAATATTCCTTATCCTTATAGCGCTGTCCTATGATATCCATGCCCCGACGGCACTCGTCCACAATCGACATGGGATCCGCCCCCGAGGACAACCTGTCCTGCACGATCTTTCTGACCTCGTCTTCCTTCAGGTCTGCTATAGCATTGGCGAGTTCGGACATCACACCTCCTCTTGACGGCTATTATTATATCTGCGGCTCAGGCGAATTCCTTCCTGGAGATAGCCGTGAATATTATAGCGAAAAGGCACAGCAGAGGCGCTACGAAAAATCCAATGATAGCGCCCGCCAGCGCCAGACCCCAGATCTTGCGCAGCAGAGCGCAGACTCCGCCGGCGATGGCCAGCAGTCCCAGCAGGATCAGAGGTAACACAGGGTAGGTAAGTATGGAATAGATCAGCGGTGGCACCGTGGTCAGGAAATTGGCAACTGTGGCGCTCATGTAAAGTCCGCAGCCCGTGATTACGGACAGGCCTCCGGCGATTATCTCCAATACCCCTGCAGCTATGGGCTTCCACGTCTTTTTCATTCCATCTCTCCTTATAACCGGATATGGTTTTGCGCTAAGGCGCCTTGGGATTGAGCACACTCACGTCGCTGGTAGGGGGTGCACCCAGGTGTGCATAGTTGCCAGGAACCTTCCATGTGCGCTTGATGATCTTTCCCGCAGTTGCGCCTGTGACCTGGTTATTATCCACAGCCAGTACGCCGTTAACGATTACATACGGTATGCCCGTTGAGGGCTGCCCGATATCCTTGTAGGTGGACCTGTCCTTGATCGTTTTGGGGTCGAACAGCGTTAGATCGGCGTCGCAGCCTACCTGCACCCGCCCTTTCTTTTCCAGGCCCAGGAAACAGGCGGCATCGGTGGACACCCTGGCTATGGCCGTTCTCCAGTCGCAGGCGCCCTCGTCACGCACTCGCTGTCCCAGGAACTTGGCGAAGGAGCCGACATTGATGGGATCGCCCACGAATTCCTTGGTTTCTTCGTTGTACCAGCCGTAGCCGTCGTTCTCTATCATTAAATAGCGGTTGTTCATCCAGATCTCGAATTTACCCGGGGGATTGTAAAACGGCACCATTACCTTGGGATCAATAATCTCCCCCGTCTGGGCTTTCTTGAGCACGTATTTGAATTGGTCGATGCTCTCATACTTCTGCTCGGATTCCATATACGTTTTGCCGTCTATCACCACTGGATAGGCCACGGCGAAATCCGTCATAGGCGATTCTACTACACCCAGCAGTAATTCGATGGGATATTCGAACAGCGGCGAGGTGGTGATGACCGCCGTTGTGTCGTAGGGATACGCGTCCATGCCGATTTTCAATCCTTCGGCACGTGCCGCGTAGAAGGCATCCAAAATCGGGCCTGAGCTACGTGGGACGAATGCGGGACACTGGCTGACGTGCGAGAGGATAAATGGTATACCGGCATCCCTCGAGATGCTGATACCCTGGTTGACCGAGTCCACCGCGCCTTTGGCGGTGAAGCCTTCCTTCAGGTGTGCCGCGGAACCTCCGCCGTATTCCGCCGCCACTTTAGCCAGCGCCAGCATCTCTTCGTAGGTGGCGCCCGGACCGTAGTATGGCCCGAAGGTTACTCCCAGCGCGCCTTCCTGCATATCCTTGCGCAGCATCTCCTTCATCTTCTCCAGTTGATCGGGCGTGGCCGGGGTTCTGCGGTTGGTAATGCCCACCAGCGTCCGATAGGTATTATGCCCGGTGTAGGAAGCGACGTTGTTCAGCAACCCCTGGTCTTCCCATACCTGTGTAATCTCGGAAAAAGTTGTGGCGTCCTTGGTCTCCTCGGAGAAAGGTACTGGGTTTTTGGTGGATTTTCCCAGTGTCGTCATGCCGCAGTTGCCCGATATCTCTGTTGTGATACCGTCCCGTAGATAAAGCTCGGCGGCGACGCCGTTGCCGGTGCCGTGGCCGTGTATATTTATGAAGCCGGGTGATACGATCAGACCTGTGGCGTCGATTACCCTGGCGCCCGACAGTTTTCGGTCGGGTGCGGTGATGGCCGTGATCAGGCCGTCCTTAATGCCTACGTTTGCTATGCCCTGGAATCCGCTGATGGGGTCGATCACCCAGCCATTGTTGACGGCAATGTCGTATTCCTGTTGAGACGATACCGTTTCATCCGCCCTGACGATGCTCCAGGGGATCAGAGAGATCAGCATGACCAGGACGACCGCCACGAAAATCAGCTTCTTCATTATGATACCTCCTGAGATTTGTATGACGGATCGGCTGAGCGGGAAATGACTGACCGCCCGCCGTGCGGGATTGTATCTTGACACGTTGACCGAAGTCAAGTGAAAATCAAACGTATCCGAACTTGCTGACAAATCCGGCCGACAGAGCGCACAAGGCATTTTGCCAGAGCGGTAGCGGTATTTGCTATACTTGTCATAGTTCTTTTCTGCCCTGTGTTTGACGGTGTGGAAATGCATAATGACACAAATATAAAATGGCATAACCTTTCTGTCGCCGATACGCTCGAAAAGCTCGGTTCCTCCCGCTCCGGACTTACCGGGGAGGAGGCCGGGGAACGCCTGCGGCAATATGGTCCCAATGAGCTGACGGAGAAAGGCAAGACCCCCGCCGTCATCGTATTCCTGCGGCAGTTCGCCAGCCCGCTTATCTACATTTTACTTATCGCCGTGCTGGTCGAGCTGTTTATCATGCAAAAGCCCACCGACGCTATTGTGATAATGGTAGTTCTGACCGTCAATGCATTGATCGGATTTATCCAGGAAGTGCGCGCCGAGCGCGCCATGGAGGCACTCAAAAAGCTGGCCGTGCCTCATGCCAAGGTCGTGAGATCGGGATTGGTTCTGGATACTGCCGCAGTCCACCTGGTTCCGGGCGATTTGATAGTGCTGGAGGCAGGTGACAAGGTGCCGGCCGATGCCAGGCTGATAGAGTCAGCCAGCCTCGCTATCGATGAGTCCATACTTACGGGCGAATCTGTGCCTGTGGAGAAGTTCGTCGAACCTATAGAGGGTCAAGCAGCGGTAGTTGACATGGGCAACATGGTGCATATGGGCTGTGCCGTGGTCAACGGGCGCGGCTATGCCGCGGTTACCGCGACCGGTATGAATACAGAGATAGGAAAAATATCGGCCCGCATTCAGGAAGTCAAGCCGCCTCCTACGCCGCTTCAGCGCAATGTTTCCCGGCTGGGTCGATATATAGGCTTACTGGTGCTTACCCTTATAACTATATTGATTATCACCGGCGTATTCAAGGGGTATACATTTGATGAGCTGTTCGCCTTGGCGGTTGCCGCCGCGGTCTCAGCCATACCCGAAGGTCTCCCTGTGATGGTTACAGTGGTGCTGGCGCTTGGTATCAGGCGCATGGCGCAGAGAAATGCCCTGATCAGGAAGCTTCCCGCTGTGGAGACCATGGGTGCTGTAAACGTTATCTGCTCCGACAAGACCGGAACCCTTACCGAGAGCGAGATGACGGTGCGCAATGTATATCTGGGGGGGCGGTCTATCGAGGTCACCGGCGCGGGCTATCGGCCCGATGGGGAGTTTCTCGAAAACGAGGTAAAGCTGGAGACAGGCAGGGAGGATGATTTAATGCTGGCGCTTAGGATATGCGCCCTGTGTAACGATTCCTCTATCAGGTCGGAAGATGGAAAATATAGGCTGATGGGCGATCCCACCGAGGGAGCGCTGCTGGTGGCTGCCCTCAAAGGGGGACTGAGCCAGGATGCGCTGCAGAAGGAGCAGCCAAGGCTGGCCGAGCTGCCTTTCTCCAGCGAAAAACGTTATATGGCAACACTGCATCCCTGCGTGGACGGCAAGGCCATAACATTTGTCAAAGGGGCGGAGGACAGGATACTGGCGCTCAGCCGGCGTATGCTGGAGAAGGGGAAGGTCATTGAACTAACGTCCGAGAAACGTGCGGAGATAGAGCAGGTCAACCTTGCTATGGCATCGAGGGCGCTCAGGGTGCTGGCCCTGGCCTATGCGGACTGCTCTCCTGCTCCGGAGAGACTTTCACACGAATTCCTGGACGGTTCTCTCGTACTGGTGGCACTGGTAGGCATGATCGATCCGCCAAGAGCGGAGGCAAAAAAAGCCGTGGCCGATTGTAATGCGGCCGGCATCAAGGTAATGATGATCACCGGCGATCAGAAAGCTACAGCCGTGGCAATTGCGTCTGAGCTTGGCCTGCCACAGGGAGATGCCCTCACCGGCCTGGAGCTTGATGCTCTGAGCGATGAGGAGGTGAAGGGGCGTATTGAACACATCAGCGTCTTTGGACGAGTGGAGCCGATGCACAAGCTCAGGATTGTCGACACCCTTAAGTCGAAGGGCTATACAGTGGCCATGACCGGGGACGGTGTCAACGATGGTCCGGCCTTGCGATCCGCGGATATCGGCATCGCCATGGGCATCAAGGGAACCGACGTTGCCCGCGAAGCCTCAGATATGGTGCTGACCGACGACAATTTCGCATCTATCGTGGCCGCCGTGGAGGAAGGGAGGGTCATCTTCAGCAACATCCGACGTTCCGTTTTCTATCTGCTTAGCACCAGCATCGGCGAGCTGTTACTCTATATCGCCGCTATCATAGCAGGTATGCCGCTCCCGCTGGTGGCGGTGCAGATATTGTGGATCAACCTGGTAACAGACGGTGTCTGTACCATTCCGCTGGGCATGGAGCCCAAACACAGCAATGTGCTGGCAGAGCCACCGCGCAGGTCGAAATCGGGCATCCTCTATAGCGGTATGCTGTGGAGGATCATCTTTATGGCACTGGTTATGTCTATGATCACATTCTCCATCTTCGGTTGGTCGCTGGCCGGCGCCGGCCTGGAAAAAGCACGCACCATTGCCTTCACACTGCTGGTGGCTTTCCAGTGGTTCAATGCATTGAACGCCCGCTCGGATCGGCAATCCATCTTCAGGTTGGGATTTTTCAGCAACCGTCCCCTGATAGGCGGCATAGCGCTGGCCGTACTGCTGCAGATAATGGTCATCTACCTGCCGCCGCTGCAGCAGGTCTTCTACACGGTACCGCTGGGTCTGACCGATTGGGGATTCATCGTATTAGTTGCGCTGATATTGCTGGTAATAGAAGAGCTGCGCAAGCTGATCGCACCGTCGCTTTTCAACCGCGGTAAATAGCCCAAAATTTCAACTATCAGGAGTTTGCAGCAGGAGCTTTGATATCATGCAGCAGCAGCGCCAGGATGAAGGCGATGGCGAACAGTATGGTGATAGTGGTCATATTGAAGAGGAAGACGATGGGTATGCCGCTTATCTGTCCGCCTAGCATCAGTATCCCGTTGGAGGTGGCCTCCGGAACGGGGTGGGTCTTTTCGACAGCGTAGGTCAGGCCCACCGGCATGGCGGAGATGAGGAAGAAGCCGAAGACGAAGCCGCATATGCCCAGAAGCCAGATGGAGGAGAAGTACTGAAGGAAAAGTGAAAGCGGCACCGCCATTCCGGCCGCCATGACAAGGAAGATCTTGCGCTTCTGATATTTATCGGACAGTGCAGACAGGATAAAAGCTCCGCACATGCCGCCGATCACCATCAGGCCGCCCACGATACCCGCGGCAAGCGCTGTATCGATATCCAGTGAACGTTCCTTGAAGATGGCATCGATCTTGGTAAGGATGGCCGTGAATGCGCCGACGCCGATTAAAAAGATGGCCAGCAGCAGTAGAAAATCGCGGTTTTTAAACAGCGCTTTTAAACCGATGGTCATGGTGACTTTTTTCTCGGCGGCGATGGCGTTGGGAGGCACTCTAGGCTTGTCCTTCACCAGCCCCAGAAAAAGTATCATTCCGACCATTGAAGGGATGCCGTAGGCGTAGAGTATCACATCGATCCCCTGCTTTACGGCACCGATGTTTCTGTAATGCGCGAGGATGAAATCCGTGGCGAACATAACGATGGCGAAGCCGATGAACATGGACATGGTCTGCAGTCCCGAGGCCAGCGCCTCCTCGTCCTGGGGAAACCAGTTGGATGCCAGCTTGGTGAAGGCGCTGAGTATGAACGGCTGCGCTATGGCGCCGCAGATCATGAAGACCAGCAGCCAGGCGTAGTCCGAGGCGAAGATGCGCCCGAAGCCGCATATCCCCACAAGTACGACGCCGATACCCGCCCCCTTCTTCAGGCCGAATTTGTCGATGCACCAGGCGGCGGGCAGGCAGAAGGGGATCCAGGAGACCATGGCCAGTATGGCCAGCAGATCGATGGCATCGATGTCTCCGTTGCTGTAAATGGTCGCCGCATCCCTGGCTATGGGAGCAAAGGTCATCCACATAATCTGCGACATGGCGATGTTAAGCATGAATACTCCCAGCACCACCCAGCGATACGGGGACACTGACGATTCGGTTCTCTGCATGAAGCCTCCCTTATATGGCTTGTGCGTTGATGAAACGGCGTTGCAGCCGGTGCTGCTACCACCGGCCCGTAGCCGCGGGCACTGCGGAACGGTCGCTAAGCTTTATGGCATCCTTTGTGCAGCTCGAGCGGCAGATGCCACAGCCATAGCACTTGCCTGCATCGATCGTAACCTTATTGTGTGCCAAGCTGTATCCCATGGCACCGAACTGGCAGGCGCGCATACACTGCCGGCAGCCGTTGCACAGGTCAGGGTCCACCAGGGCGACATATTCGGCGCGGAAGATAACCGGGAAATTGAGCGTCACCGTGGCCTTCACTGCCATACAATCCACGCGGTCGCAGTTGCAGACGCCACCGATAAAGGGCGTTATAAAGGTCCAGACAGTGTGGCAACTGCCTTTTTTCTCCAGTTCCCGCATACTTTTTGCGGCCTCCTCACTGGAAAGCTCCTCAAGGCCGGAGGTGGAAGGTCCGGTCAGGTATTCCATACCAAGGGAGCGTATTATCTGTCCCATCTGCGACTCCCCGTGCGGTACCATGCTTAACCCATAGCAGTAGCGCTGCTCGCTGCCCACGGTAGCCTGGCGGCAGATGCAGGGTAAACGAGTGACGGAGTTGACGAAGTTCAGAATATGTTCGATGTCCTCAATGGGGACCACCTGTCCGTAATGTATCCTCTTCTGGCGGCCTATGGCAAAAGGCAAAATGATGGCACGGATGAAAGAAGGGAGCCGGTTGAGCTGTATAACCGCTTTCTCATCTTCCAGTAGATGCTCGGGATGCAGAAAAAACTCCTTGACGAATTCGCGGCGGTTGATGTCGGACATCAGATCTTCGGAGTAGTTTGAGACCTGCTTGTACCAGATCTTGCCTTCCCCATGCTTGTGACAGAACTCGCACATTTCCCGGCCTCCTCTTATCTTATGGCAGCACCCTATCATATCAGATTTGTCCCCGCTGCATCATCCGTTCCTGTGTTATACTGAGACACTATGGTTACGATGCTGAAAAAAACGGTCACAGTCGTAGCGATCACAGCGATTATTGTCACCGTATCCCTTTCCTGTGTTGAAACGCCTGCTCCTCAAAATGCGCCGGTTGAGATAACCGTGCTGCACATCAACGATACCCATGCTCACCTGGAGGATGTTGCGCGTCGCGCAACGCTGGTGAAAAAGGTGCGCGCTGAGGTCGGAGCCGACAAAGTCATGATGTTCGACAGCGGCGATGTGTTCATGGGCACGCCCTATTTCAGCCTGATGAAAGGTCAGGCCGACCTGGAGTTCATGAACTCACTGGGCTACGATGCCATGTGCTTCGGCAACCACGAGTTCGACAACTATGAGAAAACGCCGCAATACCTCAACGACTTCGTGGCGAAAGCCGGATTTCCCATCGTATGCAGCAACGCGGATTTCTCAGATGTCCCCGAGCTGCGCGGGAAAACCGTGCCTTACCTGATAATCAATAAGAACGGTCAGAGATTCGGCGTATTCGGATTGCTGACGGAGGATACGTCGGAGATATCCGATCCGGGCAAAAATATCGCACTGGGATATCATATCAGCGCGGCACGCAAGGCCGTTTCACAACTTAAGAGCAAAGGGATCAACAAGATCATCGCCCTCACTCATATCGGCTGGGACTATGATACGGAGCTGGCCAGACAGGTCAGCGACATCGACCTAATACTGGGCGGTCACAGCCATACCCTGCCCGATGTGTATCCCACCGTGATAGGAGATCACGAGCCGACGCTGGTGGTGCAGACGGAGGCCTATGGCGAGTACCTGGGACGTCTGGACCTTGCCTTTGACGAACGCGGCTTGATAGTGAAACAAGCCGGTTCACTCATGACTGTTAAAGATGCGCCCGAAGACCCAACGTATGCAGCCATGCTGGCAAAGTATCAGGAGCCTATCGACCAGTTGCAGAAGACCATCGTGGGAAGAACGCTGGTGGATCTGGATGCGGAACGCACCCACATCCGGACGGAGGAGACCAACTTCGGCAATATGGTGGCCGATGCCGTGCTGTCTAAAGCTGAGCCGGTAAAAGGGCAGATAGCCATAGTCAATGGAGGCTCCATCCGTATCACCATACCCGCCGGCGATATCAGCATGGGTCAGCTTCAGACTGCCATACCTTTCAACAATGATATGGTGGTCTTCGACCTCAAAGGGGAGGACTTGGTGGCGGCGCTGGAGAATGGTGTCAGCAAGGTTGAAGATGTTGAGGGCAGGTTCCCCCAGGTCGCCGGCATGAGGTTCACCTGGAAAATCGGAGAAGAGCCGGGCCAGCGCGTTCACAGCGTGGAAGTTAAAACCGGCGACGGCTATCGGCCGCTGGATAGGTCCGCCGCCTACCGCATTGCAACCAGCCGGTATTTGTATGAGGGCGGCGACGGATATGCTGTATTTCAGAGGGGCACAAATGTCGAGTATCCCGGCTACGTGGACTACGACGTGGTCAGGGAATATATCCAGCTCAATTCACCTGTAAACCCACAAATAGAGGGGCGCATCACGACTCAGTAAGAAAACCGGCTGCGTATAGTGATCAGTAATCCGGTATGGACATCATTGCTCTCAGGAGCTCAATTCCGAAGTGCAATTGGGGCAGCGCACGGCCTTAACCGGGATCGACATCGCACAGAATGGGCAATCCTTGTTAGTCGGGGTCGCGTCCTTCTTGGGTGCCTGGAGATGGGTTATAGGGCGAACTATAAAGAAGAATACCACTGCGGCTATGATCAGGAAGTTGATCAGGGTGTTGATAAATAGACCGTAGTTTATCGTCACTGCGCCTGCAGTCTGGGCGGCCGTCAGTGAGGTGTAGGGTCCGGGCGGTGTGCCTTCTTTAAGCACAATGG
The DNA here is from genome assembly GCA_034429855.1 of Dehalococcoidia bacterium. Taxonomy (GTDB): domain Bacteria; phylum Chloroflexota; class Dehalococcoidia; order GIF9; family UBA5629; genus CAIMUM01. The sequence continues at coordinate 23,254 of DAOUFT010000145.1, forward strand.
CCAGGCTGGAGAAGTCGATATTGCCCAGCACCAGGCCGATGGGGGGCATTATAACGTCCTTGACCATCGAGTTTACGATGGCGCCGAAGGCTGCGCCGATGATGATGCCGACCGCCATATCGACCACATTGCCCCGCATAATAAACGCCTTGAAATCCGTCAACATGCTGGAGTTGAGCACTTTTTTGGCGTGATGTATCGGTTTCATTCAATCCTCCTATTATCAGTATCTATTTAGCGGATTATATCTTCTATCGCCCGGCCACGTTATCTGAGTCCTTGGATGATGGAGCGGGCGATCATGGCCCAAACCATGGGATCCCCACTGGCGCCATTGTGCACGACAATGGCGTTGTGCGACGGGCTGATGTAGATGATCTGACCACCCGGGCTGCCGGTGGCTGTGTAATCGTAGCTGCCGTCATGATTGACGATGCCCCACCAATGGTATTTATAGTACCCTCCCGCATTTTTCCAGTCCGGGTCGTTCATCCACGGCCTTTTATCGTTTGGATCAGGGGATGTGGCCTCTTTGACCCAGCCTATGGGAAGTATCTGCCTTCCCTCCCACATGCCGTCTTTCAGGAATAGGCGCCCGAACTTGGCGAAGTCGATGGCGCGCGCGTTGAATCCGCTGGCGGCCTGTTCGAAGCCGCACTGTTCGCTGTCCAGGCTCCAGGAGGCCGGGTACTCCATGCCGAGCTGTCTCCACAGCTTCTCCTCGGTGTAGGCGGATATAGTTTTATGGCTGGTGCGCTCTATTATCAGGGCCTCCAGCAGCGGGTGGTAGTCGTCGTAAAGGAAATAGGCGCCCACAGGTTCCCTGCCCGCATGCAGTTTCAGGATGTGGGACCGCGTATCGGGGAGATAGTACATCAGGGCCTCGTCGTAAAAGGGTTGAGACAGTATGAATGCATCCTTTGGCAGCAGGTTGAAGGCTATGCCCGAGTTCATCACCAGCAGATCCTTGATCGTCATCTCATCCAGCCCGCGGCCTTTAAGCTCGGGCAGGTAGCCTACCATCTTATCGTCCAGGCTGTGAATATAGCCGTCCTGCACCGCCAGCCCCACCAGCGTGGAGGTAATGGACTTGGCCATGGAGAACGAGCGCTGTACAGAATCACGGCTGTGGTCGTTCATGTATTTCTCGTACAAGACCGCGTCATCCTTGATTACGATGAAGGCCGTGGAATTCGACTGCTCCAAATAAGACTCGAAGTCGATGGTCCGGGTTTTGCCGGTTGGGTAAGTGAAGGTCAGTTCGCCTATCTGCAACGGATGTTCGGCCTCGGCGAAGTTGAAGACAGGTGGCTGGTTGGACACCGCCTTTGACGGGAATACGCGTTGATGATCCTGAATGGTGGCCTCATTGTATACTAGTACGCGATAGGCGTAAGTCGGCCCGTACATTATGGCGATGGTAGCCAAGAGGCCGAGAAACAGCACCAGCGGCACGCCCAAGATAATGCAGACTGCGATTAAAAGGCCCCTCTTCCACTTTGCAGGTGAACTGGACATCTCAACCTCCTCCTGTTGAACTATGTCACTACTTTACCACGGCGCAGTAATCCCATCAAAGGCGCCGGGATAATGAGAGAGCTGGCAACCGTGTAAGTATTATCCTATGATATTGTGGAATAGATTGATACCGATGCTTGCGAGTCGTAGAAGCCGTTCGAGAAATTGAGAGCAGGAGGGAAGTTATGCTCGATGAGGGATATATTATCGTGGACAGCAGCCGCTTTGGCCTTTCAGGCTTCCTGCGCAGGAAGCAGTGGTGGTACTTTGAAGGACTGGATCCGGACAACAAGCTGTATTTCGTATTTCTGGCCCTTCAGGCTTTTCCATCGGACTATGTATCGGTAAAAATAATAGACTACGCGGGTAACCGGCGCTGGACCGAGGACCATTTGGGTAAATTCCGTACTGTCGCCGGCGATGCTGTGGATGTCTCGGCGCAGGGGAAATGGGGCCACATGCGTTTTTCAGGTCGTGCGGAAGACGGCTGGCAGATCGACGTCGAAACGCCGCAAGTGCTCGCACAGCTCGGCCAGCGCGCGCTGTCACCGGCGCATAGAGACCACCTGCTGACCCAACATATCGACTACTATATACAGCAGTTCGTCTCAACGAAAACCACGGGAACGCTGTCCCTTGAGGGCCAAGGGCATTCTTTCTCAGGCTATGGCTATACAGAGCACAACTGGGGCGTGCAGCCACGCCACTCGACGGCTTACTGGCTGCATTTCTGGGGCGAAAACCTGGCGGGGGTTGTGCTGAGCTGCTTCTATGACAGCGGGGTGCCCCACCACTACACGTATCTCTGGCGGCCCGGCGAGGAGCATATATTGCATTCACCGGCTCATTTCAGCTTTGATCCCGCCTCAGAGGATGCGCCATGGAAGACGCGTTCGCCTGATCTGGAGCTCGACATACGGCCGATATTAACACATAAAAGCAGGATGCGTATTCCGCCTGTCCTGACTTATATCGATATCGACTACCGGGAGCAGCTGCTTGAAGTTGAAGGCTCTGCCTGGGTACGAGGCGAACGTATTCCTGTCAAGGGCATGGGCAAGCTTGATTTCAACTGGAACCGCTGGTAAATTATGGCGGCAGATAGCATCCGGCTATTCTGTTGCTGCTTCGCTTTCCATAACCCTGATCGCTTGCTGTATCTCTACGTAGCGCTTCTTGTCAATGGGGTAAAGATAGAGTAATACCAGCCCTAATATAAAAAAGACAGCCGTATTGTGGCCAATTAGCAGGCGTATACCGAGAAGCGACGACTCGCTTTGGGCTACATCGGGCAGATAGCCGAAAATGCCCAGCACCAGGCCTACAAACAGCCCTGCCAGCGCCTGCCCGATTTTTATCATGAAAGTCCAAAGGCCGTAGTATACGCCCTCCCGTCGCACTCCGCTCAGGGAATAATCGTAATCAATGGTGTCCGGTATTATAGCCCAGGGGAGCACATAGTGCGTGGAAAGGCCTATGCCTGTGACAAACATTATTATATAGACCGCGTAAATGCCTGCCGTATGTCCGACCAAGAATATTAGTAGACAAGCCAGGGTTACTATCGACATGCCGATAAGGTAAGTATTACGCTTGCCTATTCTGGCTGCGACCTTCACCGCCACCGGAATGAAAAGCATGGACGTGAGAAGCATGATAAGCGAGGCCGGCGTTATAAGCTGCTCATCGTTAAATAAATATTTAAAGTAGTAGATCAGCGTAGCAGTTACGATCGTTATACCACATGTATTTAGCGTCCAGGTCGTCAGTATCAATACGAACGGCCTGTTCCTGAAGGCTTCACGATTGGACCTTAAAATACTCTGTGGTTTATCAATCGCTGTATGGGCTGGCTCGCGCACTGTGAAAAACGGTATCAGCGCCGATACGATGATCATAAAGCCGAAGATAGCGCCCATTGCCATGAAACCTGCCGTCCGTCCGCCAAAGGCTGACATGATGGGCATGGCCGCCCCCGCTCCCAGCAGTGTTGCGACTACCGCAAACATGGATTTATAGCCCGTCAGTGAAGTTCGCTCGTTGTAGTCCTTGGTCAACTCGGGCAGTAGGGAATTAAACGGCACGTTGGTGCATGTATAGGCCAGGCAAAGAAGCATAAATGCCACACTTTCCCAGGTAAAAATTGCCGCCTGTCCTGCAAGGTGGAAATTGGTGAACATGATGAAATAAGTGAGACCGAAAGGTATGGCGCCGAACAGGAACCAAGGCCTGCGCCTGCCCCACCTGCTGCGCGTGCGATCGGAAAGAAATCCAACTCCGGGATCAGTAATCGCATCGAACACCTTGCCGATCATGATGGCCAACCCGGCCAGGGCTGCCGACAGGCCGACTTCGTCAGTCAGGTAGTTCATCAGCCAGAAAGCTATGGTGATCCAGAAAATGCTGCTGGCGAATTCACCGGCGCCATAACCGAGCTTAATTTTCCAGGACAGTTTTTCTATCTGGCTCATACTTTTCTCCTCACTTGGTTAATGCGGGAGGGTGAGCTGATTGCAGTAAACCTTATCAACCCAAAAACACTCCGTCCTGTCGGAGTATATGTTGCAACTCCGCTATCGAGATGCCGCGCGGCCCGACGTTATCCCTTATACACAGGTGAGCCGCCGTACCCGCCGCCTGCCCTGTCTTGTAGCACATGGGCATCACCGCCCATGTAGCCATAGCTACTATCTGCCCTGATATACAGCTTCCTGCTACTATCACATTCTCCAGCCCTTTCGGTAGTAGGGAGCGGAACGGGATCGTATACCAGGTTCCTATAATGTGGTGGAAATGTGCATTGGCGCCGTCGGTCTCCCATATCTCCAGCTTGTAGGTACCTGCGGCGATCGCATCCTCGAATTTCCTGGCCTCGATAATATCCTGCTGGGTGATGAAATAGTCCCCCCTGATGCGCCTGGTGCCGATTAGACCTATAGATACACCGGTATTTATCAACTGGCAATTTCGGAAGGCCGGGAATTTCCTTTTCAGAAAGTCTTTAATATCTCTAATCTGACGCCGCTGCTCCATCTCGCCCAGTGCTGCCTTCTCAGGGTCCAGCGGATTGATATCGAAGACGCGCGTCCCAAATAACTGTATCACTCCTCGGCAGACTATATGCGGGAAAAATCCCTCGAATGGCACGTTTATCTCGCCCTTTAGCCTGCATTCTTCGTATATCCGTCCCACCTCATCCAGGTCGATGTTATCTGTGTCCACGCCGGCCAGACGGAAGGTGGTGGAGGATGGTACCATCAGACCTGCAGGGACACCGTCGTTGTCCCCCGTGCCCAGAGCAGACTCGGCGCCGGCGCGCGTGGCAACGTCCGCGCTACCGGTGCAGTCTATAAAGATTTTACCTTTGATAAGCTCTCTGCGCGTCAGTGTCTCCACAACGATAGCCTCAATCCTGCCGTTATTAACCACTGTGTCAACCAGCAGGGAGTTAACCCTGAGTTTAACTCCGGCTTCTTTCAGCATCTCAAAATAGAGATATTTAAGCGCCTCCGGGTCATAAAGGTACCACTTGGTGGTGGCGATCTTATCACCTTCACCTGCAATCCCGATCAGCTTGTCGACACCTTCCTTCAATATGCGCAAATCTATTGCGTTCATGGACTGAAGCCGGTCGCGGATTTCGCATAGTAATCCATCGTAGGGCATATCCAGTTCACCCGTCTCCACGGCGGTATTCAAAGGCCAGCACGCGATCGGTATCAATGTGGACATCCCGCCAACAAAGGGATAGCGCTCGATCAGGATCACATTGTGCCCTTTCCTGGCTGCGGCTATACTGGCAGCTATGCCGGATGATCCACTGCCCACTACCACAATATCAGCCTCGGCCCCTACCGGAAGATCATCGTTCAGTCCTTTTTTCTTTTCATTAACCATTTTTACTGACCTGCATTTTATATTTGTCTAAGTATAATTTTGGCCCGGGTGAAGCTCAAATGTCCACTAGATGGTGTCGATTGAGCTTAGCTCCTGTGCCCGACCTGTCGGGCTATAAGCTCGACGATATCGTACACTTTGATCTTATCACGGCTGCCCCGGGCGGCTCTGGTGAACAAATGCTTGCAGTTGGGACATGCCGTCACGACCAGCCTTACCTTCTCCTCCCTAACGTTAGCCATCCTTCTTTTGGCTATCTTAAGTGACAGTTCGGGATGGGTTAAATACATTACCGAGCCCGAGCCGCAGCATTCGGCCTGTTCTTTACTATGGAATAATTCTATAGGCGGTTTGCCGGTTACAGCCTTGATCAACTCTCTGGGGGCATCGTATACTCTCATTTTCCTGCCCAGCTGGCAGGGGTCATGATACGCCATATCAGGAAAACCTGATTCCTGAGAAAATTTGAGCTTCCCGCTCGTATATCTGTCGAAAAGATATTCGACTGTATGTAATATTTGCATATCTTTGAGTGCTTTAATACCCCACAGCGGGTACATCTCTTTAAACGCACGGTAAGCATGGGCGCAGCCGGTGACCAGCACGCGGGGACGTATCTGGATTATGGCATCAGCTAAGCGTGTGGCGGTTATTCTTGCCTGGTCTCGATATCCCAGTTCGAACAGCTCTATTCCCGTTGACAGATTCTGGTCGAACAGTGCCCAGTTCGCATCCAGGGAGTCCAGAACTGCCCCCGTAGCCCGCACGATCTCGGGGTGATGATAGAGAGCAGTGTCTCCCGCAAAATACAGGATGTCTATTTGATTGCCCTTTGTGGCATGAGGCAGCCCTTCCAATCCTTTTACTGTGCCGATATGGTTGGCGCCCTGGTCGGTCAGCGTTTGAGCGAGTTTTGTGACAACACGGGGCTGTCTGCCGGCGCCCACTATATTCTCCCTGGCAGTCTGCACCAGCAGGTCTTCCCCCCATTCAAACTCGCACAACTCCCTGCACAGGCCGCACTGCGAGCATCTGTACATCTTGTCGACCGTGTCACCCGTCCAATCGGATAAACCGTCATCTATTCTCGAGACAAGTAGAGCGTGTCCCCTGGGGCTGTCGGCATCCAGCTTGGTGGTTAAAAATACGGGGCAGGCGTGCCTGCACATAAAGCAGCACCTGCACATCTTCAGTATCTCTTTTACCTTTTGATCAAAAGCCATCGGTTTCTGCCTTTCCTAAACCCAGCTTGCCCGGGTTCATTAAATTATGCGGATCCAGTGCCTTCTTTATTTTCCTGACCAGCTTAAAGCTTTCTTTGCCGTACCCCTCCTCTATCAGTTTGCCCAGGCGCAGCCCGATGGCATGGTGCTCGTTCACTACACCGCCATTCCTGATAGCGGCACGTATACACGCATTTAATACATCCCTGTACAGACCGACTGCCCTTGAAGAGTCCTCCGGCACGTCTTTAATCATAAATGAGGGATAGATACTGGTTCCCCATTCATACCAGTGCGAGAAATGCGCATGAAAAATTGCCCCATACTTATGGAATCCGTCTTCTACGGCTGATTTCATCGCCCGGTACACGTTTTCAATATCCTCATAAGGTGCGATCGTATCGGTAACAGCGGTCATCCAGGGCTCACAGACATAATCAAGCGGGGGATAATATGATTTCAGGCGGTTATTCCACCAGACCCATGCCTGTTTGTCGCCAAGTTCCGTATTCTCGACACCTGAGATGATCTCACGCGCCAGCCTGGTCTCAACGTCGACAAGCTCCTTAAGGCCATCGAACCCTACCATGAGGAAACAGCCTTTCCCCTCCATGGCATATTGGTTTTTCAGGATATGCGCGGTATCTCTTTCATCGTAAAACCTCATAATGCAGGGCCGCAGACCGCAGACCATTATCCTTCTGCCTGCCTCTATGCCATCACTTAAATTTGGCAGTAGGAAGGAAAGAAAGGCCCTCTTCTCCGGAAGCGGGTAGATCTTGCATAGTACCTCGGTAATAATGCCCAGCGTGCCTTCGGCGCCGATAAACAATTTTGAGAAATCTGGACCGGTGGAATGCCGGTTTACCGGCAGGCTCCTGAATATTTTGCCGTCCGGCAGCACCACCTCGAGCTGGTGCACCATGTCTATCAGTTTTCCATACTTGGATGAAAGTATACCGGTCCCGTTGGTGCTGACGAACCCCCCCAGTGTCGAGGTGTGGAACGAAGCCGGAAAGTGGTTCATGGTGTATCCGCGGCGGTTCAGGTACTCCTCGAGGTGCTTTTGTAGTATCCCTGGCTGAACCCTTGCGGTCAATGACTTTTCATTGATCTGGAGTACCTTATCCATTTTCTTGGTATCTATGGTTATTCCGCGGTTTACCGCTAGCGAACCACCCGAGTCACCGGCGCCCCCTCCCCTCGGCACCATCGGTATTCCATAACGATTGCAGAACTTCATCAGGGCGACGACCTGCCTCCTGTTTTCAGGGAAAACGATCGCCAGTGGCTGTGGAAATTTATCTCCACGGAACATACGATAGCGAGTCATCCACCAAACATCCACTCCCTGGCAATCTATCTCGGACTGATCTGTGACAACGTTTTCTTTTCCCACGATCTGAGCCAGCTCAAGCCTTAATTGTTCAGCGTTATGATCTTTATTTTTCAACATGTCTTACTCTTAACTGGTCGATATTTACTTGCACAATCATTTTTCTACTTCTAAAGGGCACTCGATATAAAAGCCCATCTTATGGGGATGCCGGCCTTGACAGCAATCTCTTGCAGGTAGGTCATGGTCTTGACCTCATCTTCGATGGACGGCTCAGGCTGTTTGCCTAGCTGTACACACTCGATGAAATGTAGAAGCTCACCCACGTATCCGTTGAATACGTGGCTCTGATTCTTGCTGATCGGGTTCCAGTCGGATGTCCAGGTTTCACCCACGTCTTCATTGTAGAACGTCACTTCGCGCGCATTGGTGATGATAACGCCCCGTCCCTTATCGCCCAGTATCTCGATCCTCTCCGAAAACTGTCCCGGTCCACCGTAGGTACCCCATCCCAGTATGCCCAGTGCGCCGCTGTCGAATCTGACCATGGCGGTTAATGCGCCGGTCTCTTTGCCGGTTTTAAATGACTTGGCCTCTATCTCCTTTATGTCGCCCCCAAATGCCCGTACGATATCCAGGTTGTGACATTGCCACTCCAGCATACAGGTGTAAAATGTCGGGAATATGGGGAAACCATGCATTTTGCTCTCTATTTGGATAATATTGCCGAACCTCTTGTCGTTTTTAATGATTTCCATGGCGCGTCTGTAAGCCAGTCCATGTCTTTTCTGGTGACCGACCTGTACGATTAATTTCTTTCTCCGGGCTGTCTCAGCCACTTTTAAGGTGCCTGCAAGATCGATAGAGGAAGGTTTTTCCAGAAAAACCGGCAATTTTTGCTCGAGCACCCGAGTTGCAACTTCGACGCATGATCGGGCGCCGACACATACGATCACTCCGTCCAGCCGCTCGGCCTCCAGCATTTTAGCAAGATCATCGTATACTTTGTTCCAGCCGTATTTACTGGCGATCCTGGATGCCTTTTCACTGTTTAAATCGCACACCGCAGCCCTTTCCACATTGTCAAAAAAATGCAGAGAGAGAGACGGGTAATGATTGGCCTCGGCGAAAATACCCGCACCCACAATGCCAAGTCTGAATTTACTCTGTCTTCTTGTCATTCGCGTCAAATCCCTAAATGCCAAGCTCTTCAAGCTTGGCCTTGTTGGCAGCCACTTTATCCGGTGTCAGGTCGTAGAAACGCCAGAAAATGATGGTAGATATGAGCACGGCGATTGCAGGAACTATTGCTGAATGTATACGGATCCCGAATAGAGCCAATTCAGGTGTGGGGCTGACAGCCATGAGTTGCGTAAGGCTGGGGGCGCCGGACACGAAACCCGTATTAGTATGTACGATGGCTATCACTGCCGCTATGCTGGTCTGGCCCAGCTTGAATATGAACGATTGATAGCCGATATATACTCCCGGGTCGCGGCGGCCGGTTTTTACGGCCACATCGTCAAGCACATCGCCCATGGTAGGTGGATCCATAAACCACTGTCCGCCCAGGGCAATACCGAATGCCACAAGACTAATGATCCAACCGGTCAAACCCTCAACGAAGATCATGGGCAAGAAGGTTAAAAACATGAATAAACCACTGAATATACTGAGCGCTCTATTGTTGTTCAGACGCTGGGATACCAGCATCCAGACCGGCACTGATATCAGTGCGCCTACCAGCATGCTGCCCAACAGATATGAGATGTTGCTGGCCGGCGCGTCCAGCAAGTAAGTGACAATATAAAAGGCGCTCATCTGCAACATGACCACACCCACCTGATATCCCAGGTACAGCGTGATCTTGCTGACAAACCTTTTATTGGAGAGCACTGTTTTTGCAGTTTTAAAGAAACCCGGCAGTTTTTTATCTTCTACCGATTCTCTGCGGCGCTTGTAAAGTTCTCTTACTGCCTTGGTTTCGAATGTGCCGGGTAACAATAGCAGAAGGAAAACAAGGCCTATTATGACAGTAACCAATGCTGCATTACGGTATGTCGCTGCCACGCCCGTAGTGATAAACATGGGCGGTATGACCGCCGATAGTACGACCCCTATTACACCGAAGATGGTGCCGAAGGACTGCGCCATACGACGGTCGTTCAATCCGCGAAACTTTTCGGGGAACAGACTTGCAGCGTTTACGTCGAATAACGTGCAGAAAAAGTCATATACGCAGATGGAGACGATATACCAGGCGAAGATTGGCCATTTATCTGCGACCGGATCGAGGCCGGTCGGCCCCAAAAATATCGCCAGGTAGCTGACCAGCCATAAAATTCCGCCGACTACGATGAAAGGCATACGACGAAACCCCGTCTTTTTTTCCCAGGGGAATATAAAGTGCTCCATCAAATAGCCTGTGAATGGGTCGTTGATTGAATTCCATATGGAGTAGATTATGAATGCTGCTGCTGCCAGGGTGACATCGAGTCCGACCACAACCTCATAGTAGAAGAATACGGTAAAACCGAACGCCGCGCTGATCCACTGGCTGAAAAGTTCCCTTGACCCGTAGCTGGCCATAATCCACTTGGGATATTCGTATACTACCTTCGCATCTTTACCCATGTTTCAAGGCAGCTCCTTTAAATATTATTATTAATAAATCTATATTCAGTCTGTGTTGCTGTCGGCTTGCAAGCACAACGGGCTTCATATAGCTCCTTTCAGCCTCGGGGATTAATCCATGTCTATCAACACTTTCAATGCTTCATCCGGTTTATCTTCTAGCAATTTATAGCCGTCCTTCCAGCGATCAAATTTGAAATGGTGAGTCTGTAATAACCTCATGTTTACCCGTCCCTCGGATATCAGGGCCACTGCTTTCAAGTAATCATCCCAGGTGTACATCAGGGAGCCAAGCACGTTCAGTTCCTTGTCCTGGACAAGCACCATCTCGGCCCGTATAGGCGATTCATAAACCCCCCCCGCTATCACATATCCACCTCTGGATACGTTTTTAACTGCAGTATTGAACGCTGATTCGTTGCCCGCACACTCGAAAACAGCGTGCAGGGGCGCACCTGCCAGCAGATCATCGAGTTTTCTGTCAAATGAGTCGACTGCCAATGGATTTATGCTGGCGATACCGCACTGCTTTGCGATCTTATTCCTGAACGGTATTATCTCGGAGATGATTACACATCCGGCCTTGAATTGCCGCGCGACCTGTGCGACCAGGAGGCCAATCGTGCCGCCACCGACTATCAATAAGGATTTCCCCTCTATGCAGGGGATCTTGTTGACAGCATGAACAGCCACGGCAAGAGGTTACACCATGGCAGCATCATCCACACTCACACTTGCGGGCATCCTGACCACGTGCTCTGCCGGGATCTTAAAATATTCACAACCTGCGCCGTGTATGTTTCCTCCCACAAAATCAAGTCTGCTGCATTGGACGAACAGCCCTATTTTGCACTTATCACAAATTCCGCATCCGATGGCAGGCTGCACCGTGACCAGGTCCCCTTTTACCAGGCCGGTTACGCCTTCCCCTACCTCATCGACGAATCCACTAAATTCATGACCCTGCACCAGTGGATATTTCACAATCGGATGTTTGCCTTTGAAAACGTGAACGTCAGAACCGCAGATGCCTATTCTGGATATTTTGATTATGACCGCGCCCGGCTCTATCCTCGGCTTTTCGATATCCCGGAACAGGATTACCCCCGGTTCTGGCATGTAGGCCTGTTTCATTCCAACAACTCGCTAAATAAATGAATTATATTCAATTAAACATCAGCTTAAAAGTAATGTCAAGTGCCATATGGTGATAAATAAACGGAAAGCATCTGAATAGGTATATTGAGATCGGGAAGCCGGTGGAATAAAAGGCGTGATGTGTTACGGTCGTTTAATGATCCGGTAATAGACGAGTTGGGTGTTCTCAGCTGAAGTAATAACCATTATTTACCCGGGTCTTCATTCCTGCGCTGATTAATTACACCTATGCCGTAAAATGTCATTCGGAATGCCTGTCTCATCAGCTGTTCAAGGTCAACCCTGATTACGTTTTTGATGTTATTCCGTTCGTCAAGCAGGATAAGGCCGTCCATTAATCCCCAGAACACATTTGTCACTTTCCATGTGTCCATCGGCACGAATTCGCCGTTCTCTATACCTTCTTTCAGCACGCCTTCGATCACTTTTAACAGATGGTATACCTTATTATCTATGATCTTGCTGATCTCAGTTTGCGTTTCCTTGAGGTCGTCTGGTGAAGCGCTCAATATTTGTATGATATCGAAGTATTCCCTGTGGTCATTGTAGTAGTCAAAATAGGTACGGGCGACCTCCGAGAGTTTTATGGATGCGCTCATACCTGGTTTGGATATCACCTTTCTTATCCTATCGATGAGAATATCCAGGCCCTCATTTTGCAGCGCTTTGTAAATCTCTATTTTATTTTTATAGTAGAGATAGAAGGTTCCGGTGCTCACCCCAGCTTTATCAGTGATCATCTCGACAGTGACGCCGTAGTAGCCCTTGCTGAAGAAGAGCTCCTTGGCCGACTCCAGGATTTTCTGACCCTTTTGCTGCTTGGCTTCGAGGGTTCTTGCCCTTATCTTCATGCCTTTTATAATAGCACCCTCTCCAGGTTTATTAATTTTACTGAACTATATTCATTATAACAGGGGCACCGTTCTACCGCTATAACTTGTAGATTTCTGGGGCGGTGAAGAAAGCGATGGAATTGATATATTGCCTTTTATCTGCCTCAGATACGTCTCACCTTTTTGTACTTATCGAAGAGCTCATTGTAGATTGTATGATTTGCTCTGTTGTATTCTATATGAAAATCACGATTTACGCATAGGCGCATTGCCTGCTCAGCATCTGCGAAAATGCCTGTTGCGATACCTCCCAGCATGGCAGCTCCCAGGGCCGCGTCGGCATTTTTCGACACGGTCCCGTCAACCCCCAGAACATCAGCAACGATTGACAACCAGCCCCTGTTTTTAATTCCCCCGCCGGTGAATATAAAGTCTTTGAAATTATCGGCCAACTTCCCAAAGGTGGACATGGCATCCCTCAGTGCATATGCCGTACCTTCGTATACTGCGCGTGCGAAATGGGACCTTTGATGATCGGCGGCGATGCCGAGAAAATCACCCTTAAGCTCATTGTCCCAGTATGGGGCATCCTCACCCAATAGATAGGGGTGAAATATTAGGCCTTCCGAACCCGGCAGCGCATTCTGAGCCTCAAGATCGATCTCGTCATAGGTAGCCCCGGTTTTAGGCCTGTCTTTATAAAATACATCTCTCAGCCATCTTACCGCCTGCGCACATGTACGTGTATTCACATCCAGCATCCATCGGTCCCTGATGACGTACGACCAGCAATAATTGAGGCTGTTCGAAAGGTCATAGCCGCAGTCGACGATCGTTGAAAGCGCACCGGATGTGCCCAGCCTTATTTTACACTGGCTCAAAGCGAGTAGCCCTATGGAAAAGGATTCCACGGTTGAATCACTTCCTCCGGCCACCACGGGTATACCGCGAGGGATTCCCGTCTCGCTGGAAGCTCTTGTGCTCACTTCGCCGATGATTGTTGTGGAAGGATAGACATCAGGCAGCTTCTCTTTGGAAATGGAAAATGTCTTCAGAATTTCATCCGACCAGGTTTGTCGTCTGATATCATACAATGATGTGCCGGAAGCGTCGCTAAAATCGGTCTGAAGGTTGCCAGTAAGTCTATAATTGATGTAGTCCTTTGGGAAAATGATTTTATGCGTTTTTTTCCAGCTTTCAGGCTCATGTCGGATGATCCATAAGATTTTAGGCAGAGTGCACATGGAGTTAAGAGGATTCCCGGTTATCCTGTGTACAAGATCGTTGTAATCTCTTTTGATTCGATTGACTTCGTCGATATTTCTGATATCGTTCCAGAGAATGGTATTCCGTACCGGATGCCCCGCTTGGTCAATGAGTGTAACGCCTCTCATCTGCCCCGCAACGCCGACCGCTGCGATTTTTTTCAAGTCGAAGTCTGTCTTGAGTTGGCTTAAGGTTAATATGATGGTCTCATACCAGGTGGTGGGGTCCTGTTCGATCCAGCCCTGCCTGATGATCAGAGGTTCATATGTATTATTTCTGGAGGTTATTACCTTGCCTTGCTCATTGATGACACAGCATTTGCACCCGCTTGTACCGATATCTATCCCCAAGAGATATCCGCTTGTCATAAGCTTATTATCCTCTGAAATCCGAAGCAGGTTGGAAGCCACGCCCGTTTTCACATGTGATTTTGCCGATCATTCTCCTGCCTGTCAACCGGCTTTAAGGCGTCCAATAATATCATACTGATCGGCGCTGTGTCATGATATTGATACGTCGTCCCGATTTCGTGCTAAAATGTTTTAGGCGTAACTCGATGGACAGGACAAGCGCTGTGGATCTGGTCAAGGGAGCCCGGGCGGGCTCTCATTTCTGTCTCTTCTACAAATCTTCCAACGACCTTGTGGGTTTGCTGTCCGAGTATTTCAAATCCGGCATTGAGAAAGACGACTTCTGTATCTGGATTACATCCGACGATGGCGTGGAGGCAAAAGCGCGGTCGAACCTGCGGAGTTCCCTGTCGCAACCACTTGCGCAGTGGATTGATTCGCAGATCGAGTTTATACCGTATTCTGACTGGTACCTGCGCGGTGGCACCTTTGATCCCGAGCGAGTGGTCAGGGGCTGGATGGAGCGGCTTGATCTGGCCCTCAATAGTGGCTACCGCGGGTTGAGGGTGACCGGAGACCTGGGCTGGATGGACGCCAACGACTGGCCCACGCTGATGGGTTACGAGAGCGATATCAACAGCATAATCAGCGGATTGAATCTCACAGCGGTCTGCAGCTATCCACTGCCCGGATTGAATGCCTCACAGATGATGGACGTGATCAACCGCCATCAGGCGGCGGTGGGGAAAAATGACGACCTCTGGCACACCTTCAAATCGCTCGCGGCCGACGCTGCGGCAGTGGACGGCAGCATCCGTGCTGTCATAGCAGGGAAAAGATCTAACAAGGGTCAGGCATCCGAGTGTCCTGTGATCTTCCCCGAGAACTGCGATGGATGCGGTCTCTGCGTTGATGTGTGCTCCAGCGGTTCACTGATCCTGAGAGAGGGTCGCATTGCACTGGAGCCGGCGGGAGAATGCGATTGGTGCGCATTATGCGAGGCAATCTGCCGATCGGATGCTATCTTTTGCCCCTTCGAGATCGTTGCTGAATTATAGCTGTCTACTGAGTGTATTGATAGTAGCCGCTGCAACTGCCCCCCGTGCACCTTCCCCAATTGGGATACATCATCTTGAGGTATGAACTGGTCTTTGGCGTATAGGTGCCTGTAGCCGTGGCGTTGACTGGCGTGTACTGTGTAGTGTCCGGGACAAAGTATGAATTTGCTGTCCCGGCGTTGTCAGCTTCACTGCCGCTGTCGACTTCTGATACGTCAGCGGTGGTTTGAGCAATTGCCGGATGCTCGGAAGCCGGCTCTTGGACGGCCGGCTGTCCCGATGCCTTCATCTCTCCGACAGGCTGTCCCCCTGACAGGGCTATATCGGAAGTGTTGGGAACAGCGCTCGTGTTCGTATGGTTGGTTATCAGGTTGAAGACGACAATGGAAAGCGCTGCGACAGTCAATAAAAGGACGGCCGCGGCCGTTGATGTGGACCTGTTCTGGCTGAAGGCGTACTCTGGGCCGTATGATTCCCTCGGCCAGTTGAGCTTATTGCCGCAGTTCGGACATCTGTGGAAGGAGTTATCCACCCATGCCTGGCAGTACGGGCAATTGTAGTACTGCACAGCATAGCAATTGCCGCAGGTCCTCACGCCTGTGACGTTCAACGCGCCGCAGTTGTAACAGGCGTTCAGGTGGTTCCTGTTCACCTTCATAATATATTCATTATAACCACGGGGTTTCAATATAATCAAAACGTAAACATGGGATAAGCGCTATGGAGACACGTGTAATTTAATGCTGGAGGGAGCTTAAAGACCGATGCCGGTAGCCACCTTCTCCAGGTAGTAGCCGCTGTCGTGCGGGAAGAATCTGGATGCCAGCACGCGCCTGTAGTAGAGGCCCGCGTCGTGATCAAGTGAAAAGCCAATTGCGCCGTGTACCCGGATGCAGTCCAGGGCAGCGTGCTGGTATACCTCGTTTGCTTTTACCTTGGCTATGGCGATCTGCTCTGAGCAGTCCATACCGGCGCCCATCATCCAGCCAGCCTGGTATACCAGGTGCCGCAAGCCCTCCACCTGTATCATCATATCCACCAGCCTGTGCTGTATGACCTGAAAGGTACCGATAGGCTTTCCGAATTGCTTTCTTTCACCGGCGTATGTTACGCTCATTTCCAGCACCGCCTGGCAGGCGCCGCAAACCTCCGCGCATTTCAGCAGTGAGGCCTTATCCAACATGCGCTCCAGCAATACTTCCCCACTGCCCGCTGCTCCCAGCACGTCGTTGTCTTCAAGCTTCACATTTTTAAAGCTGACTTGATACAGTTTCTCTCCTGTTATAGCGGGAACGGGCTCAATTTCTATGCCGGGCTTCTTCATGTCGACGATGAACAGGGTGAGTCCTTCTCCCGTCGTCCCGCCGCGTTTAACCCGTGCCGCAGCCAGCATATAATGGGCCGCTGCTGCGTATGGCACCAGCGTTTTCTCTCCGTTCAGCAGGCAAAATCCATCTTCCTGGCTGGCAGTTGTGAGGATGCGCGCGTAATCGCTGTCTGCCGGGTCCTCGTCCACGGCCAGCGTCCAGACGGACTCCCCTCCGGCGATGCCGGGCAGGTACCTGGCCTGCTGTTCCCTGGTGGCGAAGTCCATGATAGGCAGAGCAGCCAGTGCCACGGTGGCGAAGAACGGTCCGGGCAGTATATTGCGGCCCATCTCCTCCATCAGGATCAGCAGGTCCATGAAGCCGGCGCCGCTGCCGTAGTACTCAGCGGGCAGGATCAGCCCCTGCCAGCCCAGCTCTGCCATGCGTTCCCAGGTGCCAAGATCGTAGCCAAGCTCGTCTTTCTCCAGCTCGCGTGTTCTTGATTTAGGGCACTCGCCAGCCAGGAACTCCCGTGCCATGGTCCTAAGCATATCCTGCTGTTCGCTGTACTTGAAGTTCAACTATAGCGTCCCCCGGCTCAATATGATTTAGGCAGGCCCAGCTTGAATTTGCCTATGATATTTTTCTCGATCTCGTCCGTGCCGGCGGCGATGGCCGTCCCCGGTGAAAGCAGATATTGCCGTTGTATTAATCCGTTTAATTTGGCCAGTCTGGAATGGCGCTCAATCTGCGAACAGGCACCCAGTACATCAGCGCCGGCCAGCGCCAGCTCCTCCAGCAAGTGGTCCGCCACCGACTTGTTTCGGGAGGCCTCGTAGACCGGCATGTTTCCCTCGTCCAGCTTGCAGGCGATCTCGTAGGCGAACATCTTGAGGGTCTCCAGCTCGACGGCCAGAGAGGCCAGCCTGTGCCTGATTGCAGGATCGTCTGCCAGGCGCCTGCCGCTGCGACTGGTCTCCCTGGCGAACCTGGCCAGTGCATCCAACAGGCGTCTGGCGGCGCCGTAGGACTGTCCGCAGAAGCTGTGGCGCTCGTAGGCCAGCGACTTCATCAACTGGTACCAGCCGCGGTTCTCCTCTCCCACCAGGTTCACCGCGGGTACATGCAGGTTATCGAAGAAGACTTCGTTGAAAATATGCTCGCCGCTGTAGTTGAGCAGCGGATTGACGGTTATGCCCCTGCTTCTCATATCCACGATCAAAAGGCTGATGCCGTCCTGCGGCCTCCCGCCGTTCAATCCCGTTTTAACCGCCAGCCAGCACCAGCGGGCGCGGTGGGC
The DNA here is from genome assembly GCA_034429855.1 of Dehalococcoidia bacterium. Taxonomy (GTDB): domain Bacteria; phylum Chloroflexota; class Dehalococcoidia; order GIF9; family UBA5629; genus CAIMUM01. Next base: position 41,134 of record DAOUFT010000145.1, read on the forward strand.
GCAGCTGGTCCAAACCTTCTGCCCGTTGACTATATACTCGTCGCCTTGCCGCACGGCCGATGTGCGTATACTGGCGAAATCCGATCCGGAGTTGGGCTCGCTGTAGCCTGTGCACCAGATTCCGTCCGGGCTACCCGAGGCAATTAAAGGAAGGTATTTACGCCGCTGTTCCTCATTACCGTACAGCATCAGTGAAGGACCCCCCCCTCCCGTCCCGCGCCCCCCCATGGGGAGTCCGGGCCCGCCGCCGGTGGCCGCCG
>DAOUFT010000146.1:0-2456 GCA_034429855.1 Dehalococcoidia bacterium
GGGTCGGACAGGTATCCGCTCAAGGAATACAAATGTATAGGCAAGAAAATTCCTCGGAAGCTGGACGGTCCGCCCAAGGCCACCGGTGAGGCTCTCTACACCATGGATGTACAGCTTCCCGGCATGTTGTATATGCGCTTTCTGACCTCTCCCTATCCACACGCCAAAATAGTCAAGATGGACACCAGTAAGGCGGAGATGCTGCCGGGAGTAAGGTATATCCTGCGCTACGATGATCCCGAGATGCCGGAGGCGGCCAACATCGGTCAGATGGCGGGATTCTTCGGCACCGACAGGCCGCTGCCCAAAGTTGCCCATTTTGAGGGAGAGCTGGCGGGCGCCGCTGTAGCGGCTGACACGGAGGCCATCGCTGAGGAGGCGCTCTCACTGATCGAGGTCGAATGGGAGCAACGGCCTTTCAATCTGGACGTAGAGAAGGCTGCCGAACCGGATGCGCCGCTGTCCTTCCCGGAACGCTACGCAGACTCGAACCACTGGAACAAGGGTGTCATCGATACACTGATAAAGGGCGACGTGAAGAAGGGATTCGCCGAAGCGGACAAGATTGTGGAGTTCAGGATCGTGCGACGCCTTCATACCGGGATGGGCCCCGAGCGCCAGTGCGGAGTCTTCAAATGGAACGGGGACTGCCCCGAGGTATGGCTTAAGCAACAGAGGGCGCATTTGCCCAAATATCAGATCTCGAGCTGGTACGGCGGCGTACCGATGGATAAAATTCAACTTCACATGCTTTATCAGGGAGGCAGTTTCGGAGGCTGGACCTGTGCCGAATCGTTAATGGGGCCACACTTTTGCGCCGGTCTGGTGGCAAGAAGAACCAGAAGGCCGGTGAAATATATCCTGAACCGCAGAGAGGATTTTAACGTCGGCTCGATGGACGCGGGTACCTATTTAATCAAAGTGGGATTCAAGAACGACGGCACAATCACCGCCGTCGACGGTCTTCTCTACAATCTGAACGCATATATGCCGATCTTCTTCCCTGCCCTCCATATTCATGAAAATACCCGGGTATCAAATATTAATTCTCAAGTTAAAGCCGTATGGGTCAATAAGCCTGAGACCGTCCCCACGCGCTGCGAACTGCTGCCGCCATGTTTGTCCTTCACCATGATCATGGACCGAGTAGCCACAGAACTGGGCATGGACCCGACCGAGGTTGCACTTAAAAACGACGGCTGCGAGGGCCACGACATGAACTGGGTTAACGAGGAAAAGAAACGTCGTGGATTCGAACTGCGAGATAGTCTGAGGGAGTGCATTGAGAAGGGCAAGGCCGAGTTCAAATGGGACGAGCTGTGGCACAAGGCGGGAACACGAAAGCTGCCCAACGGCCGAATGCACGGCGTCGGCTTTACCTGGACACAGGAATGGGGTGACTCGCTGGGCAGCGGCGAAGTCGCCATACGAATAGAACGGAAGGACGGTACCGCCACCATACTATCCATGGGTTGCGACCAGGGTGTCAATGCAGAAGAAACGTACTGCCAGATCGTAGCGGATGAGCTCGGCTTCCGGCTCGAAGATGTGCACTATAACCCGCAGGTCGATCCGGGCTTTTACAGAATGACGCCGGGTTCCTCAACCAACATGTCCATCAACGGCTGGGCGGTGCGCCATGCGGCCCGGATTTTAAAGCAGAGGATACTGGAAACAGTCACCAGCCCTACAGCTGTAACCCAGCGAGGCAGCTTCGCGCCGATGCTTCCCGATACTAAGCCGGAGGAGCTGGATATAAAGGACAGTATGATTATCCATAAATCCGATCCTTCAATACAAATACCCATGTCCGATGTCCCGAAACGAGGCAGCCTTGCCGGGTCGATGTCCGAGGCCGAGGCCTTCGGTGTAAGGAACTCCTGGGTAAGGCCGCTGTTTGCCGATTCTTTTCATGTACAGCACGGCGCGGTCAACCCTAATAGCCCCAGACCACGGATATGCCGGCAGGCCCACTTCATGGAGGTCGAGGTCGACACAGAAACAGGCGAGGTTTTCGTAACCAGAGTGGTCAATGTCAACGATGTGGGCAAGGCCATCAATCCCATGAGTTGCTGGGGTCAACAGTACGGCGGCAGCATCATGGGAGTAAGCAGGGCTAAGTTCGAGGAAGTTGTGCATGATCCCGTTACCGGCGTAATGCTCAACGGGAACCTGCTCGACTACAAGATCGCGACCATCAAGGATATCGGACCGATCGGAACTTTACTGGTGGAGACCGGCATGGGATACGGGCCATACGGGCTGATCGGGATCGGCGAGGATATCGCTACGGTCCTGCCGGGCCTGCTGGCGCCGGCAGTTTATAACGCCATAGGCGTATGGATCGAAGACTTCCCCATCACACCGGACAAGGTGCTGAAAGCGCTGGGGAAGATATAAACATAGAATAAGCTAAGAAAGAGGAGGACGAGATTGAGTAAAGAAACCAGGACTTT
>DAOUFT010000147.1:0-16260 GCA_034429855.1 Dehalococcoidia bacterium
CCGGAGGCCGCCCTGATACGTAGGCCGAATTATCTGATTACGTAATTATTTATCTGAGGCGGTAACTTCCAGCACAACATCCTTCCACTGCACATATTGCGCGATGTTATTGCCGTTAAAGCTGCGCTTCATAAAACCGGCTTCCACTTGAAACCGTTCAAGCCTGTTTTCCACGGCAGTAATAAGCTCAGGAGTTACATCCACTTCCACGATCGGCTTGTTCAGATATGCTTCCGAGCGCTGGAAAGGCGATCCATCGGGGGTACCGAATTTGGGCAGCGTATCGCCATATGAGATACGCATGACTTTGAAATCGCCCACACCGGTAACAGGATCGAATGGATCATCACCCACTACCCTGCCATCCATGAACTTAAGCCTGGCCTGTTTAATGTCCTTTCCCAGCAGCGGGAAGATATTGTAGCTGAAGAAAGCCCTATAGCCTATGTTCTTCTCATCGTCCCCCGCCTTATAAACGCTGTAGTCCCTGTCGCCTTCGGATGAGACGGTGCCGCTCTCCTTGGGAACCATCTGGAAAATCTGCACGCCGCTGACAGCCGCAACCGGTATCACGATATCCTGCCTGGTCTCAGCGCCTTTGCCATCGCTGACAACCACAGTTACGTTGTAGTTACCGGACTTGCCGGGAGCGGTCCATGATACCCTGTTGCCAACTCCGCTGATCATGCCGTCTCTGGATTCCCATTTGTACTGTACGGCATCTCCATCCTGGTCACTGGCGATGCAGGTCAGTGTAGTCATAGCTGACGGCTGAAGCGCGGCCGGATCAGCCGTGAGACCTGATATAGAAGGAGCATGGTTGGCACTCACAGTAATAGGCACTGTTGCCTGCACCGATCCGCCTTTGCCGTCATCAACCGTGAGCTTGATCTCATAGGTACCATAGCCCTTGGGAGCACGCCAGGTGGTATTGGGTCTGCCGTTCTCAACAAAGTCACCGCCTGTAGCGGTCCAGTTGAAACTTATCACATCATTGTTAGGGTCGGACACGACGCTCTGCACATTCACCGTACCGCCGGGATAAGTCTGGTTCTGCGCAGCAGTAAGGCTGGCTATGACTGGAGGCATATTGCCGGCCGGCGCCTCCTGCGCGGAAGGGGTGGAAGGCGCGGCGGCCGGACTGCAGGCCACGGCCGCTATCAACGTGATAATCGCCATGAGTAGCAGTGTATTGACAATTCTGTTGTTCCTCATAAATAACCTCCTGATTAATCTATTATTTGTTAGGGAGCAAATGTGATAAGCAGGTTGACCTCAGGCCACTCGATATAGTCTATCGCATTGTTGACATCACTGGCCCGATAGAATAACGCCTCGAATTGCAGCCGGTCGGCTCCGGCAGAGACCAGAGCTCTTACCTCGTTGGTAACATCTACCTCGTAAGGGGCAGATGTGAAAAGGGCTCCGGTGGTAAAGAAATTATCCCCGGTGACATTGTATTCGGGCAGGCCTTCGCCATAGCTGACCCTCCACAGGCGCAACCCTCCCAGAGCGCTGAATGGATTGCCTACTATGGTGGCTGGTGCAAATTTGAGCTTAGCCTGTCGAACATTGGTCTTGTTCAGGCCGAAAATATCATAGCTGAAAAAGGCCCGGTAGGTCAGGTTGGCACTATCGTCGCCAGCCCTGTAGCGGGTTGTATCCTTATCTCCGGTGGAAGATACAGTGCCGCTCTCCGACCTGATCTGTTTTATGGTTATCTCGCTGCTGGATGGAGTTACATTCACCGTGATTACCTGCTTCGACTCGGCGCCTTTGCCATCGTTGACCGTGCAGGTGATGGCAATATCACCGTTTTTATTGGGCGAAATCCAGGAGACCTTGTTGCCTGTTCCGGAAATAGTGCCATCAGCAGCGCTCCAGCTATACCTGACGATGTCCCCGTCCGGATCGCTGGCAACGCAGGTAATAACAGTGCTTCCGCCCGGTGTAACATTGACTGGATTGGCAGAAAGGCTGGTGATCGCCGGAGCTCTATTGCTCGATACGGTGATAGAAGTTCGAGCCTGAGCGTAACCTCCTTTGCCGTCTTCAACCACCAGAGTTATATCGTATACACCAACCTGTGACGGCGCCTGCCAGATATTGTTCTGTCCCGATCCCCCGAATCCACCACCGCTTGCCGACCACTTATATGAGAGAATGTTGTTGCCCGGATTGATCACCGAGCTCTCAATCACCACCGTCCCACCAGGCATAACCTGATTCTGTACCGGAGTCAGGCTCTGTATAGTCAGCTGTTGTGAAGCCGGCGGCGTGGCCGGGGAGCATGCCAGCATCCCTAATGAGATTAGAAGTACGCAGGATAGAAACAGAAACACGCGCCCTAAGTTCTTCATTTTGCCTCAAGCCTCCTCTCTTAGCAATATCAGAATTATAGCAACCACTATGTTTAAAGCAAAGCGTCAGTGGCTGATTACATTGATTTCGCAGGTACGTGCCTTCCAGGCATCAGGCGCGGCCAGCTGGACTGTGAAATTCCACACCTCTGCGGGCTCCATGTATTGTCTATAAGCTGAAGAAACACCGATTAATTTCCCGTCGGCGTCGAAGTAGCGGACGTTGATTGTGCAATCGGATATAGGGGCACTGCTAACGTTCTTAGCGATGCCGCTGATAACCGCCATGCTTTTGGTCGAATTGAGGTCACCGGTGAATTGCCTGACCGTTAGATCATAGGTGACAATCTGCAGTCCGCTATTCCCGGCACAGCTCCAGGATATAACAGCCATCAGAATGACAGCCACTATTAGACGATTAATATTCTTGATCAACGCAACCATCCACATCAAGCAGCGGTTTGATCTTTACCTCAACGGCAGATAGATATATCGTAGCGTGCCACCTTCCAGGCGTCGCCGCCTTTCAAAGATACCTTGAAATTCCAGACTCTTCCCGGCCCCAGTCGCTCGATACTATCCGAGAGTACGCCCAGGCTATTGCCCGTATAATCATAAAAAGTGACACAGATTTTACAGTTCTCAATCGGCCACCAAAACATATTTTGAGCCTGACCTTCAACGGTCGCAGCGCTCTGCGATATATCCGCCGTAAATTCGGCCACCACTATTTCATGCTTGATTATTTTAACGTCATTAACAACGCTGCAGGCCATCAGACCGAGAAGTATTACCAGCAACGCTGTTAACAGCCGGTTGCCATAATGCATATAGTTCTTTACCTGCAGCACTTGGTTGGATCGCGCACGATCACAGTCACCTTCACCGTGCGGCTGGACTTATTACCCTGGCCGTCATCCACGTTAGCCATTATGTAAAAATCACCGTATGTTTTAGGCGCTTCATAAGTAATGGCCGATCCACTGCCTATGATGGTACCATCCGTACACACCCAGTTGTAGTTCAACGGTAAACCCAGCGGGCTGACGGCCGCGCAGGTGATCCTGGTATTGCCCAGCGGATAGAGGGTTGTATGTTCAGCTACCAGCGACGAAATTGTGGGTGCACTGGGATTTGCAACCTCCGCCGCGGCGCATGATCCACTCATTACTAAAAGGGCTAGCAGGATTAAAAGCGAGAAATGGCAAATGGCATCGGTTTTCTTCAAGTCCTCTTCTCCGATTTTTTAACTGACGCGAGCGTATAATATGATAAATACGGCGGTTTATTTTAGCAAATCGAGTTTGTTAAATCCTGATAGATTCATGTATTCTTTATACAAATATCCGCAGAGGTATCGCATGTCTGATTTTCAAAGCAAGATAGAGAAACTGGTAAAAAGAACGGTCGATAATAACCGGTGGCGCCAGAGGGAGTGCATTAACCTGATACCGTCCGAATCTTCACCCAGCCTGCTGGTCAAGCTATGCGAGATATCGGATCCGGTTGGCCGATACGCCGAGCACAGGACTATTAAAGGCCGCGAGATATATTTTTACCAGGCAACCGATTTCATAAGAGAGGTTGAAGAAGAACTGAGAAAAGAGATGCAACAGTACTTCGGCTGCACCAACATTGAGCTTCGTCCGGTCAGTGGCAATATGGCCAACGAAGTAGTCTTTAAAGGCATAGTTAAATTCCTGAACCGGGAGAAGACGGCCAGCCAGCCAACTAGGAAGATGCGCGCAGTGATCAACAACGACCTGAACAAGGGCGGCCATCTCAGCGCCCAGCCTATGGGTGCATTATTCAACTTTGTAGCAGATAACCCAGATACTGGCAGGGAGAATGTATATCATTTCCCGGTGCTTCAAGACAACCCTTATAAAGCCGATACCGCTAAACTGGCTGATTTGATCGATTCGGTCAAACCAGAGCTGATTATCTTCGGCAAAAGCATGTTTCTGCACAGAGAGCCAGTTGAATTTGTATATCGAATAGTAAGCAAAATGAATCCCCGGCCCATTCTGATGTATGATATGGCGCACGTGCTGGGCCTTTACGGCGCGTTCCAGACCCCCTTTAGTGAAGGCGCCGATGTAATCACGGGAAGCACGCATAAAACCTTTTTCGGTCCCCAGCGAGGTGTTGTCGCCGGCAATATGGCCATCGGAACGGGTCTTGAGAAGCTCTGGATCGAGATCAAAAGCAGGGCTTTCCCAGGCTCGACCAGCAATCACCACCTAGGCACGCTGCTAGGACTGCTGATGGCAAGCTATGAGATGAACCAGTTCAAACAGGACTATCAGACACAGGTGATCAAAAATGCACGCGCGTTCGCCCGGGCATTGAATGCGCACGGCATATCGGTTGAAGGAGACGCAAAAGAGGGATTCACGGAGACTCATCAGGTGCTGATACGCGTGAGTAAATACGGCCACGGAGAGGACATCGCACGCAGACTTGAGGATAATAATATCATCACCAATTACCAGGCTCTTCCCGATGACGACAGCTTCATACAATCAAGCGGTATCAGAATGGGTGTACAAGAGATGACGCGCTTCGGTATGAAGGAAGCGGACTTTGAACAGCTTGCCGAGTATTTAAGCGAATGTGTTATCGCGAATAAAGCAATCAGGGATAAAGTCAAGCAACTGCGAGAGCGTTTTCTGACCATGCAATACTGCCTGCCTGAGAAGGAGTCACTATCGTTGGCGGCCAAGGTACTTGCGTCTATTTTGCCCGCCGATGGGTACCTGAACAAATTTGCAGATAATCTGAAGTCGCTGAGTTGACTTCCTCAAACACCGTTTTAATAACCGCTTGATCTACAACGAATTTAATTTCGTGCCGACCTTGCCTGAGCTTATAATTAAACACGGCTACCACAATGAAACAAGTTTATGCCATTGAAACATTTGCGCTGACCAAAAGGTACGGCAAAATCCTGGCGCTGGATGGTCTCGATCTTAAAATCCAGCCGGGTGAGGTTTTCGGGTTGCTGGGACCCAACGGCGCAGGCAAAACGACCGCCATATCCATGCTGTGCACGGTCAACTCGCCCACAGCGGGTACGGCGCTGGTCAATGGTTTCGACATACGCAGACAGGCGGACAAGGTTCGCCGCAGTATAGGCATTGTTTTTCAGGATCCCAGCATCGATGACCGCCTGACAGGGCGGGAGAACATGATGCTGCATGCCACGCTTTACGACATCAGCGCAGCAATTGCCAAGGCAAGGATCAAAGAGCTGATGGGATTGGTAGGGCTGATAGATCGCGCTGATTCTCCCATGAAAACCTATTCGGGCGGCATGCGACGCAGGCTTGAGTTGGCCAGAGGCCTGCTGCACAGCCCCAGGGTGCTTTTTCTCGATGAACCGACGCTGGGACTGGATCCACAAACACGCCAGCATCTCTGGTCTCACATCGAAGAACTCGCCAAGAAATCGAATATCACGGTGATACTGACCACGCATTACATGGAGGAGGCTGAACGCCTGTGCAGCAGGATCGGCATTATCGATTCAGGCAGGATTAAAGTAGTGGATACTCCAAACAATCTGATCGGCGCGCTGCAGGGCGACGTTGTGACAGTGGTGACCTCCAGCCCGTATGATCTCCTACAACGTATAAAGGAACTGGCTTTCACCCGCCAGGCAGAGATAGTTGACGGCGCTGTGCGCCTTCAACTTTCAGATGCGGAGAAAAAGGTACCGGTGATAGTTGAACTGGCGTCAACCGCCGGTATTGAGCTTAAATCCGTATCCATACATAAGCCCACGCTGAACGATGTTTTCCTGCATTACACCGGCAGAGAAATTCGCGCGGAAGAGGCGGAAAATGAGATGAGAAAGGTAATGCGTATCGTAGGCAGGAGGAGATGAGCGAGCTTAGAAAAATCGGTGCCCTGTGGTACCGCGAAGTTCTACGCTACTGGAGAGAGAAGTCGCGTATCGTATCTTCTCTGATACTGCCGGTACTGTGGCTGCTGGTCTTCGGCAGCGGTATGCGCAATGTACAGTTGCCAGGAGTGGACAATTACCAGGCATTCATCTTTCCCGGTATCCTAGGCATGACACTGCTTTTCACGTCCGTATGGTCGGGCGTCTCTATTATTTGGGACAGGGAATTCGGTTTTCTTAAAGAGATCCTGGTAGCGCCGGTTTCGCGCACTTCCATCGTTATAGGCAAAGCTTTGGGCAGCGGCACCAGCGCACTGATACAGGGATTCATCCTGCTTCCTCTCTCGATTCTGATAGGAATAGAGCTGGCTCCCCAATCGATATTGCTGCTGATACCGATCATGATACTGCTGGCGATCGGTCTGGTCTGCGTTGGGCTTCTAATCGCCTCACTTATGAACAGCATGGAGGGCTTCAACTTCATTATGAGCCTGGTCATTATGCCGATGTTTTTCACCAGCGGTGCGCTGTTCCCTATTTCATCGGCGCCAGGCTGGCTACAGGTATTCAGCTACTTCAATCCGCTGACATATGGAGTTGACCTGCTGCGCTGGGCGACATCACCCTCCATGGCAACAGCCCTGCCTGTTTATGTAGAGATTATAATATTGTTGGGATTCGCAGCTGCAATGATTGCGGCCTGCTCTTTTACCTTCAGCGTGAAAAAGTGAGCATTTTATTTTACGGTCACATTCAGCTTGAAGGTCTGAACATTCTTCTCACCGCCTTCCCAAGGCCTGCTGTATGAAAACAAAGCGGTGCTCTTGCCGGCTTTCAATGCCTTGAAAGTCCATACTTCGGTGCTTGGCGCACCAACTACATGCGTGCCGGAAGGCCCGATTATTTCATGTGACGTCTGGCTCAGAACCTCTGTGTCGCTTATCTCAGCCTTCTCGCCCCATGAGAAGCCGGTCGTTGGATTGGAACACAGGGATAACGTAATAACGGCGCCCGAGGCAGCAGTTACATCCTTGCTCATATGAGCCTGCTCAGCGAATTGTGCGCAAGTCACGGTTACCTCAACAGGCTCGGGTGCAGGCGGGGTAGGCGGGGTAGGCGGGGTAGGTGGTGTTGCCGCCGGTGCACATGAGAGGAAAATAGTAACCAGAGCAGAAACTGCTATTAAAAAGGTAATTTGGGATTTTCTCATAATGTTATCCTCCTCAAATATAACTAACCTCAGGTTAATCATTGTAGACTGAAGTCACATCGATTTCAAGCCGGCCAGATTATAATACCTGTCTTGACAAGGCCATATGTCAAGCATAAAATTTGCCAACGGCTGTTCCTTAAAACGACTTAAAGTGAAAAATAACTGGCAGATTAAACCGGGCGACAAGTTCGTTCGCCCTCAACGTCTGAAGGTCAGGCCGCTGCGGCGGGTCCTCCGCACAACCCACCTGTTTAGCATCGCCTACGGAAACGTGGGCTCCTCCATTTATTACGCTCTCGGTGTAGTAGTACTGGCAGCCAGCGGCGCCACACCGCTTGTCCTGGGCCTGGCAGGCATTATCTTTGTCTTTACCGCGCTTTCCTATGCCGAGGGAATAGCCATGTACCCGGAATCCGGAGGTTCCGCCAGCTTTGCAAGGCATGGATTCAACGACTTTGCAGGATTTCTAGCCGGATGGGGACTGATGTTCGGCTATATCGTGACAATCTCAATCTCTGCATTTGCCATACCTTCATACCTGGGATTTTTCTGGGCTCCGCTCAAGACGTCACCGGTGGTGATGACCAGCTTCGCTATAATGGTAGTAGTATTTCTCATGACTATCAACGTAATCGGCGTTAAAGAATCATCCATATTAAATATCACGCTGGCTGTGATGGACCTCGCCGTGCAGGCTATCTTGATCACTTTGGCACTGATGTTTTTCTTTAATCCCCAGCTCATCATGGAGAGAATTTTAAACTACTGGCCCTCGCCTCAGGATTTCCTGTTCGGTATCGCCATTGCCGCCATCGCCTTCACCGGTATAGAGACCATATCTCAGATGTCGGAGGAAACAAAGCGTCCCGAGGTCCGCGGCCCCAGAGCACTATTGATCACCACTATCGTTGTGCTGGTGGTCTATGCAGGCATCTCGGTGTCGGCTTTCAGCACTATGACGCCAATCGAGCTGGCGACAAACTGGGCTACCGACCCCATCGCCGGCATAGCTAACAAACTATCGCAGGACATGAACGTGCCGCAGCTCGCAGGCCAGCTTTTTACCGAGGAAGCTCACAGGATTTTATTCACCTGGGCTATGAGCAGCCTTCAAACCATATTACCTGTGCTGGTGGCGATCCTAGCTGCAACGATTTTGCTGATTGCAACCAATGCGGGACTGCTGGGTATATCCAGGCTGGCTTTTTCACTCAGTCGTGTCAATCTTAGTCCGGCAACTATGGGCAAGGTACACCCCCGGTTTAAAACTCCCTATCTTTCGATAATTGTCTTTTCAGTGCTGGCCATCCTGCTGCAGGCGCCCGGTTTTTTTGTACCCGATATGTATTCAAACCTGGGCGGGCTTTATGCCTTCGGCTCGATGATGTCCTTCGCTATTGCTCATGCCTCGATTCTTGCCCTCCGTATTAGAGAGCCTTTTAAAGAACGGCCTTTCCGGCTGGGACTGAATATACCGGTTATGAACCGCGACTTGCCGCTTACAGCGATACTGGGACTGCTTGGAACTGTGGCAATCTGGGTTGTAGTAATAGTGATGCAGCCTTACAGCCGCTGGGTGGGTTTTTCCTGGATCGCTGTCGGATTGGTGGTATACTGGTACACAATCAGGCGAAAAAAAAACGTTGGCAATGGTGCAAACGGGAAGGCCCAGACCGCAGCACCCTGATATAGATTGGATTAAGACGATCGGCAACATTATAATGATAGCTGATTATTTACCACTCATTTTCAGGAGCTGAAGGTTAGATGGAATTCAGTAAGATACTGGTAGCTGCCAGGGGCAACGGCGTTGACCAAGTGGCGGTGGAGCTGGCCTGTAAAATCGGTAAGAAATCCAAGGCTAAAATTTTTATTGTATATGTGCTTGAAGTTAACCGGAGCTTGCCTATCGATGCTATAATAAAGCCCGATATCGAGGCGGCCGAAAAGGTGCTAATCGAAGCCGAAGAATATGCACAGGACAACGATTTCGATGTCGAAACCGAGATCATACAGGCCCGCGAAGTGGGGTCTGCAATCATTGAGGTAGCTCGACAGAATAACGTCGACCTGATAGTAATGGGTTTGACCTACAAGAAAAGATTTGGCTCATTTACAATGGGGAACGCCGTACCGCACGTTCTGGAGGACGCGCCCTGCCGAGTACTCATATGCCGGGAACCGAAGGCTTAAAACTTAACAGAAAGACGATTGTCATAATGGGCTGTGGCCGTGTGGGCGGTAAACTGGCGGCTATGTTCGACGCTGCCGGCCACAAGGTGACGGTTCTTGACATAGATGCTTACAGCTTCAGACGGCTACCTCCGACTTTCAGCGGCACGGCACTTATCGGCAATGGAACTGATGAAGAGATGTTGCGCAAGGCTGGCATAGAGGAAGCCAGCGCCTTCATTGCCCTTACACAGGGCGATAACCGTAACGTTATGGCAGCACAGATAGCAAAACATGTATTTAAAGTACCGCGTGTCATCTGTCGCATTTACGACCCCTTGCGCAAAGATATCTACGAGCATCTGGGCCTCGAATCCATAAGTCCCACCGAGGTATTTGCGGACCTCCTGTTCAACAGGCTGGAGAAGATCTGAATAGTATGAAATCTCTCTATATCGTAATCGTTGGCGGAGGCAATATCGGCTATTACCTGAGTAAAGCACTGCTGAACCAGGGACACGAAGTGCTGATTATTGAGCGCGACGTGAGGAAATGCGAGAAGCTGGAGGATGAGTTAGGCAGCTGCTGCATGCGTGGCGATGGATGCGAGACCGTGGTACTCAATGAGGCAGGTCTCAGCCGGGCTGATGTTCTGATCGCCACTACCAGCCAGGATGAAGACAATCTCGTATCATGTCAGGTGGCAAAACACCGATTTAAAGTACCACGCACAATAGCATTGGTTAACAATCCTAACAACGATGTTATATTTAAAAAGCTCGGCATAGACGCAACCATCTCGGTGACCAACACTATTCTGGAGCATGTGGAACAGGAGATACCCGCACACCCTCTTATACACCTTCTGACAATGAGCGGTCACATGGAAGAGGTTGTAGAACTTCTGATCACGAAGGAATCGCCTGCCATCGGAAAGTCAATCGGTCAATTAAAACTGCCCCAGGACACCACCATCGCATTGCTTATGCGTGAGGGGGAACGTCCCAAAATCCCCTCTCCCGATACCGTTTTTAAAGAGAACGACCGAATTATCGCACTTACCACACTGGACAGCGAGAAAATCCTGGAAAAAATCCTTCTTAGTTGAGTGTGGATCAATCGGACAGTCGGGACAAACCTGCCAGCAGCTTGGTATATGTTGCCGCCAGACCCTCAGAAAGCACTCTGGTATCTGCAACAACGCTCATATAATTATGGTCTCCATTCCACCTGGGAACAACGTGCATGTGAATATGCCCATCCAGCCCAGCGCCTGCAACTTTACCGATATTCATACCGATATTAAACCCGTCGGGCCGCATGGTCAGTTCCAGCAGTTTTACACATAGCTGAATCAGCTCAAGGAGCTCCTTTGCCTCCCTGGCGTTTGCCACGGTGATATTCGCGATATGTCGATAAGGGGACACCATCAGGTGGCCAGGTGTATATGGAAAAGCATTGAGTATGACAAAGCAATGCTTGCCACGGAGCAGTATGTAATTTTTCCTGTCATTCTTTTCGGCCGGCTTATCGCATAAAATGCATCCGCCGGCTTTGTGATCTCCCAGGATATATTGCATACGCCACGGAGCCCACAGTCTCTTCATAGAACAGCCACCTCAATAATCAGTTTAAACATTGTAGCACGATTATTGACTTTAACGCTCAAGATTGCTATCTTTGTTTCATCCGGCTATGGCACCGATTGACCTTAGCTATTACGCGCGGGGAGACGTCTCCGGCAGTTTCAAAAAGGAAGTCTCGGAGGTCCTCAACGACTGCTACGGACGCTTTGCTGAAAAAGTTCCTTACAAAATAGAAATCTATGCCTTTGACACAGAGGATAACCTCGCCAGCTTCCTGCGCGAAGAAAAATTCAAGCTTGGACTATCTTTCAATACCTTAGATGACGCTTCCGCCTGTACCCACGAAGTACTGCGAGGTTATCCCAGGTTGCTGGTCTGCCAGGAGAGGCTGGCTAAATACAGCAAACAGGCCAGAGCCGGTGCGATGAGGCATGAGGCGGCCCATACCATATTGCACGGCGCGCTGGAGTACAGCATTCTACAGATACCCGAAGACTACCGCCATACTGCCATGGTTAAAGGTATCGAGAACGAGAAGCTTGAAGAGGTTTTTTTCCAACTGTCCCTGGGCATCAAGGACTTCGAGGCTACCAGGTTTCTTATACAGCATGATTATATAAGTTGCCAGTTCCATTACGCGATGGAGTGGATTAAGCCTGCTGAGGATGATAAAACCGCCTGGGCTCTTTCTCGGACTAACAAACAGACAAAATTCATTTACGAAAGCGCTTTAATGAGGCCGATACTTTTTGCCGACCCGCTTCTCTCCTTGCCGAAAACAAAGAAAACACCGGTGGAAATGCAATTACAGCTCAGCGTAAGGATGGAACAGATGATCGCTCTGCTGGGCGAAACGGAGGAGAACAAGGTGCTTAAGGTAGCCGGTGCGATAATTGAAACGCTGGGCGATGACACTCATAATAATATTAATGCCGCTTTTCATAAGCTCATAGGCCTGATATGAATCACATATCTTCTTAAAAGCAGGTGATTATGCAATATCATAAATCAGTCAGACTATTGGACAATCTATATTGTTATATCTGGTCGGGGATGGGCAACAATTGTAATACATGTGTCTTCACAGATGTTCTCAAGGGAGACAAACCGCACTTAATCGTAGATCCCGGCCACATCAGCAACGAGGCCGATGAAGACTGTCTGGGCAGCCTCAGTCAATCCATGAAAAAAGACGGACTTCAAATCAAGGACCTCGGCCTCATCATTAATACTCATAGCCATCCTGACCACTGTCAGTCCAACGAGGAGATAGTCAATATCAGCGGTGCGGCGGTGACCATGTCGGAAGAGGAGAACTCATTTAGAACAACGGCCGGGGATCGCATGTATACCATGTTCGGAATGAGAGCGCCCAGTTTCAACCCAGCTTTTTTCCTGAAGGAAGGAGATGCAAAGCTGGGCACAGATGATTTCAATATGCAGGTCTTGTTGTGCCCCGGTCACTCCCCCGGATCGGTCTGCCTGTATCTGCCTGACAGCAAAGTCCTGATAACCGGCGATGTTATTTTCTATATGAGCGTGGGAAGGACCGATTTCCCGGGCGGCAACACAAGATTGTTGCAAAAGAGCATTGAACGGCTCTCAAAACTGGATGTGGAATACCTGATACCCGGGCACAACACTGAGCCTAACGGTATAATACGGGGCAGGGAAATGATAAAGCGTAATTTCCAGGCAGTTAAAATGTACTTCGAGTAATACGGACAACTATGGAATCCGACGATAAAATAAGATCCGTTATTGAGAACACCATGGTCCTGCGGCCGCCCAAACAGCAACTGGCCACCTTCGGGATCACCAATGTCTACTATTATATGATCACCGAACTAATGCATGAGGTAAACGTGGTCAGGGAAGGGAGAGTGATAGCGGCAAGGCCCAAAATAGTGACCCCCACTTATTTAATCAATGTCGAGGGTTTCAGCGGCCCTGCCAGACGCTTCATACAGATGGCAGCCGAACAGAATCCGCATGAGCCGGGCATACTGTATTCGTATAAAAACGAAACCGGCGAGATGAATATCGTCTCGGAGCCTCTGGGCAACATTCTGGATAATATCAACAGGCGCATCGACAACCGCAATGATCCTCTCAGCGCAATCATTAAAGGGGTTGAGGAGATGTGGGATGTTTCACTCATGAAATTCACTTTTGAGTTGACCAGAAACTCGGCTTACCGCAATTTTTCCGAGTTATACGGCCGGGGTAGGCTTGTGGCAGACAGCCGAGGAATTCCGCGTGATGCGCGGGAAAACATCGAGGAGCTTTTCGAGATGGCCGGTAAAGATCCATCATATGCACCTGAACTGGCTAGCGAGCTTCATCGCTGGAATCTGTGGAATACGTACCAGGACCGCTTTCTCAATCTTTTCAGGCGATCATAAGATCATTTTTGACCCTCAAGAATAGTTTACATTTTTCCTGTTGACAAATATTCGAAAAGCGTTATATATTACTCAAGATTACATAAAACATGAATAAGAACACAGACGGGCCGGCAAATGAATCAACGGCGGTCTAACATTGAAATAATCAGCGAGATGCTGAGAATAGGCGCTGAGGGGGCTGGTAAAACAGAGATCATGTACAGCGCCAATATGAGCTACAGGCAGTTGCAGAAATATCTGAAATTCATGCTGGCGCAGGGTCTGATCGACCAGGTTGAGGTCGGAAACCCTTCCATCACTTTTATTGTAACTGAAAAAGGCCATGGCCTGCGGCGCAGCATTGAAACA
Organism: Dehalococcoidia bacterium; assembly: GCA_034429855.1. GTDB lineage: Bacteria > Chloroflexota > Dehalococcoidia > GIF9 > UBA5629 > CAIMUM01. The sequence continues at coordinate 13,995 of DAOUFT010000147.1, forward strand.
GTATTGGAAGTCCTGAAGTTCAATATCACTGAAGAAAAATGAATTGGAGGAGATGCGTATGACGGAAAAAAGAATGCTAATATTAGATGCGGCTACGGCCAGGAAAATCGATGAGAACCGCGGCGATTTGAGCGTCTCCGAATTTATTAATATTCTTATCGACAGTCACCTGAACGAGCCTGCTGCCAGCCAGCACAGCGACCTGGTCACCAAAGAAGAGTTTCATCATTTCGAAGAAGGCATCAGAGACCTCCTGCGCAGCTTCCTCGAGTTCTTCCTCAGCTATGGCCTGGAACTCGGCAAACAGCCTACGGATGGAGAGCTGGATAAGCTGAGCTTGAAACTCCAGGGATTGACCAAGTCCGTTAAGAACAAGAAACTCTAAACCCCTGACAAGCGTTCGCAAGTCAGCCATTAATACCCCATCTATTCATCAAACTTCGTACCGGATAGAACTCTTTTCTAGAACATAATCTCTTCCAAATTCACTTTAATCGTGTCATAGTGTTATTTGTCGGTATATAACGGAGGTGAACTATGCCTACGATTAAAGAGCTGCTGCGTACAGGCCGTAAAGAGGAGCTGTGGCAGATGTGCTGCGGATTTCTTGACCTCAATATTGAGCAGTTTATGTCAATCCAGAGGCGGCTGTTGCTGGAGCAGATCGAACTTCTCAACCAGTCCAATCTTGGAAAGAAAATAATGGGCGGACTTATTCCGCAGGACGTGAACGAATATAGAAAAAGGGTGCCGCTGACAACCTATAAAGACTATTGTCCTGAGCTTTCAGAGAAGCAGGAGGATCAGCTCCCGGGCAAGCCATTATACTGGCAGCATTCATCAGGCCGATCGAGCGAGTATCCCTTTAAATGGGAGAGCACCAAGTGGGTGCCGCTGACCAAGGAGTTCGTCCAGGAATCAGGCAAAATAGGGGCCGCAATCGCCATACTGGCGAGCTGCAAGAAAAAAGGCGATGTGTCTGCAATGAAGGAAGGGTTAAAATTTATTTACGCTGTCGCTCCCAGGCCCTATGTATCAGGCACATATGCCTATGTAGCTTCAGACGAAATCGGAGGTATAAGTCTTCCATCGCTCGAGGCAGCTCAACAGATGGAATTTGAAGAAAGATTAGCAGCGAGCTTTAAACTGGCTTTGTCTGAAGGCTTCGATTTTTATTTCGGACTGACACTTGCACTTGTTGCTATTGGAGAGAGGCTGAATCAGCAGATGGGAAAAGTGAACTTCTCCTCGCTGTTGTCTCATCCCAAGGCTCTCTTTCGTGTTGCCAGAGCTATGTTGAAAAGCAAGCTGGCTGGTCGCAAACTACTGCCCAAGGACCTGTGGGATATTAAGGGAATTATGGGCAGCGGTAGCGATGTAGAGATTTTCCGGGACACGATAAAGAAAACTTGGGGGAAAGATACACTGGATGTATATGCCAGCACCGAGGCAGGACTGGTGGCTATGCAAGCCTGGGATTTCAAGGGCATGACATTTACTCCCAGCCTCAATTTCCTTGAATTCATCCCCGAGTCTGAATATATCAGAAACAAAGAGGATAGCTCCTATATCCCCCGCGTCCTTCTTCTCGACGAAGTTCGGCCCGGCGAGAAGTACGAGCTGGTAATTACCAATTTCCACGGATCACCGTTGATCAGGTATAGAACCGGTGATGTAATAAAAATCACTTCTCTAAGTAATGAAAACCTAAACATTCAGCTACCGCAGATGGTATTTGAGGGCAGAGTTGATCATACCATCGACATAGGTGGATTTATCAGACTGACGGAAAAGATACTATGGCAGGCAGTGAGCAGATGTAAAGCTCCCTACGTTGATTGGGCCGCACGCAAAGAATACCGTGGCAAGGATGCCATACTACATATCTTCATAGAGTTGAAAGAAGGCACACAGGTTTCAGAGGACGATATCGCTCAAAACATCTATCAAGAGTTGCTGAAAATGGATGATGGCCTTCCTTACGGCAATGTCCAACACGTTCTCAGTTCCGAGCCAATAAAAGTGACTCTGCTACCCAAAGGCGCCTTCGAACGATATCTAACCCTGCGCAGATCGCTGGGCGCTGATCTTGCCCATTTAAAGCCGCCCCATATTAATCCAACGGATAAAGATCTGGCTATTTTGATACCTGATATCAGCGAGACTGCAACTCCGATATCAACACCCGTGGGTATAACCTCAGGAAAATAGGCTCTATTCGTATCAGCCGGATTGTATGTAATAGAATCAGGCGGTCGCTCCAGAG
>DAOUFT010000148.1:0-8061 GCA_034429855.1 Dehalococcoidia bacterium
CTGGCAGCCCTCCTGCTCTCAAAGCGCGGATAATGAGAATTCAGACGAATTTGACCTCCAGCATATGTGTGGAGCAGGAGATGCAGGGATCGTAGGCCCTGACCAGCATCTCCATGGCCAGCTTGATCTGATCCTGCGGCCGGTCGATGATCTCCGGCAGCAGCTTGTTGAAATCATGCTGGATGCTGTTGTGGTTCTCGTTGGTGGGTATGATGATGTTGGCGGCGATCAGCTTGCCGGCGTCGTCGAAGGTGTAGTCGTGGAAGAGGATGCCCCTGGGGGCCTCCACAGCTCCCACGCCGCGCCCGGCCTTCACTTTGACCTCCGGTTTCTCCGCCTTGATACCCTTTGAGAGCAGCTTGTCCAGGATCATGATGCTGTTCTCCACAGCATGCATGGTCTCAACGATCTGCGCCACGCTGATGAAATAGGGATTGTAGCAGGGGGCCTTGAGGCCAAAGGTCTGGGCCACCTTCTTGGCCTTGGGGTGCAGTTTATCGTGGTTGACGTTAAAGCGCGCCAGCGCTCCCACCTGGTATGACTCCCTCAGGTGTTTGGTCCACTTGGCGGTTGATTGGGGTACGCAGAACTCGTTGGTCACCTTCTGGTAGTCGTTGATGGGTATGGGCTTGCAGTCGGTGGAGCCGATGGCGCCGCCGATGAAACTGTATTTATCCGGTCTGTAGAGCGCGATATATTCGGTCTCGCGCGTGAAATCGGGGAACTTGAGCGTCTTGAAGAGATCAACGCTGGCTTCCAGGTCCTTCATATACTCGCCCTCAAGCGTTTGCTTGAGCCATTTAAGCTGCTCGATCTCGGGCCATTTGACGAAGCCGCCGGCCACCATGGAGATGGGATGCGTTTTGCGGCCGCAGAGCATATCCGCCCAGATGTTGGCCGTCTTCTTCATTCTGAGGGCACGCAGCACGACGTCCGTATGGGTGGTGGCCAGAGGAATGACGCTGCCCACGCCCAGGAAGTCGGGCGCCACCAGAAAATAGAAATGCAGCACGTGGCTGGTGACGGTCTCGGCGTCGAACAGCAGCTCGCGGACAAGAGAGGCCTGCTCACTGAGTTTTACCCCGAAGGCAGCCTCAACCGCCTCTATTGATGCCGTAGCATGAGCCACGGCGCAGATGCCGCAGATGCGGGGCGCGATGAAGTTGACGTCGGAGTAGCTGAGACCGCGCAACATCGATTCGAAGAAACGCGGCGACTCGGGTATCTCCCATTTGCACTCCTCGATCTTGCCGTCTTTGGCATTGACGACTATATTGCCGTGGCCTTCGACGCGGGCCACGTGATGAACTTTGAAGTTTAATTCTTTTACAGCCATTATTTCGAAACCTCCAGCGCTCCATTAAAGAGCTTGAGTTGTAATAGCATGTCTTCCAGCTTCAGACCGTATTTGGCCATAACGTCTTTTTGCGAATTGACGTTGGGCTCGTCCACCGGGCCGCGGCAGCCCCAGCATTTGCGGCCGGCGGTAACGCAGACGGCATTGCAGCCACCGCGTGTGATGGGTCCCAGGCAGAACTCGCCGCGCTCGAAGGCGCAGATGTTCTCGGCCAGTTTGCACTCAACGCAGACGGGATTGTGGCACTGCTCGAACTTCTTGCCGGTCAGCAGGCATTTGACCAGGCTGATCACCTCGTTGCGGTTGGGCGGGCATCCGTGCAGGAAGGCATCCACCTTAACGTAGGCGCTGGTGGGTTTGGTGGGGATGGTGTCGTAGTATTTAGCCGAATCGCCGTATACAACCTTGAGGTTCTCCTCCATGGAGAAGCGGTTTTTAAGGGCGTTGACGCCGCCCGTGCAGGAGCAGGCGCCCAGCGCCACCAGTATCTTGGCCTTCTCCCTGATCTTCTGCAGCCTCTCGACGTCCCTTTTGGTGGTCTGGCTGCCCTCGATGAAGGCGATGTCGTAATCGTCTGAGTGGTCGGAGCTGGCCTCGCGGAACTCGACGATATCCACCGCGTTGATGAGGTCGACGATCTCAAGGTTAAAGTTAAGCACTTCGAGCTGGCATCCTTCGCAGCCCGTGAAATCGAAAAAGGCTACTCTGGGTTTCATTTATACCGCCTCCTTTAAAGACTTTACCTGTGCATAGGTGAAGACGGGCCCTTCCTGGCAGCAGTAAAGCCCGTTGATCTGGCAGTGTCCGCACTTGCCCACGCCGCATTTCATCCTGCGCTCCAGCGACATGATGATATGGTCGTCGGCCAGCCCCTTCTTGAGGCACTCGGCGATGACGAAGCGGTACATGATGGGCGGGCCCACCACGACGGCGTAGGTGGTGGCCGGGTTGAAGGATATTTTGGGGAAGAGGGTGGTGATCACGCCCACGTTGCCCTTCCAGGAGTCGTCCGGCGCCCGGTCGACGGTTTCAAGGAAGCACATGTCCTTACTCTTGTCCCACTCGGCCAGCTGGCCGATAAAGAGCCTTTCCTGGGGCGAGCGGCAGCCGAAGAGCGTATTGACCTCGCCGAAATCCTTGCGGTTGTCCATAACATAGTTGATCAGCGAGCGCAGGGGGAAGAGTCCGATGCCGCCGGCCACGAAGAGGATGTCCTTGCCCTTGAGCGTCTCGATGGGGAAGCCGTTGCCGAAGGGGCCCCTGATGCCGACTTTAGCGCCCTTTTCCAGCGTGTGCAGCTTGTCAGTGACGCTGCCTGTGGCTCTGACGGCCAGCTCGAAGGAGCCTTTGTGGGTGGGCGAGGAGGTCACCGATATGGGGGCTTCGCCCACACCGAAGATGGAGACCTCGACGAACTGCCCCGGCCGCTGGCCGAGCTCCTTGCCGTCGTCGAACTTGAACTCGAATACCTTCTCCCGGTCGCTCAGCTTCTCGACCCTGATCAGCTCGGCTGTACGCGGGAGGTGTATGGATTGTTTGGCGGTAAGCTGCATAACCATTTACTTGGCCTCCTTAAGCAGGTTGAAAGTTTCGGCCGGGCTGGCGATCTCGGCCAGGCAGGCGGTTGCGCAGCGGCCGCAGCCGACGCAGCCCAGGTATTTATATCGTTCCACCAGGTACTTGCCCTTGCGGTACATGCGGTGGCGGAAGCGCTGCTCCTTGTGCTCGCGGAAGTTCTCGCCGCTGGCCACTTTGGCGAACTGGGTCAGCATGCAGCCGTCCCAGCGGCGATAGCGCTCGCCGTCCTTCAGATTAAGCGACATCTCGTCCTGCACATCGAAGCAGACGCAGGTGGGGCAGACCATCACGCAGGAGCCGCAGCTGAAGCAGGCGGCGGACTTATCCGTGAAAACCTTGCTCTCCCAGGCTGCGTCCAGCAGGGCAGGTATCTCATCCGGCTTCATTTTCAACGATACCTTGTATTTTTTGGCGGCCTCCTTGCGGATCCTGTCTCGCTTCTCCAGGTCGGCCGCAGTGGCCTCCTTGGTCTTGGCCTTTTTGATCAGGCTGTCGCCCCGGTTGGTGCCGACCGTGACGAAGTAGTCGCCGCCCAGGTCGGTCAGCATCAGGTCGAAGCCCTCATCCGTAATGTTGGTTCCCATACTGGCCGCGAAGGCCTTGGGATTGGGCTCCAGGCAGTCCACTCCGATGATAACGGCGTCGTTCCTTTTAAGGAAATAGTTGGGGTCGGGATCCTTGCCGCCGTATACGGCATCGAAGAGCAGGATGCCCCTGATATCGAAGGGGTGCACACCTATGATGCAGAGCTTCTGCTCGCCCACCACAGGCTCAACTTTAGGCGATTTGCCGACCTCGAACTTCAACACTCTTTCCATCTGCGGAAAAAAGAATTTCTTGGGCGGCAGCAGTGAAACGTCGTAGTCAAGGCGGAGCTCGCCACTGCTCTTGAGCGGTCCGAAGTTGAACTTGTTGCCCTGCGCCTTGATGCCGATGACCTCACCGGCGACCTTCGTCTTGATCAGGTCATCGACGAAGCCCGCCAGGTCCTTCCTGGATATGACCCGGTTCTGCATACACAACTCCTTCAGTTATTTTTTTATTTTGCTGCTGTACATGCTATGCAGCATATTTAAATATGTTCATATGTAGACACCGGTTAAACACAGTAGACCGGTACAACATTTCATTCCGGTAAAACATCTAACGGGTCAGGCGTCTGACCGTATTGCCTGCGGCGTCCAGTACAGTTATATCGAGCGGCATGGCGCCGGGCAGCGAATGTGTCGAGCAGGACATGCAGGGATCGTAAGGCCGCCAGGCCATCTCGACCTGGTTGAGCAGCGATTCCGTTATGTCCCGGCCGGGTTTGATCAGGTTTTCGGCCGCTTTTTTAACCGATATGAAAAGGGCGGCCTGGTTGTTGGTGGTTCCCACTATCAGGTTGCACTTCTTGATGCAGCCCTTCTCGTCGGCCACATAGTGATGTGTGAGGGTGCCGCGCGGCGCCTCCACAATACCCACGCCCTCGGTCGGTTTATTCACCGGTATATTTCTGATGTTGGGACCGGTGATCTCCTTATCCTGCGAGAGCTCCAGCAGTCTCTCGGCTGCGTAGAGCAGCTCGATCAGGCGCGCCCAGTGCGTGGCCAGAGTATGGTGGACCGGCTTGCCGCCCAGGGTGGAGTACATCTTCTGGTACTCTTCCTGCGCCAGCGGGGTGGCCATGCCGTCGGCGGCGTTGAGGCGTGAGAGCGGAGTAGCGCGGTAGACGCCGCTGTCCATGCCGTCCACGAAGCCCTTCCATCCTACCTTCCTGAGGAAGGGGAACTTGGTATAGCTCCAGGGCTCCACGTGCTCCGCCACATGCTCCAGGTAATCGCGCGGCGAGTATTTAACGAATTCTTTGCCGTCGGGGTCGACAACCCTGACCTTGCCGTCATAGAAGTTGACCCTATTATTATCGTCGACCAGCCCCATGTAGTAGGTGCGGCTGGTGAAGGTGTCGCTGGTTATCATATCCACATAGGCCTTGTTTTTGAGCACGATGTCGCCGAATACTTTGAGCGACAACTGGGCGAATGCGACGTCCCTCCTGGCGATCTCCTCGATCTTCGCCCTGTCCTCTTCTGATATGCGTTTGCTGACTCCGCCGGGAAGGCCGAAGACCGGATGGATCTGGCGTCCTCCCACGGTTTGTATGATCCAGTGGTTCTCCCTGCGCGCATTGAGCACCTGTCCTGCCAGCTCCATACCAACCTTGGCGATCACGCCGAGTATATTGCGCTCGGCCACAGGAGCGTCCGGCCCCATGATAAAATCGGGCCCCGCAAGTATGTAAAAATGCGTAGTGTGGTCGGTGACGAAGAAGGCGCTATAGAGCAGTTCGCGGATTTTTTTAGCGGTGCTGGTGGGCTCGGTCTGGAACATGTCGTCCAGCGCCTTGGTGGCGGCCAGGTGGTGGGCCTCGGGGCAGACGCCGCAGATGCGCTGTGTGATCTGGGGCATATCCTCGACGGGGCGTCCCTCGCAGAACTTCTCGAAGCCGCGCAGCTCGGGAATCTGCAGATAGACGTTGGCCACGCTGCCGTCTTCCTTGAGGAAGATGGTGATCTTGCCGTGGCCCTCCAGCCGTGTGATGGGATCGATGGTGATTTTTCTCATGGCCTGATCCTTGCCCGCTTCATCATCGAATCGGGCAGGCTGTAGCGGTAGAAGTAGCCCGCCGGGTCCACGATGCCGTCCAGGATCTTTTTAATCTCATCCTCGTCATTGGAATCGATAATGGAAGCCCAGGCCGTCAGCAGATGGCTGCCCTGGTCGCGCACGCCTTCCACGGGTCCATAGCAGCCGGTGCAGGGCATATTGGCCTGGGGGCAGGGAGCGCCGCAGCCGCCGCGCGTGCCCACGCCGCAGCAGAGCAGTCCCTGTTCAAGCAGGCATATATCCGGCTCGGGGATGATCTCATAGGGTCTGTGGAAGGCCTTGATCTTCTTCTCGTGCTTTATGCGGGGGCAGTCGTTGCAAACGGCGGTGGCGGCAGGAGCAATTACAGTTCCTTTGGGAGGCATTTTGCCGCTGACCAGGGCCTCGAGGGCCATCCAGGTGGTGCTCTCCTCGGGCGGACAGCCCGGGACGAAATAGTCCACGTCAACCGTCTGGGCCAGCGTTTTGACGGTATTGTAGAACTCGGGGATATCCAGCTCGCCTTCGGGGACGTTTACCTTCGTTTGAGGGATGATCTTGCCCGCGTTGTCGCTGGAGACCGTATCGATATAGGTGTTTTCCAGTATAGATTTAGCGTCGAAGAAGTTAGCCAGGCCCGGTATGCAGCCCTCGTAGGAGCAGGAGCCGTAGGCGATCATGGTCTTCGATTTCTTGCGCAGCAGTTTGGCCAGGTGCTCGTTTTCAGAGTTGCGTATGGCGCCGTTGAACAGGCAGGCGTCGATGCTGCCGTCCGGCATACCCTCCACATCCTTGTACTTGGCGTCGATGGCAACCGGCCAGAAGACTATATCGGCTGCCTCGGCCACCTTGAGTATCTTGTCGCCGATGGCCAGCGTGGCTATCTCACAGCCGCCGCAGGAGGCGGCCCAGTAGAGGGCTATCTTGAGCTTAGGCAACCGCTTCCTCCTTTACTTTGAAAGGGCCCAGGGCCCTGACCTTTTCGGTCATCTCGTTGACAATATGCGAAAAGCGGTCGCCTTCTGAAGCGGAAACCCAGTCGAGGTGGAATCTGTCCTCCTCGATGCCGAGCTGCATGAGAGTGCGTTTAAGCAGTTCCATGCGGCGCAGGGCCTTGTAGTTGCCCTCGGAGTAGTGGCAATCGCCGGGATGACAGCCCAATACCAGCACACCGTCGGCGCCCAGCTCGAAGGCGCGCAGCACGAAAGCGGGCTCGACGCGGCCGCTGCACATCACGCGAATGGCGCGGACGTTGGCGGCGCATTTGATCCTGGAGGTGCCTGCCAGATCGGCCCCGCGATAGGAGCACCAGTTGCATAGAAATGCGACGATCTTAGGTTCGAAATCCGTCATATCAGTATATTTCAGAAATGACCGTCAACAGGCCTCAGATATTACACTACTTATACGGAAAAAAGTCAATTCGTAGTGGCCGTATGTTTGCCTTATTCCCTGTCCGAGCTGCGCGGTATGGGCCTCTTCAACCGTTCGCGGTGTTTGAGCGACGTTTCGTCCATCTCGAATGCCTGTTTGACCATGGCATCCAGCCCGTTGCAGCTTTTTTTGATCTGCCGCAGATCAAGTGAATAGAAGACCAGCGGGCCCTCGCGTCGGGCCTTGAGCAGGCCTGCGTCATGCAGTATGCCCAGGTTGCGAGAAGCGCGGGTCTGACTGATGCGCATGGCCTGTTTGATTTCCAGCACGCAGGCTTCCCTTTCCATTAGCAGGTACATGATCCGTAAACGAGTTTCGTCCGCCAGGGCTTTAAATATCTTGAGTAGATCGCGCATCCTTCATCCTCGTATACTTATGCGCACATGAGCATAAGTAATAAACTTGTGTGACATATTACACTATCTGCAAAAATGTTGTCAATCATCTTTTACGTATGTGCGCAATAGAAGGATTGCCGCGCTTGGCCCACAACGACCGGCTCCTAAGAAGTCATTGCGAGGAACGCAGCGACGAAGCAATCTTGAAACAGTGAGCATCGCTTTGACATGGAAATCAGGGTTGGGTAGAATTTTACCCTGTTGTGGCAGCGTAGCTCAGCGGTAGAGCAGGGGACTCATAAGCCCTTGGTCGCTGGTTCAATCCCAGCCGCTGCCACCAATCCTTTAAAATCCTCGGCACCAGAGCATACATAGTTCCTGTGTCTTTTGCCTTGACGGCAGCTCTGTACATTAATGGGAATTTAACGCATACTATACAACACTGTAATAGAAGGTTGAAATTTAGATGCTAAAAAAAATCAAATGTCCGGCTTGCCAAACCGAAGGCACCATGTCTCTGGTGGAACTCGATTACATCGGACCCTTCCGCTGCTGGAAGTGCCGTGCGCTTTTTACCGTTGAGATAAAAAATGATGAGCTTGTTTCATACAAAGCTTTAAGCGAAGAAGAGCTGAAGAAACAGCAGCAATTGAGAGAACTTCAGGAAAAATATAAAAAGGATACGCAGTAGATTATCAACTCATCAAATTTAGTGCAAAGTTCATAAGC
>DAOUFT010000149.1:0-14054 GCA_034429855.1 Dehalococcoidia bacterium
GGGTATCACGGCCCTCATTACGGATATCAGCGAGAGCAAGCAGGCTGAGATAGATCTAATTAAAAGCTACCAGAAGACGAAAAAGACGTTGAGCGACGCCATCAATACCATGGCGAAAATTGTAGAAATGAGGGACCCGTATACTGCCGGCCACCAGCAAAGAGTGGCAGAACTGGCGGTTGCTATAGCAAAGGAAATGGGATACCGTGGCGACCATCTCGAAAATCTGCATATGGCGGCCATGATCCACGATATCGGCAAAATATATGTACCCTCCGATATACTCAGCAAACCTGGAAAATTGAGCCCCGTGGAGTTCAACCTGATAAAAACACATTCCAAAGGCAGCTATGAGATCATGCAAAACATGGACTTTCCAACCGTGATCGCCCGGTCAGTCCTGCAGCATCATGAACGGCTGGACGGCTCGGGTTACCCTGACGGGTTGAAGGGCGAGGCTATAACTAGGGAAGCAATGATTATCGCCGTAGCCGATGTGGTCGAAGCTATGTCATCGCACAGACCCTACCGACCTTCTCTTGGAACGGAAAAGGCGCTGGAAGAGATCTCAGCCAACAAAGGCAGGCTATACGATGCGGACGTAGTAGATGCCTGCATCAGAGTTGTCAGAGAAACCGGATTTAAATTTGAGTAATACCGCCCGGCCCGCTGTTGGTTCTTTCCCCAACGCGCATGCGGGTTTATAATTATTGCTGGATTAACCTGCCGCCATGATGCATATAAGGTTCGACAATCCGTGAATGCTCTGAAAAAAGACGGAATTAAACCAGCTGCTGCAACGGGCCTTAATACGCTTTCCGTTGCCGGATATGTCCTTGGCATCGCCGGAGTCATCCTTATACTGATCGCCGTTTCAATTATCTCCTCAGCCGCCGGCAAACCGGGTTCCCCAACTACACAAGCATCGATAGCGGATAACATCACAGTATCGGACCTGACTACGGATAGCGCTACTATCAGTTTTACTACGGTAGATGCAAGGGTTATTGACGTCATCATCTATGACAGAGAGGGGAAAATTACTGGGGTCTTTTCCGACAGCGTACCTGTGGAGAGGCACAGCATCCGGATAGACCCGCTCTATCCCGATTCTTTCTGCGGCTTCCAGCTGTTGTCAGCCGATGCTTCCGGCAGGAGAGATATACCTGACAGATATTCATTCACCACTCTGAAACCACCACCTGTAATCTCTAACGTACGCGCCTCCAAAATGCCGGATTCTTGCATCAGGATCAACTGGGAAACTGACCTGCCTGTAGCAACCGATATTTCATACCGGGCAGAGGGGGATACAATTCAATACACTATCAGCGAAAATATCTCCACAACCAGTCATGAAGCCGTCCTCAGACCTTTGGAAAGTGGCCTTCTCTACGCTTTTACCATCAGGGTAAATAACGCTCAGACTGATAGTAGTATCGCCCAGTACGAAGGTTTATTGTCGCTTAAAGACGGCGTCCGGATATTCCAGCGTGCGCCGGATTTCATGCTACCGTCAGTCACAGGTCAAAATGTGCAACTCATCAGTTATAGAGGTCGGATCGTGCTGCTGGCATTCTGGAGTATGAATTGTCCCTCCTGCCAGAAAAAGGTATTGCTGCTGCAAGAAGCGTTCAAGCGCTCAGGAAACGGTGAAGTCGGCATCATCACCATTCACGGGCCGGCGCGGGAGGACATGATCAAGAGCTATTGCTCAAGCCACGGGCTGACATTGCCTGTCCTGCTGGATCTTCAGGCAAATGTCGGCTCAGCTTATAACGTTATTCAACTACCCGCAGTCTTTATACTCGATCAATCAGGCGTTATTATCTCTGATAATCCCGAATTCGAATCCATTGAGGAGCTTGAAAGTCTGATCGGCCGGTTGCTGTCAGCACGCCTTCCGACAACGGGGCTGGCGATTGAGTCCAGCCCTGATATTTGATATCATCTTTAGGCCTTAGAAGGTCAATCAATTACCTCCGCAAGTATTGTCAGCCTGTTTGCTGCAATTCCCGGCAGAAAAATCCGCACAAAGGAATGATCAGTGATAAATAAAAAGATAATGACGGCCGCTCTACTGCCAGCCTGGATAATGTTTGTTTTAGCAGCAGCCTGCCAGCCGGCAGCGCTTCCGGCCAAGTTCGAAGTTACATCTCTTGAAATCAGTCCCAGTGAGATCAATACAGGTGAGACGACCAACGTCAGCATCAAGGTTATGAATACCGGCGGGACCTCATCCGTCTACAGCGTAAATCTGAATATAGATGACAAAAGAATCGGCAGCAAGCTTATCACGCTGGATCCCGGATATACCAGGAGTGTTGTTTTCACATTCTCGGTAGACGAGGCAGGCACACATAAAATCTCGGTTGGAGAAATGAGCGGGACGCTCACTGTTTTATCGAAAGTCGAATTAAAGCAGGTGGAAATAGCTTACGATAACGGCGTCGCTAAAGACTACCTGGCTCTGGTCAAACCGAGCACGGGATATGTAGTCAGGTTTGACCCTCCTTCAAAACCATTTACTATTAACAAAATCAGCGTATTCGCCCTCGTCTACGGCTCGCCTGGATATCATATAACCGATAGCGACTTACAAATCTGGGATGCAGATCAAAAAGTCCTCTATTCCGCGCCCTTTTCGGGTGATGAATTTCCCCTCAGGACACGCCTGGGCGCCAACATCGATTCGACTGGCGACTGGGCTGATTTTGAAGTACCCGATGTTGCAGTTGAAGATGAATTTTATGTCAACATCTATACAGGTGTACCCGCAGGCCAGGGATTGCGCATGGGGGCAGTGGATATGCCGAACACCCACTCGAATACATCGATACGCGGTGAAGATGGAGTAGATTATCTGGCGACCGAATGGTCGTATTCACCAGCCTACTGGTACGGTGATAAAAACCGTGTCAACTGGATGATCAGGGTTTTCGGACAAGCTGTAGTAACGCAGCATTAATGCGCTTGTATTTGGATCAAACCTCTACCTGTGAGCAACAACCCCTCGAACATTCACGGCAATTTGCGGCCTGCTGGTCAATAAGTGATCTTCTTCTCCACAATTCTGGCATAGCTTTCGATATCGCCGGTCTTGTCTTGCTTGAGCCAAACCCATGCCACTACATTGCTTTTCCTGAATACCAGTAACTTATCGATAGGCACTGAATTATTTAAAAAACACTCATCCCCTATGGAGGGATTTGTCAGCGTTGCATTCTTAGGTCTGGCGCTTTCATACGCATCCTGCGCCATTTTTATCTCCCTGTAAACTACAACGGTGTTTTGTACATTAGGAGCATACGCTGCGCCCCGAAAATATGAGACCGAACTGGCCGACGTGCTGTATCTGTATGATGGAGGGAAAACGTTTCCCTTGATCCATCCGGATCCCATATCATCCATGCTCAGTACCAAGTCGTATGCTTGCTTGGTAACCAATCCTTCCATAGATTTGGTTATACCTGCGGGCTCGGTGCTTGCAGGTGGTTCAGTAGGTGCCGGTTCCGCTGGAGGGGTGGTTGTAGCCGGTGGCTGTTCCGGTGCCGCGGTTGCCGCAGCTTTTATTTTATCCTCCACTATACGGCCATAGCGCTCTAAATCACCTTCTTTAAACTGTTTCAGCCATATCCAAACCACAACATTGTTTTTACGGAATATCAACACTTTGTTTATAGCTACAGAATCGTTGAGCAGGCATTCATCTCCAATGCCCGGATTGGACGTTGCTGTGTACGTCTGTTTTTCCTTGTCGTATGCGCTTTCCGCATTGGCGATGCTGCGATAAACCGCCACTTGGTTCTGGATTGAAGGCGCGTAGGCAGAGCCCTGTGTATAGTACGTATTGCTGAATGAAATCGCCTGATGTATCGCCAGAGGTATCATGGTCCCCGGCACCCATCCCTGTCCCACATCCTGTAGCGTTAGAGTCATGGTCGAAGCCTGTTTGGTTATCACGGCCGTTGAATCCAGCGTGCCCGGAGTATTCGAAACTGGGGCGGGCTGAGACGGAACCTGCTGGTTTTGCGCCGGTGTTGCCGGAGAGGCTGGCGGGGGGGAAGCTGGAACAGGATTTGTCGCAGCCGGAGAGGATGTCTCTTCAGTTTGTTGCCCCGGGTCGGTCTGCTGCCGGCTTGCGTTATCGCTCGTGCAGGCGCCGAAAGTAACCAGGCCGGACACGATACAGACGATAAACAATATATTCAACATCCGCCCGGTGTTTTTCATTGCTGTCAAATTCTTATGCTGCCTCATAGCTGAATTCCATAATCAAACGATTATGACAAGACTCTGTTATATCTGAAATCAACTATAATTCTACCAGAAATTCAGTGATCGTACCCGGCATGCTGCGTCATTGTGTTGACAGTGCAGAAGAATGCGAGTAATTTAATGCAAGGATTAACGGCATCAGCTGGCTGTAAGTCTGTATAGGAAACCAGCGCTGAATATAACATTTTCATCGGGGAGGCTGCTATGAGCGAGTTGATGAAGTGGAATTTTGCTACGCGGGCCGAAACATACAAGAGCATGGCCATGATTGTCGGCCGTGTTGTGAAACTGGCATTATCCGGTAAAGCACGTCGCCCCACTGGACCTGACGAACGTAAATGGTGGCAGAAGGCCGGCGTATGCGTGCAGTACCAGATAGAGAAACGTCCAAATGTGGGTTGGGACCGCGATTATATCGAGTTCAACAAATCCATGACCGATGACGCGGGCAACCTCAAATTCAACGGCCCTTACTGTAAGATTGAGGACTGGGTGGCGCTCAGTAAAAAAATCGGTGTTGACTACCATAGTTTTGAGACCAAATGGCATGACGGCATCTGCTGGTTCAACACCGGGTTGACCAACTGGAAGACCGAGGTCGATTACGCGGGCAAATTCGCCGAGCTCAGCAGAAAAGAGAATATCACTTTCATATACTATTATTCCTCCGTCTTCGATCACAGTCCCCAGTTCGATTCCATACAGCCCGATCCCCGCATTACGCCTTCGTTCCTGGGGCTGCTTCCCGAGGAGAAATACAGGATATACCGCGAATACCTGCTGGGACATTATGATGAGATAATCGGACAGTACAGGCCGAACGGTATATGGCTGGACTGGTGGTGGGCTGATAAGACCACCAAAGATTCGATTGCCTTCTTAAGACGTAAACACCCGGATGTTGTGCTGGCTTTTAATCTATCGTCCATGTTCTTTTCCTCACACAAGGACCAGCACTTCTCGTCGGGAGAGGCACATGCCCTGGACGGACCATTTATCGGCAAACGTGAAGAGGCCGGGGGTATAATATCGGTCCTGACCAGCACCTGGAAGTGGGCCAATCTCTATCGCATGATGTTTAAACATCCCTGGGAGCTGATCACTCCGACCTCCGTCTGGTGGCAGGACATGAAGCTGCGGGAAGATATATGCGAGTTTGTGCGCCAGGCGGCTGTAGTCATGGCCTGCGGCGGCAAATTCGCCTGCGGCACTCCCGCGCTTATGGACGGCAGCCTGGACCCCGACCATGTCAGGCAGCTCGAGACACTGGGAGAATGGTACATCCCCAGGAAGGAGCTTTTCCTCGGCGCATATCCCATCAGATATCTGGGATTTGCGCCTAGAGGCATATTAGTCGACAAGCAGGACTTCAACACCGTCGCATGCTTTTACCGGGACGGGGTGCTGCTGCATACGATCAACATGAAGGGAAAATCCGGGCCGTTGGAGATAACTCTCAAAGGCGGTGCATGGAAAGCTGTGCAGGACGCCTACCTTGAGCCGGGGCACCGACCGATTGAGGTTAAAGGCAAGGGACGTGACAGGCTGATTGCCGTGCCGCAGGGTGATGTCGATAATATCGACACAATTATTTATCTGCCCGGGATCGATGCACTGTAAGTTATGAAGAAACAGCTTCTGGATACAGCCCTGGAAAGGGGAAAAGGCGTCCTCAGGCTGTGTCCCAACTGGGTGCCCCGCTCTTTTTGTATCCCCGGCAGAAGGCTGAAGCTCCACCATGATGATTATTATGCCTTCGGCGCCGACCGCGGCGGCATCGATGAACGCTGGTTTGCATCCACCACCAGGGCTGACAACAGACCGTTGACGCTGCAGGATGAAGGCCTGAGCTATATCTACTGCGATGATGGGAGCGATAAGCGCAAAATCCTGTTAAAAGATGCTATTGATACGATGGGCAAGGATATCCTCGGCCCGGATGTGATGAAGAAACACGGCGGCTGGACCATGTACAGCAAATTCTTCGACAACCTCGAACCCCTGCCGCTGCACCTTCACCTGAGCGATGCGCACGCAGCCCGCGTGGGGCGCAAGGGAAAGCCCGAGGGCTATTATTTTCCGGCTCAGCTCAATAATCACGGCGGTCTTTTTCCTTATACATTCTTCGGCTTGATTCCCGGGACAACGAAAGAAGATGTGCGCCGCTGCCTTGAATGATGGAACAGCGGCGACAACGGTATTCTGAACCTGTCCCGCGCATACCGGCTGTCAACCGGCACCGGATGGGATGTGCCTGCGGGTGTTCTGCACGCGCAGGGCTCAATGCTCACCTATGAGCCGCAGAGGGCATCTGACGTTTTTGGCATGTACCAGTCGCTTACCTGGAACAGATATATACCTTACGATCTGCTGGTCAAGGATGTGCCGCCGGAACGCCGCATGGATCTCGACTATCTGGTAGACATGATCGACTGGGAGCTTAACACCGATCCGGATTTCTACAAGAACAGGTTCCTGCCTCCCCGGCCGGTCAAGCCGCTGGAAGAGATGCAGGAGCTGGGATATGAGGAATACGACATCGTGTATAATTCACCCTTCTTTAGCGCCAGGGAATTGACGGTATATCCGGGCAGAACAGCCACCATACGGGATGATGCGGCCTACGGGGCTATCGTAATACAGGGCAGGGGCAGCTTCGGCGCTCTGGGGGTGGAATCGCCGGAGCTGATTCGCTTCGGGCAGATGACGGCGGACGAGCTTTTCATCACCTGCGAGTCGGCGCGTGATGGAATAGCGATCACCAATACCAGTGAATTCGATAACCTGGTGGCACTGAAGCATTTCGGCCCCGCGGCCTGAAGGCCTGATCTGCTGATACGTTTCGAAAAAGAAGAAGGTATTAGAATTGATAATCGACACTTCCAGCTATTTCTACGCAGCCGGCACGGGCAGCTTCGAATTTCGCTTGCCGACAAGAATCATATTCGGTGAGGGAACGGTGCGCAGGCTGAGCGGTGAGATCAAAGGACTGGGCGGAAGCAGTGCGCTTATCGTCACCAGTGAAGGCATGCCGCAGCGACCTCTAATGAAAGAAGTGATATCCGACCTTGAGCAAGAGGGTATTAACGTCAGAGTCTTTTCCTCCATACCCCCTGAGCCTCGTGTAGAGGATGCAGACAGATGTCTCGAGTTCGCCCGGCAGGTAAAGCCGGACATCGTGGCCGGGATCGGCGGCGGGAGCGCCATGGATGTGGCCAAGAAGACCGCTCTCGAACTAGGCATACCGAAAATCATGATACCCACGACAGCCGGCAGCGGCAGCGAGGTCACCTTCAATTCCGTTCTGCTGGTTCAGGGGCTCAAAAAATCATTCAGCGACCCAGGGCTTGCTGCGGATGCGGCCATAGTCGATCCCGACCTGCTCAAGACCATGCCCGCTGCAATCATGGTTTGCTCGGCTATGGATGCCATGTCGCATGCCGTGGAGAGCTACGGCGCCCGGAAAGGCAACGAAATCACCCGTTCTCTGGCATTAAAGGCCTATCTCTTGAGCAGGGATAACATAAGACAAGCACTATCCGGTCAAGCGGACGGCAGGCGTAATATTGCTTTGGGAAGTCTGATGGCCGGTATGGCGCTGACCGGCACGGGCACCACTCTGGGACACGCTCTGGCCTATCCACTGTCCAACCGAGGCATGACTCATGGCCAATCCCTGGCGGCCGTACTGCCTTACCTTTTAAAAATAAACCGCTTTGATTCCGACCATGCTATCGAATTAAGAAACTTGCGTCGTACTCACTGCAACCTCCCCAGGATCGCCTGGGATATCCCGGCTATGGCCGCGGAAGTGGCCGCCGACGAGCGCCACCTGGCCAATAATCCCAAAGAGGTGACGCTGCAGGAGATCATAAATATCTATACCAGTATACAAAATGAAGCTTGAGTAAAGACACAGGTTCCCACTCGCGGCCATTGTAGAAATGCCACCCTCAATGGCAATGCATTTTTATGGCCCGAACTCCTGAGTTGCCAATCCAGAAGATCTGCCTTTACACTTACCAATGCCTTTCTCAGGAAACACCGGTTTATTGACATTATTGATAATTAACGCTATTATATATTAAAAATATTAAGTTACTATTTATAATTATTGATATTTAGAGCAGGAGGTTTTAATTTCATTGAGGGTACTGGATTGGCATGATTTAACGAGGTTGACGCAGGGTGCATCATTCGTGGTGGAGAGGGTTCGCAGCCCTGAAACCGGGATAGCTATCGAGGGTTGTTTCGAGCTGCCGGCGCTGGCCCGCTTGAGCGCCGAAGATCAGATATTTATTTTTGCATTCATCAAGGCTGAGGGGATTATCAAGGAGATGGAACGTGTTTTCGGGGTCAGTTACCCGACGATCAAAGGCCGTCTAGCCCGCATCGCCAATCAGCTACAACTTATTGAAACCGTCCCCTCGACTCATAAGCAGGAGACTTTGGACGCACTGGAACGGGGGGAGATTACAGCGCAAGAAGCTATAGAAAGGCTGTCGAAATAAAACGGCAACCGAAAAAATATTTTGAAATCAACTGAACGGAGGATAGTAATATGAGTGAAAATCAGAAAAGAGTTTTACAGATGCTTGCCGACGGAAAAATCAATGTCGCTGAAGCGCAGCGATTGCTCTCACTTGTTGAAGAAAAGGATGACGGAGAGAAAGAATCAGGAAGAACCTTGCGGAATAGCGGGGCTCTCCCCCGCTACATTCATATAATCGTTGAGCCCAAGGCCGGCGTTCCCCACCGTGAAAACGGACGTCATCATCACGGCAAGGTGAATATCCGGGTGCCGCTGAGCCTGATACGTGCCGGCATTAAATTCGCCTCTTTAATGCCCTCCGACACGGCCGAACATGTAGACAGAGCCTTCAAAGAAAAGGGATTGTCTTTTGATGTTAAAAAACTCAAGCAAGAGGATATTCAGGATATGATCGCGGCTTTGGAGAACAGCGAAATAAACATCGACAATGAACGTGAGACAGTCAAGATCTATTCAGAATAATATAACGTACTTGCTTACCCCGTCCTGATCATCATCGACGACTAATTCGGCTGAAGAGCCTGCGAAATATTTAAAAGGAGCGTAACCATGTCAAACAACACTAGATACTGGAGAGATCACTCAGGATCAAGTATTGCCGGAGCCATCTGGTTCATCGGCTGGCTATTCACAATCGGATATGCCAAGCTAATCTGGTGGCAAATAATTGTCGGCATCGTCGTATGGCCATACTTCCTGGGCGCCATACTCTGTACTCCCGCTGTTTAACAACAATCCGCCTGAACCCGGATAACCATCGATTTAGTATTCTTATGAAGGGAGTCCGTCAAGTACTGGACGGACTCCCTTTATCAACATGATAAAGATCAGGTTCAAGCGGTGGTGGATTTCGCTGCTCCACCGGCCCCGGATTTAGACCGTCTGCTCATATATACGCTCAGAAACACAATACCCGCAATCACCAGCGCTATTGCTGCCAGGATTATGATCGGTATGGTGTAATCATAGGCCCAGGTGATTGTTTTGGTCTGCGGACCGGTCATGATCACCGTACCCTGGCCATCCTGCGCGATCATCCTGCCGCCCAGCAGACCCCAGAATCCGCTCATGGGTATGGGTTGAAGCGCCAGGCTATAAGAGGCTGTGCTGTCCTTGAGCTCCCACGATGTTTCATTAACGGGAGGGTAATCCGACTTAAGAGTGAGCAGGTAATAGGTGTCGTAAACCGCTTTAACATTGCCGGCCTGGCCGACACTGAAGGACAAATCACGCCAGGGGCTGGTACCGCCATCCGGTAGTGTCCACTGTTTGAAAACGTATTTAACGTCCGGCAGCGCCGGGTCGATTATCGGGCTGGCAGCACTGCTGGTAAATCTACTCCCCACAGCATAATAGCCCGTGCCGTGCGGCTCGGACACGCCCGCAGGATCGCTTCCGGTCTGGATAAATACCTCAACGGCATAGTCGTAATGTGCTATCAGGTTGGTGTCGCTCACCAGTATCTGGTGCGGACCTGTAACTCCATACCTGATCGAGGGGTCCGCTCCCGGCACCGATCGATCGACACTTGTCAGGTGCATCTCCCCGGCGTGTGCGGTAAAGACAGCCGACTGGCTGCCGCCCAGCGTGGCCTCGGGCGTACCGTCGATCAGCACCGGCGTGGTACCCGAAACTAGGCCTGGTCCGATTTCAACGACAAAATCGTATGTGGAGCCGTAATCGATGCCGCCCAGGTAGTCGCTGTATGAGTCTATAACAAGTATGAAGGGACGGCTAGCCGGCGGGCAGCAGTCCGCACAGGTGTAAAAATTGTCTGTAACCGTGGCCGTTACGTTGTAAATGCCGGCGGAGCCGGGAGGCGGAACTCCGGTGATCTCACCGGTTATCGGATCAAGCAGAAGTCCAGGCGGCAGGTCTGCCGCGCTCCAGGTATAATTGCCCGAGCAGCCTGTAGCGCTGAGAGGCAGGTAGAACGGCATCCCCTCCATCGACCAGGCCATAACGAAGGTGTCTAAAATAGTCAGCGGATCCGGCGGGGGAAAAGCCGGCACGACGGCAATAGTAACCGGCGCGGGCGCAGAGGCTGTGGTGCAGGGAGGAGGAACCGGGCCCGGCCACAGCTCAGTTACTCCCACAGAGAAATTGTATACGCCGGCTGAACCCAGTGGCGGACAGGCCGTGAGTACGCCCGTATCCTCATCCAGCACTACCCAGGCCGGCGGCGCTCCCGAAAGCCAGTACAAATAGGTAAAAGGTCCGGTGGGGCAGCCCTGCCCGACCGGGCTGAATGTAGTGGAAAACGACTGGCATTCTACTATGTTCTCAGATACTGGATTGGGCGCAATCGTAAGACACCCCGACATGGCCAGTACCAGTATGAAAAGCAGGCAAATAAACAACTGCAAAACCGCTGCCGACCGCCGCTTCTTGTCACTCTCTGTTCTCATATCACCATCTCCATATCAATTCACATTCACTTATCCAACAACCTTCCCGGCTGCAGCAAGCGTATCATTGCAGGATGGGAGGGCGCGTAAATACCACGCATGACTTGGTGGCCTCGCTTTGTGATGCATAGCATTTCCCACCATATTGCGTGCACTGTGTACGCGTGGTCTGGAACACCTTGCCGTTGGCACAGCACCAGCAGGTCTGGGTAGCCTGACAGTACCTTGTGGCCTCTGTCTGCGTGCTATAGCATTTCCCGCCGTACTGGGCGCACTGCGCTGCCGTGGTCTGGAAGAGTTTGCCGTTGGCACAGCACCAGCAAGTCTGGGCTGCCTGGCAGTACCTGGTGGCTTCCGTCTGCGTGGTATAGCAATTCCCGCCGTACTGGGCGCACTGCGCTGCCGTGGACTGGAAGACCTTGCCATTGGCACAGCACCAGCAGGACGCCGTTTCCTGGCATGCTTTAGTCGCATCATACTGATTGGTGAAACTCGATCCTCCCATCTGGGCGCACAGTTCCCGGCTGGTCTGCATAACCTTGCCGTCGCGGCAACACCAGATCTCGCCGGCGCAGGCATCGAGGGCCTCCTTCTCGGTCAGGAACCACTGCCCGCCGGATTGCAAACAGGGCGCCTGCAGGGTCGGCCCTACTTTCCCATACTCACAGCACCAACCCCTGGACTGGCAACCCTTGAGCGCATCGGCCTCCGTAGTATAGGCCGTCCCACCCTTCTGCGCACAGGATTCAGCGGTGGTCTCAATCACATTTCCGTCCAGGCAGCACCATACACGTGTTTGGCAACTGTAAAGGGCTTCCTTTTCACTGCCATAACAGGCACCGCCATACTGCGCGCACTCTGATGGCGTGGACTGAAAAACCTTGCCTCCGGCGCAGCACCAGCAGGTTGCGGCTGTCTGGCATCCTTTGCGGGCTTCGGCCTCCGTTGAGTAGGCCGTTCCACCCTTCTGGACACAGGCTTCTTTGGTGGTCTCAACCACCGTGCCGTCTAAACAGCACCAGATAGTTGTGGGCTTGCTGTAGCAATACCAGAAACGCTGTTTATCGGGAGAGTAATAGCACGGCCCTTTGGTGCACTGGTTAGTAAATCCCCGCGCTGCTGCGTCAGCCGGCTGCAGGCAATAATCACACCCCTTGGGACACTTCTCGAACGGCGGCGGGTATGATGCGACGATCTGTCCGGACAGTCCACCGGGTGCCGCCCCGGAGGTCTGTCCCAGCCATTCGGGCTTCCTCGTTCCGGTTGAGGCCTTGTCCAATGGCGCACGGGCCAGTGCAGCGGTAGGCAAAGGAGGAGCGCTTGCAAAGGAGAGAGTCAACTTCCTTTGCTGGCTCCCACTGATATTATTCGCCAGCAGGACGGCCTCAAAACTATTGCCGGCTCCCCTGCTAATTTGATATGTTGACCTGCCCCTGACGCTTGCCCTGCAGGACGTATTGGGAGGGTTGCTGATATCCCGAAGCTCCTCTCCCGCTTCGATCAGCAGTACATTGGTTGC
Organism: Dehalococcoidia bacterium; assembly: GCA_034429855.1. Classification (GTDB taxonomy): domain Bacteria; phylum Chloroflexota; class Dehalococcoidia; order GIF9; family UBA5629; genus CAIMUM01. The sequence goes on from DAOUFT010000149.1 coordinate 12,758, forward strand.
ATTAATGACCTCGAACGTATACAGAGCGGACTGACCATCCTGTAGCACCATGGGAGAGGCCGAGAAGGATTTGATTTGCGGCAGGCCGGTCCACTCCGATGCGGCCGCGGCCATGTCAGCAGTACCAAGCAGCGTGGCAACCGCCAATACAAGGCACGCCAGCAACCTCAAATAGCCAGTAGATCCGTGAAAATTGATGCTCATACCCCACCTACCAAATAAGAATTTGTCTCAATCAGGCACACGGCAAACAACCGCTTACAGCCCGGATACAGCCATATTCTGCTTTGTGCAGGCGGGCTGTGTCTATGGTTTTATACGAGTTCAGGACTATAGTACTGGTGATAGAATCAATACTCTTTTTCCGAGTCAGCTTCATCCCTGTCCCGTTTAACCACGTAAGCTACGGACTCGTACATATTCTCGGTTTCCAGTCCGATATCCGGATATTCATGCTGGCATACCTTGAATATCACGTCAGCATATGCCTGCAGCAATGGTTGGGTGACGTGCAAAGCCACATAAAAAGCCCGTCTTGTACAAGACGGGCTTTTTATCATCAAGAACTGGTAGCGGGGGCAGGATTTGAACCTGCGACCTTCGGGTTATGAGCCCGACGAGCTACCACTGCTCCACCCCGCGGCATGAATAGCGATTGATGAAATTAGGTTTTGTGCTCATTCTGGCGTAGGTCAAAGACCTCGATCATTAGTACAGCTCAGCTCAACACATTGCTGTGCTTACACATGCTGCCTATCAAGCAAGTGGTCTACTTGCGATCTTACCCGGTTAAACCGGTGGGAGATCTCATCTTGGGGTGGGCTTCACACTTAGATGCTTTCAGCGTTTATCCCATCCGGACATGGCTACCCAGCACTGCCGCTGGCGCGACAACTGACACACCAGAGGTCCGTCCCTCCCAATCCTCTCGTACTAGGGAGAGCTCCTCTCAAATCTCCAGCGCCCACAACGGATAGAGACCGACCTGTCTCACGACGGTCTGAACCCAGCTCGCGTGCCGCTTTAATGGGCGAACAGCCCAACCCTTGGGGCCTGCTTCAGGCCCAGGATGCGACGAGCCGACATCGAGGGGCCAAACCTTGCCGTCGATGTGAACTCTTGGGCAAGATAAGCCTGTTATCCCCGGGGTAGCTTTTATCCGTTAAGCCACGGCCCTTCCACGTGGAGCCGTAGGATCACTTTGCCCGACTTTCGTCCCTGTTCGACTTGTAGGTCTCACAGTCAAGCTCCCTTATACCAATACGCTCTACGCACGATTTCCATCCGTGCTGAAGGA
>DAOUFT010000150.1:0-7678 GCA_034429855.1 Dehalococcoidia bacterium
CAATGCCCCCTTACGAGTTCCAGGTCATCGCCGCGCCCGGGCATTCACCCGGCCACATCTGTCTGTATGAGCCCAACAAGAAATATTTCTTCTGCGGCGACCATGTCCTGCCCGAGGTCGTCCCCAACATCAGCTACCATCCCCAGTCCGGCGAAAACCCCCTTGGTGATTATGTAAATTCTTTGGGATCGCTGTCCGAGCTTGAGACCCGTTTCGTTTTCCCGGGCCACGGGTCGGTCTTCAGCGGCCTCGCGCCTATAATCGACGATATCATGCACTTTCATCGCGACCGCATGTTGAGAATACAGCGGGTGATGGGAGTCGAGACTAAAAATGCCTATGACGTGGCCAAGTCCATACCCTGGGTTGTCAACGGCGAGGAAACAGCCTACGATAAGTTGGAGCCGATAGACAGGAGGTTGGCCGTCCTGGAGGCGCTGGCCCACCTGCAGTACATGGTGGCCGAGGGTAAGGGCAAGAGAATGTCGGAGAACGGAATTATTATTTATTTCTCCGGTGAATGATATATGAATAATCAGATACGGAAAATCCGGTCACTCAACCTTAAATACAGCGACGCTCCGCAGCCAGGCTTGCTGATCACCATGCCCAATCCGTACGCAGGGCATGACTACACGATAGAGATCCTTGCGCCCGAGTTCACCGCGCTCTGCCCCATCAACGAGGGGCAGCCCGATTTTGCCACCATTACCATCAGATACGTACCCGACAAGTCAATCGTGGAATTCAAATCCCTCAAGCTCTACCTGACCAGTTACCGAAACGTTAAAACATACTATGAGGAATCGACCAACCGCATACTGGAGGACCTGGTCAGGGCGCTCAAGCCCAGGAGCATGGAGGTCGTCAGCGACTGGAATGTCCGCGGCGGCATGTCGACCAGGATAACCGCCGCCTACCATAAGAGCAAAACGAGTAAAGGAGGTTGACCAATGGCATATAAGATAGGTATCAACGGATTCGGGCGCATAGGACGGCTTGTCTTCCGGACCGTCAATCAGCATTACGGCGACAAGCTTGAGATAGCCGCCATTAACGACCTGACGGACGCCAAAACCAATGCGCATCTGCTCAAATACGACAGCACCTACGGCATCTACCCCGGCAAGGTGGAGGCGGCCGCCGACGCCATCATCGTAGATGGCGAGAAGACAAAGGTCATCGCGGAGCGTGACCCCGCCAAAATCCCCTGGAAAGACCTGGGCGTCCAGATCGTGGTGGAATCCACCGGTCTTTTCACCGACGCTACCAAGGCAGCCGCACACCTGCAGGGCGGTGCTAAAAAGGTCATCATCTCGGCTCCGGCCACCAACGAGGACATTACCATAGTGATGGGCGTGAACGACGATAAATATGTCCCAACCAAACACAACATCATCTCCAACGCGTCGTGCACCACCAACTGCATCGCCCCTGTAATCAAGGTCTTGAATGATAAGTTCGGCATAACAAAGGGCCTGCTATCGACCATACATGCCTACACCAACGACCAGCGCCTGCTGGATATGTACCACAAGGACCTGCGACGGGCCAGGTCCGCGGCCCTGAACATCGTCCCCACCACTACGGGAGCGGCCAAGGCGGTGGCGCTTGTCATCCCCGAGGTCAAAGGCAAGCTGCACGGCATCGCCCTGCGTGTGCCCGTTCCCACAGTCTCGCTGTGCGACCTCGTCTGCGACCTGGACAAAGAGGTCACGTTAGAGCAGGTTAATAATGCTTTCAGCGAGGCGGCTGCCGGCAAGCTCAAAGGCATACTGGAATACTGCACCGAGCCGCTGGTAAGCACCGACTTCAGGGGCAACCAGAACAGCTCGATCTTCGATTCCCTGCAGACTATGGTCATAGGCGGCAATATGGTTAAAGTCATCGCCTGGTACGACAACGAATGGGGCTACAGCTGCCGTATGGCGGACCTGGCAATCATGCTTTTTAACAAGGGACTGTAAAAGAATTCCAGATTCAGATTCAGATTCAGATTCAGATTCAGATTCGAATTTAGACTTAGACTGAGATTCAAATAGGATTTGGGAAATGACGCAACAGAGCATTCAGGGCACGGACACCTGCACATCGCCGGCGCTGGGGACGGCCGATGCATACGAAAAGCACTGGTTCTGCGTTTCCCTGTCCATCGATGGCACGGTCAAGTTGCAGGATGCCGACTCGCCCGAGTGTTTCCTGGAAAGTCTGAAAACTTCGCTGCTGGCCTGGGTGGACTATCGCACCTCCGACTATGAGAAGGATGTGCGCAGCGGGGCTGTGGCCTTGGGATTCTCGCAACAGCTGGTAGATGCGCTGGCCGGCAATGCACGTCTGCTTTACGAGGACTACTCATCCGAGATGGGTATCAAGCTATCCTCCATTCAAATACGTATGGATCATGATATAGACGTGCAGAATTTAACTACCCTGCTGCTGCTGCGCAGGAACTTCATACTGACCATCCACCCTATTCTGGTCGACCGCCGCTTCATCCGCCTGCGCAGATATTCGGAGACCGTCTTCAAGAAGGTGCCGCTGGATATCTGCGCCGAGGACAGGCTATCCATGCTGCTGATACGCATTATCGACCAGAACAACGATCGCAATTTCGAACACCTCCGACAGATAGAGGGGCGCGGCGACGACCTCAACCGCAGCCTGATGGACCCGCGTACACCGCGCACACTGCTGGGCCCACAGATATATAACATGAAACATGCATTGATCACATACCTGGACGCGCTATGGGAGACGGTAGACGTGCTGCACGACCTGCGCTACGGGGACGCCGACCTGCTTACCAACGAAACCTCGCTGCTCAACAGGCTGGGATACCTGGCGGACGATGTAAGCCGGCAGATAGGCCTGGCCGAGCATATGTCCGACGTGCTGGCCTCCGGCCTGGAAGTGCTGCAGTCGATCTACAACAACCAGCTTCAGGCCATGAACAACAGGATAGCGCTGCTTATGACCTACCTGACGGTGCTGGGCACGGCGGTGCTGGTGCCCAATACGCTGGCCACCGTATTGAGCAATTCAGCCTTTAACATGGGGGCCCAGGACGTCGGATGGTACGTTACACTGCTGGTCGTCTCCACGGTGCTGTCGACAGTGCTGGCCTTTATTTGGGTCAAGCAGTCGGGCTTTATACCTAAAAAATTAGACTAAGTTCAGGCTGAGGAGTCCAATCCCGTCAGCTTCCGGCTTATTGTCCACAACCTGGCTGCCGCCTCTTTATCGTAGCTGGAAGCGGAGGAACGCGATTCTGTTCCCTTCACATTGACCTTGGATATCTTCAGGTGCTGTTTAGTTTCAAAATAGCGGCCGGTCTTTCCTTCGAGGACACCGGAGCATGCCAAGTGGAGCGGCAGCACAGCGCCCTGCTCGGGTCCCTTCATCAGGGCATGAAAAAATGCGTCGATCGTCCTGCTGGATTGCGACCAGATGCCGGAGCTGCAGGCACCGGGGCAAACGCAGTTGACCGTTATACCACTCCCCTCCAATCTCCTGGCCAGCTCGTAGGTGAACAGCACCACCGCCAGCTTCGAGCCGGCATAGGACGACTGCCGCCCGAAGGACTTCTCCCCCTGCAGGTTATCGAAATCGAGTCTGGCCATCTTATGCAGCGAAGTGGTCAGATTGACCACGCGGGACGGCGCGCCCTGTCTGAGAGCGTCCAGCAGCAGGTTGGTTAGTAAAAAAAAGGCCAGATAGTTGACGGCAAAGGTCATCTCGATGCCGTCCTCGGTCAGCACCCTTTTCCCCATTATAATCCCCGCGTTGTTGACCAGCAGATTAAGCCTGCCGTGCTCCCTCATAAAATCATCCGCCAGCTTCCTGATCTGCTTCTGCGCCGACAGGTCGGCCAGTAGCAGATGTAAGTCTTCGTTCCCTGACTGCCTCCTGATGTACTCCTGCGCCGCTCGCCCCCTGCCCGCGTCGCGGCAGACCATAAACACCTTTGCGCCGCGCCGGGCCAGCCCCACCGCTATCTCTCTGCCTATACCCGAGCTGGCGCCGGTGACCATGCAGTACTTGTTTTTCAGACTAGCCTCCATAGGTCGTTCACCATTTTTCATACTTTACGCTCCCGGTTAAACACATCACTTCCTTCAATCACTGCACGGACACAATTTTCTCCAGCCGTTGTATGACCTCATCGATGTGCCGGCCGGACCCGTTGACCATTACTATAGCATCATTGGGACAGATTTCCACGCAGTTTCCGCAGCCCATGCAGTCATCGCCGATAACGGAATGGCCGTTCTCCAGCCTGATGTTTTTAACAAAGCATGCATCGACGCAGGTACCGCAGCCCTGGCAATCTTCCGTCACATGTACGCTGATGCCCGGCAAGCGCGATATCTTGGAACGTATGCGCCTGTCGATGTAGGGCATAAAACGCCACAGGCAGCAGCACGGACAGCAGTTGCAGATGGTCAGCAGCCGGTCGCCGGATCTGAGCCCCAACCAGACCGTATCCAACTTGTTCTTGCCCACCAGATGGAAAAGTCCGGCCTCGCGGCATTTTGTGACATGCGCATGAGCCTCCTCCTTCGAAACCAGTCTGCCCATCTCCGGATTTATATCAAGCACCGCCCTTCCCAGAAAAAGGCATCCCAACGTCTGAGGGTAATCGCGGCAGTTTGAGCTTTCGCGGCAAATGCAGAAATTCATGATCCAGTGGTACTCTGCCTGCTCGATGAAATGATGGACTATGCGGGATGGGAGCATAGTCTGCAGCGGCTGCTCAAGCTCTTTATCGATGGCGATGACCCTTTCCCTGGGAAGGTAAACGATGTCGTCCCCCTCGAAAAGCCAGCGGTCCAGCAGTTTTCCCAGCACGGGCGCCCTGGTCAGACCGGCCAGTGCAAACCTCCAGGGAAAACCCTTTTCGATCAACCTTACAAACCACACAGGTCGCGACATCGTCAGTTTATCCCTCCTTAAAATTCGACCGCATGTTCCAAGCAGCCCTGAGCCGGTCAATATTGCAGAGACCTCCGGCCACCCGTTTAATTATATCTGATTGGTGCGTAAACCGGACATAAATAAACTTTCTATAAAATTGTACGTTTAATATAATAGACGCCAGGTAAACGAGGTAACCTGGTGTTAGTAGAAGAACAATTAGTACAGAGGGCCGTAAATGGAGACCGAGAAGCATTTACGCAAATATATGATCTGCATTTCGACAAGATCTACAGATACATATATGTTAAAGTGCGCAGCCAGGCCGAAGCCGAGGACCTGACACAGGATGTATTTATTAAAGCTTACGAGGCAATTAAAAACTACAGGTGGAGGGATCTTCCCTTCACAGCATGGCTTTTCCGAATCGCGCACAACAGGGTCATCGACCATGTCAGGAAAACATCCAAGGAGAAGAAGGCCAGCCTGGACGAGGCCGGCGCCATCCCCTCGGGTGATCCGGTTTCTATAACGGAAATGAACTTTGAGATATATCAGCTGAAGGACGCTCTGCAGCATCTGCCGGATGCACAGCGCGAGGTTGCGACCATGCGCTTCATCTCCGAGCTGTCCATTGCAGAGGTCTCCCTGGCTCTGGGTAAAAGCGAAGGCACAGTCAAGGCGCTGCAGTTCAACGCCATCGCATCGCTGAGAAAACTGCTCTACGGTAAGATAAATGGCTATTAGGATAGAAGACGCTTTCAACGACTGCTTCGAACGGCTGTCTTTTGGAGAGAGCCTGGATAGCTGTCTGCGCAGTTATCCCCAGTATGCCGCAGAGCTGGAAATGATGCTGCGCGTAGCCTACGACGTCAAACGAAGGGCTTATCCCATACAACCCAGACCGGAGTTCAAGTACTGGTCGCGCGTGAGATTGCAGGGCGTGCAGGACTACATGAGCAGGCGCTCAGTCCCGTCAAAGTCGAGCTCATTCAACTTGCGCAGGAATCTGGCCTTCTCCATGGCCGGACTGCTGGTTTTAGTGATAGTCACCAGCGGCACGGCGGCCGCGTCCAATGACGCGCTGCCCGATCAACCCCTGTATGGTGTTAAGATGGTTGTTGAACAGGCCCAGGTGTCCCTTGCTAGGTCAGATATCGATAAGGCCGAAATATACGCAAAACTGGCTGAGAAAAGGGCGCAGGAAATAGAGGCCATGGCTCGGCAGGGCAAGTCCGAATACCTGATCAGCACTTCGGCCAAAATGGACTATCAACTCGAACAGGCCGAGACCTATATCAGCAGGTTCCAAGCCGCCAATGCCATCTCCACCGAGATGGCCAATGAAACCGCCGCCACCACGGCAACCACCGAGGACGCTTCCGTCCAACCGGCGCAGGCGGCACCCCAGCCCCCCATGCAATCGAAACCCTATACTGAAAACGAGGCCGGCCAACCTTCCTGGGTCAAACCCCTTCCCTCCAACATGCCGATTAAGCCCACCACTACCAATGATAGTATGGGCGATGGCAAGACGGACATCAAACAGCCGGTGCCGGCATCCCGCTCCATAGCCAATGTCAGCAGGGCCAAAACAGCTTTGAATTCCAGCACGGCCAAGAGCCTGGCCACGCTGCAGGATGCACTGGACAAGGCGCCCGAATCGGCCAGGCCGGCTATTATTCAGGCCATCGAACGGGTGAAAAAAGCCAATGAATGGTCTCAGAAGAATTCCGGTAACACCGACAATAATAAACCGCAGATATTCCAGCCCAAACCCCAGTATATACCGCCTGCAATCAACAGGCCCACCGAAATCAATATCAATAAAAATACAGATGTGAACAGCGACACGGGCGCCGATAAGAATACCGGTACCAACACCGGTACGTACACCAAGCCCGACACCAATTACAACATCTATACCGACAGGAACACCGGCACAACCAATACCAATACCAATACCAATACCAATACCAATACCAATACCGGCACCGGAAGCGGCACAACCACAAATGTAGTCAGGCCGACAACCATACTGACCGATACGCAGAAGATGACGCCGTCGACCTCGCTGACGAATACGACTTCCGGCGGCGGCTCCACACAGTCGACAATAAAATAAGCTCGCTATCCGCAACCACAATTCAATTCAAGCGTTAATATGTTCAGGGAGGATAAAATGAACCGACTCATAAAATTCGTACTGATACCGGCGCTGGTAGCAGCGCTGGTGATACCAGTCGCCTGCGCTCAGCAGAGCGCCCGCAATGAAGACATCAAATGGGCAACGGGCAGCACACCGCCTCCGGCACCCATGGCGCCTGCTCCGTCATTTATGGAAAGGTCATCCGATACTACATACGACGGGTCGGCAGGCGGCCTCAACGGCGCTGAAATAGACCGGAGAATAGTCAGGACGGGCAACATGTCCATGGAGGTTGAGGATATCAGCAAGGCTCAGGTGGCCATTTCCGATATCGCCATCCAGCTGGATGGATATGTAGTAACATCGAGTCTGAACGCTGCCAAAGAGAACCCCAGCGGCTTCATCTCGATCAGGGTACCCGCCGAAAAATTCAGTGCAGCCATGGCCAAACTGCGCCAGCTGGCCGTCAAGGTGACCAACGAAAACACCAGCAGCCAGGATGTGACCGAACAGTACATGGACCTCAAAGCCCAGTTAAGCAACTACGAGGCCACCGAGGCCCAGTACCTCGAACTGCTCAAAAAGGCCGACAACGTGAAGGATATGCTGGAAGTG
>DAOUFT010000151.1:0-3596 GCA_034429855.1 Dehalococcoidia bacterium
AAAGAAAGTGGAGGAGCCGGGTTCACAGGTGCTTGCCAAAACGGCTCCCATAGTCACGGCCACCAAGCTGTATGTTAATCTGGCCATGCCGCACGAGGCGGAGAGGATAGCCAAGGAAGATGTGGACGGCATAGGATTGCTGAGAGCCGAATTCATGGTCATCGATGCGTGCGACGGCGTGCACCCCAGCCAGCTAATCGAGGACGGCAAGAGCAACCAGTTTATCGATGCAATGGTCAGGAAACTGCGCATTTTCACACGCGCTTTTCATCCCAGGCCGATTATTTACCGGGCCATCGATTTCCGAACCAATGAATTCCGCAACCTCAGGGGTGGTGAGAAATACGAGACGGTCGAGCAAAATCCCATGATAGGCTTCCGCGGATGCTACCGGTATGTTCTCAATCCTGCCCTTTTCGAGCTTGAGCTAAAGGTCATTCATAGGGTGCGCGAGCTGGATAAAAACCTCCATCTCATGATCCCCTTTGTGCGAACTCTGTGGGAGTTTAAACGTTGTAAGAAGATTATCGATGAGAGCGGTTTGATGGACGACAGAGAGATGCAGCTATGGGTGATGGCTGAGGTGCCCTCGGTTGTTTACTGGCTTGAAGATTATGCTAAAGCCGGTATCAGCGGTGTCTCCATCGGGTCAAACGATCTCACACAGCTCGTGCTGGGCGTGGATCGCGACAGCGAGATATGCGCTCCCCTTTATGATGAAAGGGACAAGGCCGTGCTGGAGGCCATTAAATCCATTGTCAAGACGGCACAAAAAATGGGTATAACCTGCTCCATCTGCGGCCAGGCCCCCTCCAACTATCCGGACTTTGCTGAGAAACTGGTGGAATGGGGAATTACTTCAGTATCGGTAAATCCGGATGTCATCGATCGCACGCGGCATAATATAGCAGCAGCGGAACAGCGCATACTGCTGAAGGCGGCTTTAAAGAGGTCACCCGGTCAGGAATAGTATAATAATACCGGCGGCGACAATGGCAGGATAACTGCTTTTCGGTGCAGCGGTTATCCTGCTTTTACTATTTATTAGTATGAACAACATTCGAAATTTTTGCATCATCGCTCATATCGATCACGGCAAGTCCACGCTGGCCGACCGCATACTCGAAATGACAGGCCTGGTCAGAAAGACCAGCATGGACCAGATGCTGGACAGCATGGACCTCGAGAGGGAAAGGGGTATCACCATCAAGGCCAAGTCAGTCCGCATCCCCTATAAGGCAGGAGATAAGAAAGAGTATGTATTGAATTTGATAGATACACCGGGTCACGTAGATTTCAGCTATGAGGTGTCGCGCAGCCTTAAAGCTTGTGAAGGCGCCGTTTTGCTGGTGGATGCTACCCAGGGGGTTGAAGCGCAGACCATTGCCAATGCCAATCTGGCCCTCGATGCCGGATTAAAGATAGTTCCTGTGATAAACAAGATCGATTTGCCCAATGCTATGCTCGATGACTGCGCACTGCAGCTATATACAATGCTGGGTCTGCGTATTGAGGATATGCTGCATGTTTCGGCAAAGGACGGCCGAGGAGTCACCGAACTTCTCGAGGCCATTGTCGAAAGAATACCTCCGCCGTCAGGTGACGTGTCAGATCCTCTGAAGTGTCTGATATTCGACTCGTTTTTCGATTCATATCGGGGCGTGATCTCCCATCTGCGCGTCTTCTCGGGACGCATCGCTTCGGGTGACAAGATCATGCTGAAGTCATCCGGACGGACATTCGAAATTGAGGAAGTCGGCTATTTCAGCCTGGGCCTTGCCCGATCTGAGCAGCTGCAGGCTGGCGAAGTCGGGTATGCGGTGGCGCTCATCAGAAATGCGGGCGAGATACATGTGGGTGACACTATCGTTTCAGCAGATCATCCGGATGTTCCAGCCGTGCCCGGCTTCAGGCTTTCGCAACCGATGGTGTACTGCGGCATATATCCTGTTATCACCAGTGATTACGCCAGGCTGGGTGCAGCCCTTGAAAAGTTCAAACTTAACGATTCATCGGTTGTGTTCGAAAAAGAGAATTCCGCCGCCCTCGGCTATGGCTACCGTATGGGATTTCTGGGTATGCTGCATATGGAGATAGCGCTTGAGAGGCTGAGGCGTGAATATGAACAGGACATCATAGCCACCATGCCATCTGTTATTTATCGTGTCATCTGCAAGAACGGTGATGTGCTGATGCTGGACAACCCCTCTAAATTCCCGCCGGAGGGGCAGATAGACCGTATTGAAGAGCCCGTAATCAGGACGCGGATCATCGTGCCCTCGGACTATGTCGGCCCGTGCATGGAGCTGTCGGATGCCAAGCGCGGCGTCCTGGTGGGCATAGAGCATCCCGATGACAGGCGGGCCATACTGACATACGATCTGCCTCTGGCCGAAATGATCACCGATTTCTACGATCGACTTAAGAGCGTCAGCCGGGGATATGCCAGCATGGACTATGAGATGAACGGATATCGTGCCGGTGAACTGGTCAAGGTGGATATACTGGTCAATAACGGACCTGTGGACGCGCTTTCATATATTGCTCCCAGGGAGAACGCAGCCGCCAGGGGCAGGGCGCTTATTCATAAGTTAAGCAAGACCATCCCCAAGCACCTGTTTAAGATTCCACTGCAGGCTGCCATAGGTGCACAGATCATTGCCAGGGAGGATATTTTCCCCACGCGCAAAGACGTGATGGCCAAATGTTACGGCGGCGACATAACGAGGAAAAGGAAGCTGCTGGAGAAGCAGAAAGAAGGTAAGAAAAAGATGAAGATGGTCGGCTTTGTGGAAGTGCCGCAGGAGGCCTTCCTGTCGCTCATGAAGATCGAGGATTAGCACCTGCCATGCGCGGGCTATATGTGCATATTCCTTTCTGTGTCGGCAAGTGCTTTTACTGCGACTTTTATTCTGTGGCGGCTGTGCCAGAGTTGATGGACAGGTATATCGATGCGCTGATGGCCGAAGCTGATAGCTATAGGGGGATGTGTTTTAATACACTCTATGTGGGAGGTGGTACACCCAGCATCTTAGGTGTAGAGAGATTGCAGAGGCTGGTGCGCGGTCTTCACCGGCGGTTTGCCCTTGATAATCTCAAGGAAGCGACCATCGAGGTCAACCCCGAGTCGCCCTCAGAGGCCCTGCTGGGGACTATTTACAGGCTCGGTTTCAACCGGATTTCCATCGGCGTACAGTCGCTGAACGGTGACGAGCTTTTAAAGTCCGGCAGGGCTCATAACAGGCAAGAGGCATTACGGGCGCTGGAAATAGCGTCATCGGCAGGCTTTCATAATATATCGACAGACATTATGATAGGATTGCCGGGACAGACGGCACCGAGCCTGGAGGAAACGCTGAACAACCTGATAAACAGGGGCGCAAGCCATATATCCGCTTACTGCCTTTCCATAGAGGAAGGCACCCCTTTTCATCGCTGCCCCCCTTCGGGTTTGCCCTGTGAGGATGAACAGGCCGATCTATATGAATGCGCCGTCGATGTTCTATGCGGGCACGGTATGGTGCACTATGAGATATCGAACTTTGCCCGGCCGGGAAGACAGTGCCTGCATAACCTCAATTACTGGAGAGGTGGGG
>DAOUFT010000152.1:0-6105 GCA_034429855.1 Dehalococcoidia bacterium
CATCGCTTGCGCGATCCATAGCTTCGGTGATGAACTTAAGCCCCGTTAAATTATCGGCGCGACATCACTCGACCAGTGAGCTGTTACGCACTCTTTAAAGGGTGGCTGCTTCTAAGCCAACCTCCTGGCTGTTTTAGCGACATCACTTCCTTTACCACTTAGCTCATTCTTAGGGACCTTAGCTGATGATCTGGGCTGTTTCCCTCTCGACCACTCGGCTTATCCCGCGCGGTCTCACTCCCAGAATAAGAATTACGGCATTTGGAGTTTGATTGAGTTTGGTAACCTCACGGCCCCTAGCTCATTCAGAGCTCTACCTCCGCAAGTTAATAATCCGAGGCTGCACCTAAATGCATTTCGGGGAGAACAAGCTATCTCCGAGTTCGTTTGGCATTTCACCCCTACCCACAGCTCATCCCAAAGCTTTGCCACGCTTACGGGTTCGTACCTCCACCCAAGGTTAGTTGGGTTTCACACTGGCCATGGGTAGCTCACACGGTTTCGTGTCTGCTACATGCGACCATAATTCGCCCTATTCAGACTCGCTTTCGCTTCGGCTCCGTGATTGAAATCACTTAACCGGCCACATACAGCAACTCGCAGGCTCATTCTTCAATAGGCACGCCATCACCCGGATAAATCCGGGCTTTGACTGCTTGTAGGCACAAGGTTTCAGGTTCTATTTCACTCCCCTCAACGGGGTGCTTTTCACCTTTCCCTCACGGTACTGGTTCACTATCGGTCGTTAACAGTATTTAGCCTTGGAGCGTGGTCACCCCAGATTCCCACAGGATTTCACGTGTCCCGTGGTACTTAAGAATGCAACCAGAGCTTTCTACCTTTTGTCTACAGGACTGTCACCTTCTCTGGTGGCCCTTTCCAGGGACCTTTGACTAAGCAGAAAGTTTGTAACTCTGCGATGGCTCTTGAGCACCATCCGCTGCACCTTGCAACTCCACGCCGACATAGGACTCAAGTCCACTGAGTCGTCGTGGTTTAGGCTCTTCCCCTTTCGTTCGCCACTACTCCGGGAATCTCATTCGATTTCTTTTCCTCAGGGTACTAAGATGTTTCAGTTCTCCTGGTATCCTCTCTAAAAAGAGTACCTGGCTTTTGGCCAGGTGGGTTGCCCCATTAGGGAATCCCCGGCTAAGATAGCTGGACATCTCACCGGGGCTTATCGCAGTCGAGCCGCGCCCGTCATCGGCTGTTAACGCCAAGGCATCCGCCCTGTGCCCTTATTATCTTTGACCTACAACAGCATGAACACAAGACCTTGCGGCCTGCATCCAGCTGCCACTATGCAACTAGAACACTAGACACCATTCATCAATTCACTATTCGTTTGTTAAAGAACAAAACAACCTGGTGATACTCACCAAGCCGTCAGAGTATACACCAAAAATCTGGTTAAATCAACTATCGTTAATTTTTCGCATGCCGTATTAGTATATTTTGGCGCTATTCTTTTGTCAAATAATAACGTAGGGGCGGACTTTCAAGTCCGCCCGATAACGCGGGCGCAGCTAAAGCAACGCCCCTACAGCTCGATTATTTGATAGCCACCCAACCCCAGGTTGTATACCTGTGATTTTCCCAGCATCCTGTACCCCTCGGCCTCATGTATATGCCCGCAGATAACATATCGCGTCTGTGTGTCCATTATGTAATCCAAAACGACCTTGCTGCCGGCGTGCCTGCCCACCCAGGACGGCGGAATGACTTTCGAATCCACCTGATCCAGCACCCCGTAGGGCGGCACATGCGTCAACAGTATATCCAGCCTCCCGAACCGTTCAAGCACGCGCCGGGCACGCTGCGTCTCCCTCAAGGCCTTCTCCTTTATCTTGGCGATCCCGCCGAGCTCGAACTCCTCGACCCAGCTTATATCAGAAAAAAATTTCAGGCCGCCTATCCTCGCGCCGTTGACAACGGCCAACCGGTTATCGATCAGATACACATTCTTTGTCTCCAGCAGGCCCTGGTACAGATAAGGCAGCTCCGTGCGGAAAGTATGCGCGAACTTCCTGATATCGTAGTTGGACAGGTCGGCATTGCCGCGCACGATATAGACGGGGCAGAACTTGGCTACATAACTTATCAGCCTGAGCGCCGTTCTGTGTGACTCTATGAAAGCCTCTCTAAAGCCTTCGGCATAGGCCGCTACCTCAGCCGGTTTAGGGCGCTTGATGCTGATAAACTCGTAGGCCTGTTTGCGCAGGTTGTCCGTCTGACCCAGGTCGCCCGTCAGCAGGGCCAGGTCCACCCTGTCAAGCGGAATACTGCGGATTCTCTCCAGGTTGCCATGGGGATCGCCGATGGCAGCAATCTTCATATCACAGGCCCAATGAACGGGCTACTCCCACTCGATGGTGGAGGGCGGCTTACTGGTGATATCGTAAACCACGCGGTTCACGCCGGGCACCTCATTCACGATGCGGTTGGATATTGTAGCCAGTAAATTGTAGGGCAGCCTCGCCCAATCCGCCGTCATGGCGTCCTGGCTGGTCACTGCCCGCACCGCCACCAGATAGCCATAGGTACGATAATCGCCCATCACACCCACGCTGCGCAGATCGGTCAATATGGCGAATGTCTGCCACATCTGCCGGTACAGTTTAGCCTTTTTGATTTCGTTCATCACTATCCAGTCGGCCCCGCGAAGTATATCAAGCCTCTCTTTCGTCACCTCTCCGATAATACGGATTGCCAGGCCCGGCCCGGGGAAGGGCTGTCTCCAGACCATGTCCTCCGGCAGCCCGAGCTCCAGCCCCACGTTGCGCACCTCATCCTTGAAGAGATACCTGAGCGGCTCTATCAATGTGAGTGCCATCTTGGACGGTAGCCCGCCTACATTATGGTGAGTCTTGATCTTGGCCGCCGCCTTGGTCTCGGGGGTAGCACTTTCGATGACGTCGGGATAGAGCGTGCCCTGCGTGAGAAAATCGATCTTGCCCAGCTTCCGCGCCTCGCTCTCGAAGACTTTAATAAACTCCCTGCCGATGTTCTTCCTTTTCTGCTCGGGATCGATCACGCCCTTCAGTTGCGCGAGGAAAAGATCGGTGGCATCGACGTAGACCACGTTCATTTTAAGGTTCTTGCGGAAGGTCTCCAGCGCCCTCTCTGGCTCCTCCCGCCTGAGCAAACCATTATTCACGAAAATGCAGGTGAGTTGGTCGCCGATGGCGGCATGCACCAGCTTGGCCGCCACTGCCGAGTCGACACCTCCCGAAAGTGCGCAGATGACCTTGCCGGAGCCGACCTGTTCCCTGATCGCCGCAATGCTCTCCTGGATGAAGTTGCCCGGAGTCCATGTCCCCTTGCAGCAGCAAACGTTGTAGAGAAAGTTCCTGATGATCTGCTTGCCCTGGGGGGTGTGCACCACCTCTGGATGGAACTGCAGTCCGAATATTTTAGATCCATCGCTGATCACGGCATTGGGCGAGTTCTCTGTATAGGCGCTCGACTTGAATCCGGGCGGCATCTCAAGGATCTCATCCCCATGGCTCATCCAGACCGTTAAAGACCCTTCGAGATCGTGGAAAAGCGGCGACTTATCATCGCTCAGGTGCAATATTGCCTGTCCGTACTCGTGCTTGGCACCGGGAGCGACCGTTCCGCCCAACTGGTGGGTTATAGCCTGCATGCCGTAGCAGATGCCCAGTATCGGCAGACGGCTTTCATATATATCGACCGGCGCCAGAGGAGCATTCTTATCGTAGACGCTGGCCGGGCCGCCGGAAAGGATAAAGCCACGCGGATGGATCGACATGATCTTGTCCAGCGGCGTGTCGAAGGGGAAAAGCTCGCAGTAAACGTTGCATTCCCTGACGCGGCGGGCGATGAGATGGCTGTACTGGGAGCCGAAGTCGATGATGGCCACGGCCTCGCGCGCGCCGTGCGGCGCCTCTCCCGGTTTGGGAGCGGCCTGCACGCCGTGCATCTCCTTGGCGATCTCGAGATACGTGGATACCTCGATATCGTCGCTGGTAGCTACGCGATGGCTATCGGCCTTCTCTTTAGCCCCGCTCATTTGCAAAAGTATATCACAGTGCAGCTATGCTGTGTACCGGTCGGGGCATTTAAGCGGCAGGCCGGTTTAAGGTACAATTCCGTTGTACCGGATGACCGAAATATGCGTAATATAGACGAATTTCCCGCCGATATCCTGAAGAAGGTGAAAAGGTGCGCCGATGTTTTAAGATCGGGGGGAATAGCGGCATACCCAACCGACACCGTCTACGGCCTGGGTGCGGATGTGTACAATGAAAACGCCGTAATGAAAATATACGCAGTTAAACGGCGACCGCCTGATCTTCCACTTCCTGTGCTTATATGCGACCTGTCGCAGCTCAAGGAACTGGTATCGGATATCCCGGCCATTGCCCGGAAACTCATTTCCCTCTTCTGGCCGGGAGCTCTCACTCTGGTCTTCAACAAAGCGCCGACCTTCAACAGCGCGGTGCTGGCAGGCGGGAGCAAGATCGCCGTCCGCATGCCGGACCACGCCATAACACTGCGTTTGATCAGGGAAGCGGGAGGCCCGATCGTGGGCACCAGCGCCAATCATCATGAGCTTCCTTCAGTTTTGACGTCTGCAGGGGTGAGAGCACAACTGGGGAATTCAGTGGATTATATCCTGGACGCTGGACCGTGCCCGGGCGGCACGGAATCTACAATAGTAGACATCAGTCAAAATAGATACACCATTCTGCGCATGGGTGCCATACCAATAACGAATATCCTGAATATATTGGATTGACCCTGCTGTTTAATCGCTACCCGTTTTACAATGGCCGTTATTTTGAACAGCAACCTGACTCGCCGGGAAAGCAGGTCTTACGTAAGTTAAAATATGCCTGCATAAGCTTCGTCTCGGTAATATCGCCCTTGATAACAGCGCTCTGCCCTTTGGCTGCCATCAATAGCACTGCGGGCAATTTTTGTATAGCAAGGCGTTCCAGAGTAGCTTCAAACTCAGGATCTGCGGGGCTCAGCGTTATCATATCAACTGCGCCCCCGCTTTGTTCAATTATTTCTATAGAATTCTTAATATTCTGCTCGGCCTTAACGGACCTGTCACCTTCTCCGGGAAACAATACGTAAATAAAATCACAGCTCTTATATCGTGGAGCGAGAGATCTGACCCATTTTAATTCGCCGCTGCTGTCCGAAGCTTGCGTATCAAAGGTCTCGCCGAAGGTGCCCGCCGGTGTGGTAGCTGAGCCGGCATCCATGCGGGTAATCAAGATATATACTGCTGCCCCGGCTATCATTAAAATACCGAGCATACAAATAGCTATCTTCCACTTTAATGCGTTTCTCATGTTATCTCACTCACAGCAATGGGGATTCTTTACGCCGAATTCAATGATGAACTTCGATTGTTTGCCCTTGAATGGATTAACTTCAAGTGCGACATAATATGTTCCCGGCACACCGGGGGAATACCAACCGACGGCAGCCGCCTTTTTTTCTTCCAAACCAGGACCCACGAGGCGTCCGCCATTGGTAGTCCAGGTATAAGTGACCGGTTCTGAGCTTGTTCGTTCGCCACCCAAAAAATTGATGGCTATCTCGGAAGCAGGATAAACCCAAACAGTCCTTAGCGTCACCTCATCGTCATTAATACCTTCCTGCAGATTAATCACCAGGTTGGTTGCCGGCATCAGGTAAGTGCTATCAATTACTTGCATACCGATGTCCCGGGAAACTGCTGCCCCCCTCCAGTCTTTTACAGTGATCCTGATAATATACAGGCCTGTTTCATCAGGTGAGTGCCATGTCACTTCCGCCCCATTTCCAATAACCTTGCCATAATCGCACTGCCACTGGTAAGCAAGTACATCACCATCAGCGTCACCTGCTTGGCAGACCAGCTTTACATCGGTGTCCACATCGATATCCCGGGGATACTCAATAGCTTTTATCTCCGGTGGGCTGTTCAATCCACCGGGTAGGCAACCGGCTACCGATACCGCAAGGAGGCAGAAGAACATGGCGACCATTACGCACAGATTTACAGCTGCTGCTCTATTGATTGACTTTATTCCGTCAGTTATAATTGGCATTCAGATATTATTCCGGAGATTGGTCTTATTATTA
>DAOUFT010000153.1:0-15891 GCA_034429855.1 Dehalococcoidia bacterium
ATGGTGAGTTACGAGAGTAACTCACCATTATTTTAGTAGAGTTTATATACTGTATCCCCGTAAGGGGATACTACTGTTTAAGTTAATTTAATATATATTATTACGAGAGTAATAATATATTTACGCGTGCGCGTGCGCGCGCGTCTGCAAGCAAAGGTAATCCACGTTCTCTGGTCATCTTTCATAGGTCATTGGTTACTGCACTGATCTGACCGCGGCACATCCGCAGGGCACCTGCCATCAGGTGGCTGTCTGGCTTGGCCCTTTCCGCAGGCCAATGCGCAGTCAGCTCTTTATTATTCCTCTCTCTCGTTGCCAAGCGATTCTAACAAAAGACACGATGCAAGTTGAATTGCTTTCCTGTTTCGTGCCGGTCGCTCGTGCTCAGCCTCGTCAAATCTCAGTATACCCGGCTGCCTAAATTTTTAATGGTAATCAGGCGCTAAAAATTTTGTCAGCCTCTTAACACAATGCCCCTGCATTGACAAAGCTGAGTTGCCTGCGGGCAATCTTTTGTTGTGTCTGTGTGTGCAACGAGAGGACGTTGTAAAGAAAATGCCCTGTCGGGCTGGAACCCGCAGGGCGTAGTCTCGTGACTGACGCAGTGACGAGCAGCTCGGGACAAGGAGATCATATCATGATGCCACAAGGTATAGTCAATGTGTTTGGTCAGAGCAAACACAGGCAGCGGCACGGGATTTCTTGGGCGTTGCTGTCAGGCCAATCGATTCATCACACGACGCTATCCATTGGCACCGATGCGGAAATAAAGCCGGTATTCGGCAATTCAGTCAGGGTCACTATGTACGATGGATTTCATACTGTGACAGTATTCATGGACAGCAATGTTTTGGAAAGGATATTTCAGGCCTGGCCGGTATTTAATCCGATTCCGTATTAAATCAACCGCTTCGCCGGTGGGCGATATCACCGGCACAAATATTTTTAGGAGTAATGAACATGAATAGTGGAAGCAGGTTTCACATTGAGATCAATTCAATCAAGGTCGAGGAGATGGCTGTCCGCTTCAATATCTTTGGCGACACCCTGGACCAGGTCACTGCAGATTTGGAGCGTGTCCTTGCTTACGTCACCGGTAACGTTCCTATTCCATCGAAGATCGCGACAGGCGCAAAGGTCACCGTCCCCGTATCCGCAGCACCAAAACAATCCGTAGCTGCTAAGGCAGGCAACTGTGTAGGCTGCGGCAGTGATGCGCTTGAATGGATCACCGGCACGCGCAAGGATAACCATAAGCCGTTCGCAGCGTATAAGTGTAAGAAGTGCGGCAAGTGGCAGCCGGAGGCCAAGTGATGGCAGCTTATAATTGCAGGTGCCCCCGATGCAGACACTATATCCAGTTTGAGGCAGGCCAGGGTTTTCCCGAGCATTTCTGCCCGGCTTGCGGCCATGGCTTCACTGCCTGGGATGTGTACTCGTCTGTCACCCCGGTCATTAAGAGAACCATTATATTGGTGCTTGAGCCTTTCGAGTGTCTCGAAAATCCGAAACGTCATCGCCATCCGGACTGGGTTGAGCAGTTGGAAGAATGGGAATTACTTGAGGACCAAACTGTACGCGCGAATAATCATTGATACCTCGTGGCTTCTCTGGGGTGCGCATAGGATATCACGCACAGTACATCAGCTGTTACCTGTATACCATAGCCAATGCAGAATGTAATATTGCGGAAGGCTATATCCTTGTACGATATCAACAGCGGTCGTATAATGGGTCACATCAAAGCGGATCATCATTGAAACGTGGGGTGTGGCAAGAATCCCGCTGGGCATATTGTGGTAACTCGCTCCATCGCCATGTTGTTTACGGGGCTAAGTGGAGGTAAGCTGTAGAATTTGGACCTGACTGACTATCACGCTAAATACTTTGCGCATGAGCTGACCAAACGTTATCCTTCGGATAGTGTTGAGAAGCTCGCGGGAGCAATTGTCAGCGCACAGGTGGATCTTAACCCCCATCAGATTGATGCTGCTCTATTCGCTTTCGGTTCACCTTTCTCAAGGGGAGCCTTGCTGGCAGATGAAGTCGGACTGGGAAAGACGATTGAGGCTGGCCTTGTCATTTCGCAGAAATGGGCTGAACGTAAGCGTCGGATTCTGATCATTACACCCTCAAACCTTCGCAAACAATGGCATCAGGAATTGGGCGAGAGGTTTTTCCTCCCATGTGTCATACTCGAATCACGTTCCTATAACCAGTTTATTAAACAGGGAAATGTTCGCCCTTTTGAAGTTAGGGATATGGCGGTAATCTGCTCCTACCACTTCGCGTGCACCAAGGCAACCGATATAAATGTCGTGCCTTGGGATTTGGTAGTCATTGATGAAGCCCATCGACTACGCAATGTCTATAAATCTTCCAATGTCATTGCAAATACGCTTAAGCAGGCGCTTGCACCGCATCGAAAGCTACTGCTGACTGCGACGCCGCTACAGAACTCTATCCTGGAACTATTCGGGCTTGTTAGCTTCATTGATGAGCACGCCTTTGGTGATATAAAAAGTTTCCGCGCGCAATATGTTAATCAGGACCAGCAGCAGATATTCGCTCCATTGAAAGAGCGATTGAAGTCGCTCAGCCATCGCACGCTCCGCCGGCAGGTCAGCGCCTATGTTTCATTCACGCGGCGGTTTCCTCTTGTTGAGGAATTCAGCCCGGAAGAAAGCGAAGACCGGTTGTATAATCTTGTGTCCGACTACTTGAGGCGAGATAACCTCCAGGCATTACCTGTTAGCCAACGTTCGCTCATGACGCTCGTTTTAAGGAAATTATTGGCATCGTCTTCGTTCGCTATTGCAGGAGCCCTTACTGCAATGTCCGCTCGTCTCAAGTCCATGTTGGGTACAAAGAAATCAACGCATGCTTTTGAAAGCGAGCTTGATCATGATTATGAAGCATTTGATGAGACGGCTGACGAATGGCCGGATGATCAGAATACCCAACCGGTCTCGGAAGTAGCACGTGCCGCAATAGAAGCGGAGATCGCTGACCTGGATGAGTTTGCTCGGCTTGCTACGTCTATTCAGAATAATGCTAAGGGAAAAGCACTGCTTAAAGCGTTGGGCATTGCCTTTGCAAAGGCCAAGCAGATTGGCGCCGCTCAGAAGGCCATCATCTTCACCGAGTCTCTACGGACGCAGAACTACCTGTTGCGCGTTTTAACGGACAGCCCCTTTGCAGAAGGTATTGTTCTCTTTAACGGGTCCAATAGTGACCTCCGTTCTAAGCAGATTTATACTAAATGGCTGGATCGGCACCGTGGAACCGATCGTGTTACAGGTTCGCGCACAGCAGACATGCGTTCAGCCCTCATCGATTACTTCCGGGATGAAGGCCGAATCATGATAGCCACTGAGGCAGGCGCAGAAGGCATAAACCTTCAGTTCTGTTCATTGGTTGTGAATTACGACCTTCCGTGGAATCCGCAACGCATTGAACAACGCATAGGTCGCTGTCACCGGTATGGACAAAAGCATGATGTGGTGGTTGTCAATTTCTTAAATCGCAATAACGCAGCGGATCAGAGGGTCTTTCAGCTTTTGTCGGAGAAATTTCGTCTCTTCGAGGGTGTTTTTGGAGCTAGTGACGAAGTCCTGGGGTCAATCGAATCTGGCGTTGATTTTGAGAAACGCGTTGCGGAGATTTATCAGCATTGCCGACAACCCGAAGATATCCAGGCCGCCTTCGATCGTCTCCAGTTAGAGCTTAACACGCAAATTGACCATACCTTGACTAAGACCAGACAGCAACTATTGGAGAACTTCGATGACGAGGTTCGGGAAAAGCTCAGGGTTTATGATGATGCTGCCAGGGCTTATCTGAATCTTTATGAACGTTTGCTTATGCAATTGACTAGACACGAATTAAACGGGAACGCAGACTTTCTTAATGACTCGTCATTCCAATTGCGATCTTGTCCATTTGCAGCCGCCCCCGGCGCCATCCCACTGGGGCTATATGAGCTTCCTCGCCGTTCTGGCGAGGCTCATCTCTATCGCCTCAACCATCCACTGGCAGAAGCCATAATTAAGAAGGCTCAAAATCGCATACTGGAGCCAACCGAGATCGCTTTTAACTATAGTGCTCATAAAGGTAAAGTCACCATTTTGGAGCCTTTGCTGGGCAAAACCGGCTGGCTTAATCTCTCGCTCTTTTCAGTGGAAGCTCTTGATCAGGTGGAGGACCGTCTGCTTTTCAGTGCCATAACTGATGATGGCAAGATACTTGACGAAGTACAGGGGCGGCGTCTTTTCACATTGCCCGGCCATGTTGGGTCTCGGCTATCAGCGTCCCCTGATGTAACAGCCCGTCTGGAAAAGCTAACAGCTGAAGACCAGGTAGCGATCAAGAAATCTATTTCCGAGCGGAATGCACGATTTTTCGTAGTAGAAGTGGATAAACTCGATAGGTGGGCAGATGACCTGAAGCTTGCCTTGGAGCGGGAGATCAAGGAATTAGATCTTCAATTGAAAGATGCCCGGCGCAATGCGACAATTGCTCTCACATTGGAGGAGAAGTTGGCTGGGCAAAAACAAGTTAAGGCTATAGAATCACTGCGCAATGAAAAACGGCGCTCGCTATTTGAGGCCCAGGACCAGGTGGACAAACGGCGTGAAGATCTTATCGCTCAAATAGAGGGGAAGCTCATTCAAAATACCCGCCTGCAATCCTTGTTTACAATTAGGTGGCGTTTACTCGGAGGTGGTCATGCCTGATGCTGATGCTCAAAAAGTTCAGATAGAAGAGATGCTCAAACAGCGCTATTTTCCTATGATATTACAACTTTCGCAAAACTGGACAGCTGAACAACATGAGAAGAATCGTCTATCTCGTTCTCTTGCCGCGTTTACAATGGAAAAAATGGCTGATTTGTCACCTGCAGAAGCGGCTAATTGTGTGGTGGATGGTGGAGATGATTGCGGTATTGATGCGATCTACTTTGACAGGCCGAAGAACATCCTTTGGCTAAATCAATCGAAAGCTGGCAGCGCTCCGGATCAGGGAGCGAACCTCAAATTCTGCAATGGCATTCGCTATCTTATCGCCGGGCAATTTGACAAATTTGGGTCAGACTTCGCGCGTGTTCAAGCGGATGTCGAAGAAGCGTTGGGTACTGAAGGCCTAAAATTAGGAGCATCTATCGCCTATCTTATTGATCAATTGGGTCCTCACGCTATATCTGATTTAGATACGCTGAAATCTGAGCTGAATAAGTACATCTCCCGCTTCGAATGGAGCGATTTGGGAATATCAGCAATTTATGATTTACTACTTATTGAACAGGCATCAGTTCCCTTGGACATTCAATTGACATTGCAAAATTGGAATGGATTCAACGCGACAAGGAAGGCATTCTATGGGATTGTATCAGCATCCCAGCTGGCATTGTTATATGAAGAGCATGGTAAAAAGCTTTTTGAAAAGAATATACGATATTATCTTGGCACCCAAGCAGTCAACTCTGCCATTTCAGATACAGTTTTACTCCAGCCGACTGAATTGTTTTTTCTCAATAACGGTCTTACGGCCATATGCCGACAGATTACACCAGCACCAGGAGCAACCAATGACTTAGGCGTTTTCTTTCTTAGAGACTTCTCAATAGTTAACGGGGCACAAACTGTCGGATCTATTGCCGCAGTAAGAAATACAAATGGCACCGTATCTGACGCGGCCAATATTATGATAACGTTAATTGAAGTTGAACATATGGAGGCAGCTGTAGGTACAGGCATAACTCGTGCACGTAATACACAGAATACAATGCGGGGCTTACATTTCGCCGCTTTGGACCCGCAACAAGAACGTTTAAGGCAGGAGTTGGCTCTATCTGACATTATATATTACTATAGGCCTTCTGCCGAAGGGATTACAGGGGGTCCGAATGTGATAACGATTCAGCGGGCAGCTATTGCATTAGCTTGCTTTTCCAAATCAATCAAAACTATCGTCGCAGCAAAAAAGGAAATTGGCCAGATTTACGATGTGAGTGGGCCATATTATCCTACTCTCTTCAAAGAAGGCCTGTCCGGGATGCGACTTTGTAGAGCCGTGCGCATCTATGAATATTTGGACGGAATCCTTCAATCTTCTGAAACTGCAGAGACCGAAATGTTCAGACGTATGTTTTATAGACACGGACGATATTTTATCCTATGTATTGTTGCGCGCAAATACCCAACATTGTTCTCAACATCAGAAATTGACTTATCAGATCAGGATAAGATAGAACTTTCACGCGGAATACTCGAAATAGCTGAGGTCATTTACAGTGCTGCAGAAGCTCAGTTTAACCGTTCAAAAGGATATCTCTCAATTTTTAGAAATCTTACAGATGCAGAACCACTTGCACGACATGTCATGAGAGTTCTCGAGGGAGCCAGCGGCCATGCTGCATCTTCTTCACCTTCCTCTGCCCTTTCCTCACAAATATCACAATCATCTTCTGAGGTGCAACCATGACCCAAAAACAAAAACTGGAATTAACCTGGATTGGTAAAGAGAATCGCCCTCGGCTGGAGCCGCGTGTCTTGCTCGAAGACACCGAGATGTCTTATCACGCAGCGCATCGCATAACGGACGATGATCTGTTCGACAATCGCCTCATCTTCGGCGATAACCTGCTCGCTCTCAAAGCCCTTGAACAGGAGTTTGCTGGCAAGATTAACTGCGTATTCATTGATCCCCCATACAACACGGGAAGTGCTTTTGAGCAATACGACGATGGTGTGGAACATTCGATTTGGCTAACGATGATGAGAGATAGGCTCGAATTGATTCGTACTCTGCTCACTGAAACTGGAATGTTCTGGGCAACACTCGATGACAATGAAGCCCATTACTTCAAGGTTATGGTCGACGAAGTTTTCGGACGTAGAAACTTTGTCGCTGATGTAATTTGGGAAAAAGCAGATAGCCCGCGAATGGATGCCAAATTATTCTCTTCACGTCATGATCATCTTTTTGTATTTGCGAAAAACATCGATGTTTTGACAATAAACAAAGTTGCTACTGAAGATGAAGAAGCTCCAAAACATTATTCGAAGGTGGATAAACAAGGTCGCAAATATTATCTAAAGCCTCTCAGAGCTATGGGGGTAGATGGTACTCGTAAGGCACGTCCTTCGTTGTATTTCTCGATCGAAGCACCCGATGGCTCAGCGGTCTTTCCTAAAAATCCGGATGGCAGTGATAGCAGATGGCGTTGGAATCCGGGTCGCGTGGAGCAAGAAAAACAGCGTCTCGAATGGGTGAAGGGGAGAAATGGCTGGAGTGCATACTTCAGAATTTACGCGGAGAATAATGAATCACGTCCACCGGAAACAATCTGGACACACTTGTTTGCTGGTAGTAATAGAAATGCCAAGGCAGAAGCAAAAACATTTGTCGCAGGTGAGCAGGCTTTTGACACACCAAAACCAGAGAAATTGCTTAAACGAATTTTAGAGATATCGACCCAACCTGGCGATATTGTCCTCGACTCTTTTGCCGGTTCCGGCACCACCGGTGGGGTGGCTCACAAGATGGGCCGTCGATGGATAATGGTGGAGTTGGGTGAGCATTGTCATACTCATATTATTCCGAGGTTGAAGAAGGTGATCGATGGCATGGATCCCGGTGGCATTACGGAGGTTGTTGGTTGGGAAGGAGGTGGAGGATTCCGTTATTTCCGTCTGGCGCCTTCACTACTGGAAAAAGATAGATGGGGAAACTGGATCATCAGCAAAGAATTTAATGCGTCGATGCTTGCCGAAGCACTCTGTAAATTGGAGGGTTTTACTTATGCTCCAAGTGATACCGTCTACTGGCAGCATGGCTATTCCACAGAACGCGATTTCATCTATGTTACTACCCAGAACTTAAGCCATGACCAACTCCAGCAACTCAGTGACGAGGTTGGGTCGGATCGTACGCTGCTTGTGCTTTGTACTGCCTTCCGTGTGAAGGCAGATCAGTTTTCAAATCTAACTGTCAGGAAAATACCCAAGCAGGTGCTCGCCCGTTGTGAGTGGGGGCATGATGATTACAGCCTGAGCGTGGCGAATCTGCCCAAGGCGCCGGTCAAACCTTCGCAACAGCCTCTGTTTGACCAAGGAGGTAAGCAATGAATCGCCAGGTCAGTGCTATAACAGGCCGATTGAGTTTGCGCCCGCCGCAGCGCCAGTCGCTGGAGATTCTTGACCGCATTACCGAGATCGTGCCACCCCGTAAGGAGCCTGATCTCTCGGCGGCACTGGTGTCAATTCGCAGTGAGTTCCCTACGGTCACTGACTTTGAAAGAGATTTCCCCTCTCTCTGTTTTGCCCTGGCCACCGGCGTGGGAAAAACACGCCTTATGGGTGCATTCATCAGCTATCTGCACTTGGTGCATGGGATGAATAACTTCTTTGTATTAGCACCCAACCTGACAATCTACAATAAGCTCATAACGGACTTTACTCCCAACACCCCGAAGTACGTGTTTAAAGGGATTTCTGAGTTTGCTACAAACGCGCCCTATATCATTACAGGCGATAATTATGAGCAGACTGCTGCTACACTATTCGATCAATTAATTCGTTGCAAGATCAATATCTTCAATATTTCAAAAATAAATTCCGAGGTACGCGGCGGCAAATCTCCGCGCATAAAGCGACTATCCGAGTATATTGGACAGAGCTACTTTGATTATCTTTCTGGCCTGAAGGACCTGGTATTACTCATGGACGAATCGCACCGTTATCGGGCTTCCGCCGGAGTACGTGCTATCAACGAACTTAAGCCGGTTCTTGGATTGGAGTTCACCGCCACCCCGTTCCTGGAAACCAACAGTGGCCCAGTGCCTTTCAAGAACGTAATCTACGATTACCCGCTGGGCAAAGCCATGTCCGATGGTTTTGTCAAGGAACCGGCAGTGGTTACGCGAAAGAACTTTAACCCGGCTGGCATGTCTCCTGAAGAGATTGAGCGCCTCAAGTTGGAGGATGGCGTGCGCTTGCACGAGGGCATTAAGGTAGAATTGGAGACCTATGCCCGTGAGACAGATAATCTCATAGTGAAGCCGTTCCTGCTTGTCATTTCCCGCGATACAACCCATGCCAGCCAGCTTATGCAGCTTATTCAATCCGATGCCTTCTTTGAGGGGCGGTATAAGACAAAGGTCATCCAGGTGGATTCGAGCAGGACCGGTGCTGAAGAAGATGTGATGGTGGAGAGGCTTCTTAAGGTCGAACAAACAGACGAGCCTACGGAGATAGTCATCCATGTGAACATGCTCAAAGAAGGATGGGACGTCACCAATCTTTACACTATCGTGCCTTTGCGTGCAGCAAACGCCCGTATTCTCATTGAACAATCTATAGGCCGGGGACTGCGCCTACCCTATGGAAAGCGGACCGGTGTGACAGCGGTGGACCGCCTGAATATCGTTGCCCATGATAAGTTTCAGGAGATAATCGATGAAGCCAATAAGCCGGATTCAGCTATCCGACTGCAACAGATGATTCTGGATCCTATTCAGCTGCAGCAGAAAACGGTCACCATTGTTTCCCAATCCGAACTTGCTAATAAGCTGAGTATCCAGCCTGAGCACTCGACCTCGAGCACTCAGGTTCCTACGGCAGGTGCGAAGCCTATCTTCCAAACACCGCAGGAGCAAAAAGTGGCACAAATAGCTTATAAGGTAATTCGTACGCTGGAAAATCAACCTGAGGCGGTTCCGGCTGCGGTGTACCTGCGGAAGCCCGAGGTACAGGCGACAGTCCTGGAGAAGGTAAAAGCCGAGTATCGTCCCACGCAGTTTGAGTTGGAAGGGATATCTCAGCAGCCTGATCTTGCGGTCGTGGTGGCAAAGACCAGTGAGCTTGTAGTGCAAGGCACCATCGATATCCCGCGTATTTTAGTGCTGCCAAAGGGTGAAATACGGTCCGGTTTCAAGCCATTTGAGCTAAAACTGGCATCCATCAAATATGAGGCGCCTTCAGAAGAGCTCTGGATTCAGCATCTTCGGACTAACCAGCTTGAAATTCTTGGCGTTGGCAAAGGTGGTATTGAGGAAAGTCGGCTTGAGGACTATATTGTCAGCGGGCTAATAGATTTTGATGATGTGTCCTATGATGACAATGCGGAACTCCTGTATGATCTCGCCGGACAAGTAGTAAAGCATTTTCGCAGATATCTATCCGAGGATGATACCCAGAAAGTGCTCCGGCTCCATCAGCGCCAGATCGCCAGCTTCATTCACATTCAGATGCAGGATCACTATTGGGAAGATGCCGTGGATTATGAGGTAAAGGTCAGTAAGGGGTTTACCGAGTTAAAGCCCAGCGCCTATACTGCCTCCGCTAACGATCAACCGCTCAATTTTCGTACTCCGCCGAACGACAAGAGTAATATGGCCAAGTATCTTTTCGGCGGTTTCCATCGCTGTCTCTATGCTGTACAGAAATTCCAGTCAGACTCAGAGCGTAAGCTGGCGGTGATACTTGAACGCGAATCCGAAAAATGGTTCAAACCTACTAAAGGCCAGTTCCAAATTTTCTACAAACGAGGAGCGGATCATGTTGAGTATCAGCCTGATTTCGTTGCCGAAACGGCCGATTGCCTTTATATGCTGGAGCCCAAAGCATCCAACCAGATGAAGGATGAAGAAGTAATTGCAAAGCGTGACGTAGCTGTGAAATGGTGTAAGCAGGCAAGTGAATATACCTCCAGCTATGGCGGTAAGCCCTGGAAATACGTGCTAATACCTCACGATACCATCACGGAGAATATGACACTATCAGGACTATCCAAACAGTTTGAGGTACGTTCATAATTATCCTGTCATGCAAACAACTTAAACTGAATCCCTGTAACTGGACAGAGGTTAGGATAAAGACGTCTCATAAAACTTGATTTGGAGTGTAACATTGACGAAGAATGGAAGCAGCTACGAAATAAAAAGCAGCCACTATTTTAACCGCCTGTCTCCAATGGTGACTTGTAAAACTTCATACTATCCTTAAAGCTGAAAGACCGCGTGTATCTCTGCAACATCTCCAGGCTTTCCCAACGTCCCAGTTCTTTGATCGTCATAGTATCGATACCGGCTTTCCTTAATAGCACCGCGAAGGTTCGCCTGAATGTGTGCGGGTTACAGGTGATACCGGTGCGCTTCTCAAGCCGGGCCAGCATGATAGCTATACCAGATTTGGTCATGCCCCAAATATTTCCGTATGGATTATATTCGCTTAGCCAGTCTTTGATATATTTCCCAGACAGTTCTCCAAATGGCGCGAATGCTACCTTACGGCCTTTTCCCAGCACTTTGATACAATGACCCGTCCAGTTGATATCGCTTGGCCTGATATTGGTTAATTCAGCCAATCTAAGGCCACTATCAACAAACAACGCTACGATAGCTTTATCCCTGATGTTATCTACAGCTTCAATCAATGCCTTAACCTGCGATTCCTCAAGAGCAGGCATTATTGGTTTGCCCAAAATAGGAGCTGATATATTCATCATTGGATTAACTATACCGTATTCGGAATAAAGCCATCGGTAAAATGTTTTAATTGCTCGGTAACTGGCATGGCGAGTGGCCAAACCGTTACTGTTTGCTGGTATCGAGTTCAAATATTTCTGAATTGTTGCCGTCTTAGCTTTGAGATAATCGACCCTCTGAATGAACTGCCCAAGCCTTTCAGTGTAGAAATCAATCGTCTTCCTGCTGCAACCCATGGCTTCACGGCTATGTATAAATAGCGAAAGATATTCCGGCGGCCTGGAACCGCCTTTGTTAGTTGCCTCATGCAAGGCATCCAGGAATTTTTCCGATGGTGGCAACTTGCCTGTTTTAATGTTGCTGATGTAAGGTTTTGAGAAATTAGTTAATGCCCAAAGCTGTGAAACCGATAAATCGTTAAGTAATTTAAATACGTTCTTCCTGCCTTCCAAGCAGGGTGTCGCGGGTTCGAATCCCGTCTCCCGCTCCAGAGCTTCAAGTCTATAATGACTTGCCGCGGGCACTGACAGGCCAGACCACCTCAACCTTGTCATTTCTCACGCCAATATACCAGTCGTGCGCGTTGCAGGTCGGGTCGCAATGGCCGGGCACCAGGCGCAGCTTGTCGCCAACCTTCAGATCCCCATTTGGATCTATGATTATGCCGTGTTCATCCGCTGCCGCCAGGTAAGTCAGGTCCACGCGACCGTAGACAACCGGCAAACCGGAGTCCATCGACTGCACCTTCAGCCCTGCATCGCATATTGCCACGTCCGGCTTCTTGTGGCTGGTTATCATGGTCAATATGAACAGAGCATTCTCCCACTCCCCCTGGTCGATAGGCTTGCCGTCCCCGTCCAGGTCCTGGCCGTAGTCATGGTCCATGAAGGCATAGGAACCGCACTGAAGTTCATTGTAGACACCGGAATTGCCTTCGAAGTAATAGGTGCCGGTGCCTGCGCCCCCGATGATGTCACACTTAAGCCCCACTTTCTTCAGCGCATCTGCCGCATCCCGCACTTTAATAACCGACGCGTCGATCAGCGCCTTGCGGTGATCATATTTACGCTGGTGCTGCGCCACCCCGTTATATGCCTGGATACCCGAAAACTTAAGTCCCGGCGCCGCGTCGATGGCCCGGGCCAGCTCCACAACCTCCGGGATGGTGGATACGCCGGCCAGGCTGCCGCCACAGTCGATTTCCACCAGGCATTCCAGTTCAGTTCCGTGTCTCAGCGCCGCCGCGGACAGGTCGGCCACGTTGGCCATATCATCCACGATAACAATGGTACGTGCTCCCAACCTCGGTATGTGCGCGAGGCGATCGATCTTTACGGTATCGCGGATTTCATTCGTTACCAGTATGTCTTTAATCCCGCCGCGGGCGAAGACCTCGGCCTCGGCTACCTTCTGACAGCAGATGCCGCAGGCATTGCCCAGCTTTATTTGCAGTTCGGCCACATCTATCGAACGATGCACCTTGGCATGCACCCTGTGCCGCACGCCCATCTCTCGGGCCAGCCTGCCCATCTTGACAATATTACGCTCCAGCGCATCCAGGTCGAGTATGAGACAGGGTGTCTGGATATCAGCCGCAGGCATACCCGGCAGAGCCGGTATATCGTAACCGACTTCGAGCCCTTTGAGCTTGTCAGCTTTTTTCATTTATTCTGCCCCTCAATCTTAATTACCTACCTTATATCCTGCTACGACGACCTATTACTCTACTTTTCTAAAGATATGAACGCTGGATACGGCCGTTTCAATCCCGATCACCCCTCCCCCGTTGATCTGCATGCCGATCTTGGCTCCCTTGACCTGTCTCTCCCCGGCACGTCCGCGCAGGTGGAGTGCAAGCTCGTAGGCCATGGCAAGCCCCGTGCAGCCTACAGGGTGCCCTCTCGAGACCAGGCCGCCACTGACATTGGTGGGTAGTTCCCCACCCAGTGCCGTCGCCCCCGAACAGCAATAGTCCGCCGCCTGCTCCATGGAGCAGAACCCGGCCTGACCCACCTGAAAGATCTCGGCAAAGGTCGTTGCATCATGCACTTCAAGCACATCGATGTCCTTTCGTTTCAATCCTGATCTAATAAAAGCCTTGTCCGCAGCCCTGCCCGAGATATCCTGGTCGAATTCTTCACGGTCCCTTCCCGAGACCATCACGGAGGCCAACACCTCGACCGGATCCTTCACATTCTTATGCTGTTTCAAGTACCTCTCCGAACATACTATGGCTGCAGCGCAGCCCTCTCCCCGTGGCGCGCACATGGGCCTGGTCAGGGGGTATGTTATAAGCTTGTCGGCCATAACCTCCTCCCAGGTAAAGTCTTTGCGGTACTGTGCCTTGGGATTCATCGTGCTGTGATGATGGGTCTTGGCGCAGACCCTGGCCATCTGCTCCTGCGTATAGCCGTACTTCTTCATGTATTTGACCGCCTTCACGGCATAGTTGTCCATGAAAGGACTTCGATCATTGCTCCCCACCTCCACCTGTTCAACCGGCAGCCCCAGCGCCTCCGCTTTCTCCTTCCTCCACCTCTCCAGATACTCGTTTTTTCTATCCTGTTCACAGCCGTTCCAGAAGGAGGACAAACCCATGTAGGGCAGCGCGGCGGCCAATTCGGGATGCTCGTTTATTCTGGACAGATCGGGCATCATCTTCTCGACGCCAACAGCCAGCGCCAGATCGGATTCCCCCGCCAGTACATGTACAACGGCCTGATTCAATGCTGTAGAGCCGGTGGCGCAGGCGTTCTCCAAATTGATGATCGGCATGCATTCGAAACCCAGCCTTCGCAGTATAACCTGTCCTCGTATGCTATGCTGGCTGGTAAGCATGCCCTGGGCGCAGTTGCCGTACCATATAGCCCCGATGCTGCTCTTGTCCCCATCGAAGCTCAGGCCCGCATCCTCCATCGCTTCCGAAATGGCAACACTGCACAGCTCCTCATAGGAACCCCCCTGCTTAACCATGGGGGTCATGCCCACGCCTATCAGGAAAACACGGTCTTTCATAAGCCCTCCTCTCAGAGCCACCGGCATCGATTAAACAATCCGGCGTATTCTATTTCAGAGGACTTCACAAATCAACTATATCGTTTGACACGGTGAAATGCATCGGACGAGCGCTTACTTCTCGGCATATACCTCGTCGCTGATATTGGCGCTGTCGGCAGGGTAGAACCTGGACATGACGAAGTACATTATCGTTGCGATGAATGTGACCGGTGTAAGGACCAGGAAAGCGTTCCGTAAGCCGGATGCTCCACCGCCCAGCGCATCTGAGAGGGCGCCCAGCACCAACGGACCCGGGACAGCCCCTATGATCAAAGAGATCATAGTGCCCATTCCGATGCCCGTTGTGCGGTGCTTGACGTGCAGCACATCCGTCCATATGGCGAACAGGCCGGGTAAAACCAGGCCCAGGCAAAACGAGGTAGACAGCGCCATAAAAATATAGAATGTCAGCGAGTAATTGGTGGACAGTATCATGACTAAAATGGAGACCGCGTAGAGGAGCATCGCCACCACGAGGAAATAAGGCCTGCCGGCCTTCGATTTCTTTTGCCACCTGTCCCCCAGGAATCCGCCCAGCGGCGCGCCTATGATCACTATGAGTGCGGTAAGACCGTTGATCATGCCTGCCTGAAATGCATCTATGCCGTAGGCCCGCATCAGCAGGGCAGGCAGCCATCCCATCAATGTAAAGCTGATAAAGGCATACAGGCATTGTGCTATTACGTTGAAAGTATACGTGCGGATCTTAAACAGACCTACCACTTCGGAAAGAAACTTCCGGCTGACGAAGCCCTCGCCCTTCTCCCTGACCGTGGCATAGTCGGGCAGGAAGAATGTGATGATGCCCAGGATAACACCGGGTATGGCAAATACATAGAACGGCATACGCCAGTCACCGGTTTGCGTGGCGACCAACCCGCCGATGATCAGTCCCAGGGCCATGCCGATCTGCGCGGCCGACTGGAAAAAGCCCAGTATCCTACCCCTGACCTCCTTGGAAAAGGCCAGCGATAGCCAGGCCGTTCCGCCGGGGTTGTACCCTGCTTCGCCAATACCGACCACAAAGCGTGCCGTCATAATATGCCAGAATTTTGTGCCCAAGCCCGTGGCAAAGGTGGCCAGGCTCCAGATTAAAGCCATAAAACCAAGCGTCTTTCTGCGGCTCCACCTCTCCACAAATATCGAGCCGGGTATCATGAGCAGGCCGACCCCCAGCAGGAATATGGACTGCGTCGCTCCGACCTGTGCGTCGGTCAATTGCAGCGCCTTCTTCATGGGCTCAAGCACTATGGCCATGATGGAGCGGTCGGCGAAGTTCAGCACATAGAGCAGGAAAAGAATGATAAGTACAAAGACAGCCCCCCTGCCACCAACCTGGTATTTCT
>DAOUFT010000154.1:0-9479 GCA_034429855.1 Dehalococcoidia bacterium
AACAGATTCCAGCCGATGTAGAAGCCGCTGCCGCTGGTCCAGGTGTGCGGCGAAAAAATGCGGTTGTGCTTGTGGCAGGCATCGATAACCTTCATAACCTGCTGAATGCCTCCGGCAAATGTGGCATCCGGCTGGTAAATATGGAAGCAGTCCTTCTCGAACATTATTTTGATCTCGTCCCACCCATGGTTGAGCTCCCCTCCCGCTATCTTGACCGGCGACACTTTTTTGAGGGCGGCCAGACCGTCGTAGTCGTGCCAGTCCATCGGCTCCTCCAGCCACTCGATCTTATTATCCGCGCAGGCTTTTGCGAAGTCGGTGGCGCGTTTCAGATCCCAGGCAGGGATGCGGTCGACGATCGATACCAGCCAGCCCTGGTTGGCATCCACACCGATTACCGGGTCGGGTCCCACACCCTTGCGCACCTCCTCGATCAGCCTCACATCGTCCTTAAACTCTTTGGCCTTAACGCGTAGCTTGAAACATTTGAAGCCCTTCTCCTTCATTGCCAGCAGCTCCTGTATGCGCGGGCCGGGCTCGTGCAGCTCGCCGAAGGAGTTATAGACTTCGATCGGCCTGGCCGTGCCGCCCAGAAGCTCGTAAACCGGCTTGCCTTTGGCTTTGCCGATGATGTCCCAGCAGGCCGGCTCGATCCAGAAGTTCAGCCAGCCCAGAATACCTGCTTGCTTGAGCAGGCTCTGTATACGGTCGATATCCGAGGGGTCGGAGCCCAGTAAATATCCCCCCAGCAGGTCGCCCAGGCCCTGCCGCTCCTCACCCATAGCGGTGCCGGCCGACCATCCCTCGATTCCGTCATCTGTAGTCAGCTTGATCAGAGTGAAGCGGTTATGCGTCTGCGGGTAGCCGGGTATCCAGGTCGGCCAGAAGGTTTCCTTGAGAGGGACATGGACGTGATAAAGCTCGATTTCAGAGATTTTCATTTCGGTCCTCCTAATCTTTTTGTGACTGCTTTGTTTGGTGTGCCCGAGCCGCTCTATCTCCTTAGTTCACGCAGTAGCTGATCACCGTACTGATAGAGATATATTCCAGGGTATTGACCAGCATAACCATTCCCATGCCGTAAATAAAGCACGACAGTATTTTAGGCTAAAAAATTGATGATAACAAGGACACGGGATACGTAACCAGCCTAAATTATTACTTGACAATTAGCTATCTGTGTACAATCATATAAATAAATGTAATTGATCGGAAGGGGCAGGCGATGTGTTGCGGTAATAACAGCAGTTTCGTTGAGGAGGTCATGTTGTGAAAAGAATCAGCGCGTTGATGATAGTTATACTCGTAATGTGTTTTATTGTACCAAGCGCTGCGAGTGCAGCGGGAGTCTTGCCCACCGGCATGGCTACGGTCACGGATTACCGAAAGACTTTTCAGGCCTTCGATTACGTAAGTGGCGCCATGGTCTCTTCGGGAGGCGATTTCTGGATTGCTGACGATCCGACGGGCCCGCTTGGCCACAACTGGGAAGCCGGGGGCAATACCGAGGGCATCCTCGATATGGGAGCCGTCGGGTTTAATGATGTCTCATTGGCGCCGGCAACAGGCTATCTGTCCCAGCTCCTGGTCCAGGACGGCCATACTTACGTCACCTCTTCACCCATCAAGGGAAGGTACGGAAAGTTTCACGTCGACGACATTATCAGGCCGGGCGACCGGCCGGGTATAACCGTAACGCAGTTCGTTATCACATATGCCTATCAGCCGGACGGGTCCCGGGACCTGACCACCGCGGTATCTCCGACCCCAGCAACACAGCCAGCGGTAAACCAGCCTCCTGTAACGCAACCACCGGTTGTAACAAATCCTGGTGTCAGCGGCACGGGGAGCGGTACAATTCCGGCCGGTGGCGGGCTTTATGAAAATTACCAGGGCAGCCCGGATATAGGCGGGGACGTCCGTATGCAATACTGGCATGCCCAGACCTTTACGGCACTGTCCGATCACCAGGTCGACTCGGTCAAGTTGCTGGCTTACCGCATCGGTTACCCGGGCACGCTCATAGTGTCTTTGAGAGCCACCGATTACAGCGGCCACCCCTATGGTTATGACCTGGCCAGCGGGACCACCAGCGGCGATACTCTGCCTCTTTCCCAGTCCGGGGAATGGCGTGAGATCACATTCTACCAGCCTGTGATTTTGACCGGCGGTGCCAGGTATGCGATCGTGGCCAGGGCGCCCGGCGGTGGAGGGGGAAACGCAGTAAAATGGCTGACCGATACTTCATCCCCCGATTATACGGGCGGCAACAGGGAGGCCAGCGGCGACGCGGGCGCGAACTGGCAAAGCGATTTCGACTCGGATTACCTCTTTCAGTTGATCGGTCCGGCCTCCGGAACAAATCAGACGGGAGGTGGCGGTACCGCGAACGGCGGACAGTCCAGCACCTGGGATACAGGATCGTCCGGGAGTGGTCAGTCAGCCGGCACGACATCTACGGGATGGAATGCGGGCGAGGGGGGTGGTGGAAGCCTGCCGCCCGGCGTATGGAAGTCGTGGGAGAGCGTTTCCAGCCCGTGGGTGACGCTTGGCCCGGACCAAATCTGCGTTGATACCACATCGAACGGCTGGGATATGGGAGCCAAGACCCAGCGCACATGGGGCACGGACGTCAACTACGTCGTAGAGTTTGAGTTTAAAACCAATAAAGACAGTATTAGCGGCGTGCGAATATGGCAGGACGGTTTCGCTTTCGTAGTCCTTTCCTGGGGAAACACGGTTGTGCTTTACAGCGGCAACTACGATAGCCACGAGCAAACCAAGACACAACTTGCAGCCAACAGGTGGTACAGGATGAAAATCGTGGTGACAAAGGACGCCGACACAAGATTCGGCAAGTACGATCTTTACGTGGATGGCCAGTATGTGGGCACGATGCATTCGTCGGAATTCGACATGATCAGGGAATGCGGGGGAAACTGCATTTTAATCGGTAAATTTTCGGAGAGTATACTGGATCGTGTTGGCTTGTGCTGGAGAAATATTTACGTGACCTTTGGACCGGGCGGCGCCTCCGCTACAGGAGGAGCAACCACAGGGGCTACGGACACAACGGGCACGGGGAGCACACAGGGCACAGTTACAAATACTGGGATGTCAACTTCACAGGGCACCGGTCCGGGCGCAGGGACAACAACCACAGCCGGAGCGAGGCTGGTGGCAGAGAGCAGGACGGCATCTCCCGGCGATACTGTGCTGCTGCCAGTGAAGCTGGAGAACGCCCAAGGCATCGGCAGTCTGGGGTATAGCGTACAGTACGATCCTCTGGTGATTGAATACGTGAAAGCGGACAAGGGGTCCATCTTCTCTGACGACACCAGCTTTGTGACCAATGTGCCCCAGCCGGGGACAATCATCATCGCCTATGCTACTTCGGGCGCGGTGAGCGGCAGCGGCACCGCTGCCCAGCTCGAGTTTAAGGCCATCGGCCCGCAGGGCAGCCAGAGCGCTGTCACTCTGTCTGACATTACGGCTACCGGCTCTGCGGGTGGACAGGTCGCTATCGATACGCTTAGCGGACAGGTCATCATCGCACAGAAGACAAAAGGAGACGGGGACGGAGACGGACGGGTGACGGTGCTGGATGCGCTGGTGGCACTGAAAATGTATGTAAAAGCAATGCCCGAAAACCTGGTACTGGATGTCAATAATGATAGCAAGGTCACGCCGGAAGACGCGCGCCAGATACTCAAGATGGCGAAACCTAAATAGCGGGAGAGAATGATATGACGACGAGATATTTGGCAGTAGCTGTATTGCTGACCCTGTTGATCGCCATTGTGTTTACAGGCGGCTGTGTTAAAACGAAAAAGACCGATTCCTCAGCGGCTGGCGACCTCAGAGTTAGCATCGATGTCCGCAATGCCAACAACCTGGGCAGCCTGGAGTCGACTTTACTTTACGATCCTTCTGTGATAAAGGCCGTGTCTGTGGAAAAAGGCTCGCTGGCTTCCAATGCGTCTCTTGAGTACAGCCTGGACAAGCCTGGCAGGATCTGGCTGGGCATGATAGATGCCGGCGGTATCAACGGAAGCGGATCGCTGGCCACTATCAAATTCAACATCGCCGCTACCGGCGATGCCTCCAGCTCCATAACTTTCGAAAGGGTGGCCGCAAACAAAAGCACCAATCTGATGGAGATTATCACCCAGAACACACCGGGCAGCGTCAGAATTAAGAGCAAGTCGGTGACCAATCCCTTGATTACTTTCAACCAGTAATTCGTAATAGATTACAGGCATTCAAAACGGCGGCACAAGACCATCAGGATTTTTTGTGTTCATCAATGGTTAAAAGGTGGTATTATAAAAGGCAGCTATGGCTGGAGTAAAGCAGGAAGTTTTCGCCGTCACATCACCGGTCGCAAACGCCTTTGTCGTGCGCGGCGAACGTTCAATTATCGTTGACACGGGCTTCCCCGGCCTGGGTGAAAAAATATTGAAAACCATGGGCCGCCATGATATCAGCCCTGCTGATATCTCGCTCATCATCATCACGCATGGACACCATGATCATACCGGCAGCGCGGCTTATCTGAGGGAGAAGACGGGCGCACCCGTCGCAATACACAGAGCGGATGCCGAGGCACTCAGGACAGGGGTGAATCCCAGGCTCTATCCGGTTGATGGCCGGGGAAGGTTTATGATGATCATGTCTGACATCATCAGACCCAAAGTGCAGGGATTGGAACCCCAGATTCTACTGGAAGGCGAGTTTGATCTGAAAGATTATGGAATCGAGGGAAAGATAATACCAACGCCGGGACATACACCTGGATCGGTGTCGGTTTTGCTGGCCGGGGGCTGTGCGCTGGTGGGGGATATGATATTCGGCGGGCTGCTGAGAAAAAACAACCCCGGATTCCCCTATATTTGCCAGGACACGGAAGCGGCTACCAAAAGCATACAGGATATGCTGGACAAGCGGCCCAAAATATTCTATGCCGCGCACGGCGGGCCTTTCACCGGTGGACAGGTCTGGCGCAAGTTTTTCGTTAAGCCCTGACTTTTCTATTTCAGCTGGTCCCGAGTGTAGCCCAGAACGCGGCGCGCTACAACCAGTGTATTAATCTGCCCCGTACCCTCAAAGATGTCGTTGATCTTGGCATCCCGCATGAACTTCTCGAGCAAATTTTTACGTGAATAGCCCAGCGGCCCCATCAACTCAACAGCTCTCTGGGTGATCAATGTGGCTGCGCGTCCGGCCTTGGCCTTGGACATTGATGCCTCCAGGGCGTTGGACTGCCCGCTGCCGAGTTGCCACATGGCGCGCACCATCAACAGGTGTGCTGCCCTCCAGTTGGCCTCCATCTCGATGAAATCACGTTCCAGCGCGGTCTGTTTGCTACGCGGCAGGTCGTAGCGTATCTTGATGCCCCGTTTATCGATCTCATCGCGAAGCATGTCCAGCGCGGCGCGCGTGACGCCCAGCGCCTGCGCTGCCACCATGGGACGCGTGACGTCGAAGGTGGCCATGGCGCCTTTGAATCCTTCCGTTTTGCTCTTGACCTCGGCCTTTCCCAGTATGTTGCTGAAAGGGATGCGGCAGTTATTGAAGGTCACTGTCACGGTATCGGAGGCCTTGATGCCCAGTTTCTTCTCCTTTTTTTCAACTTTCATGCCAGGTGTGCCGGCCTCGACCACGAATGATTTCATGCCGGCCCTGCCTGCCGATTTGTCCACAGAGGCCCACACCACAATAATGCCCTCTGAAAGATCGAGCGCGCGGTGCCCCATGGTTACGAATATCTTCTCTCCGTTCAGCACCCAGTAGTCGCCGTCACGTGTGGCGGTGGCCTGAATAGCAGAAGTGTCGGAGCC
This sequence comes from Dehalococcoidia bacterium, assembly GCA_034429855.1. Classification (GTDB taxonomy): domain Bacteria; phylum Chloroflexota; class Dehalococcoidia; order GIF9; family UBA5629; genus CAIMUM01. Next base: position 5,841 of record DAOUFT010000154.1, read on the forward strand.
GCAGCCCGGCTCCGTCATGGCCATAGCGCCCCATTTGGGCTTGCCCTCATTAAAACGTGCCAGGAACTTGCCCCACTGCTCTTTTGTGCCGGCGGCGAAGACGGCTGCGCCGCCCAGTCCCGGTCCGGGGCTGGCCAGGTAAAGTCCGGCATCGCCCCAGCAAAGCTCTTCGACCATGAGCGCGCCCACAACACCCAGTCCGGTAACGAAGCCCTTACTGCGGTTCTCCCACATGAAATCGATAATCTCCTGTGGCTCTTCATGTTCATGCTCGTCATAGTAACGGCTTACCGGGCGGAATTTTTTCACCGCAACTTCCTGTGCTTCTTTTATTTTAGCCTTCTCTTCAGCGGTCAATTCGAAATCGATCATTACTACGCCTCCTTGTTATACTATGGCCAGGCCGGTGAAGGTCACAAAACCGCGGCCGTTGCGGAACCACAGCTCCACGGGATTGTCCCGTATATAGCCGTGGCCGCCCATGACCTGCACGCCATAGTCCGTACATTGCATCACCATACTATCGGCGTAGGTCTTGGCCAGGCAGCACTCGCGAGTGGCCTCTTCTTTTTTATCCAGCAGCCAGGCCGCCTCCCAGTTGAGCAGGCGGGCAGCATCTATCTCGATCGCCATGTCGGCCAGCATGAAGGCGATGGCCTGGCGCGAAGCTATGGGCTCACCAAAGGCATGGCGGTCCTTGGCATAGTCCCGAGAGAATTCGAATGCGCCGCGCGCCAGGCCTACCGCCAGGGCAGCCAGCGCAACGCGGGAGAGGTTGGCCAGGCGTTTGAAATCGCATCCCTGGTCGCCTCCAAGCTTATTATCGGCAGGTATCTTGCAGTCCTTCAAAGAGACCTCGTAGGTGGCCAGTGCCTTGATGCCCATGTTCTTCTCTCGCTCCCCGATGTTGAGCCCTTTGGTCCCCTTGTCCACAATATAGCACTGCGAAGCACCGCCCTCCCTAGCATAGACCAGCGTGAAGGTGGCATCCGGGGCCAGCGGCACGTAGCATTTATCGCCGCTGAGGATATAGCCACCGTTCTTTTTAGCTATGGTATCGAATTCGTTGCAATCGAAATCATATTTGGGCTCAATGAAAGCAGCCGAGGCGGCGGTGAACTTGCCGTCGCAGACCCTGGGCAGGTATTTCTTCTTCTGTTCCGTGCTGCCCATTTCCACTATGGGCAATATGCCCAGCCAGGGGCTGAGTATATGCAGCGCCATGGAAAGGTCGCCCCAGGCCAGCTCCTCGGCCAGCAATGTGCCCGTGAGGGCCGAATGCTCCCAGCCTGCACCACCGTATGCTTCGGGTATGCAGCTGACGACCAGACCGAGATCCCAGGCAGTATCGATGATTTCGTCGGGTATTTGCCCTTCCTCATCGCACTCACGGAATTTCTTGCGCATGACGTCATTGGCGAACTGTTTGACTGTGTTTACTATCATTTGCTGTTCTTCAGTCGGGCTGAACGAAAGCATGATGCACCCCCTGTATTAAACAATATTGAAGCAGGAAAAAGACCCTGCATAATGTAACACCGATTGAACCGCTAGTCAACGGAAGTCAGATGAAAAAAGATAATGGGCCAAATTTATCAGCTTTCACGGCCATGTTTATAGTACAATAATGGCCTATATTTACCATGATTGTAGCTGCAGCAATACTCGTTTTTACTTATATAGGCGTCAGCTTTACCCGTCTGCCGCATATAAATATCGACCGCCCTGCCGCCGCCCTGACGGGCGCCCTGCTTATAGTGCTCACCGGTGTGCTCACCTTCGACCAGGCTATAAGTGCCATCGATTTTCATACCATTACTCTGCTGCTGGGCATGATGCTGCTGATGGCTGCCCTTCAGCAGGCGGACTTTTTCAACGTTCTGGCCGCCCGCAGCATTTCCTTTGCCGGCAAGCCGTGGCAATTGCTGCTGGCTGTGACGCTGGTGACTGCTATCGGCTCCGCCTTCATGGTCAACGATGTTGTAGTATTGCTGTTTACACCGGTGGTGATTGCAGCCTGCCAACTGCTGGAGTGTGATCCGGCACCTTATCTGATTGCTGAAGCTATGGCTGCCAATATCGGCTCCGTCGCTACCGAAATCGGCAATCCGCAGAATATGCTCATTGGGGTTAGTTCAAATATACCGTTTACACAGTTCATGCTGTATTTATTACCAGTAGCTGCCGTCTGCATACTGATACTGTTCGTCACTGTTCTGGTTTTTTACCGCCGACAGATGAAGGAGGGATTCCGGGCGGACAGGTTGAAGCACCAGACGCTCTCGGTCCTCTCAGGCCAGCCGACTGCGGCTGCACGCAAAAGGCTGCTGGCCTTTACCCTGCCTATATTCGCGCTGACCATGATTTGCCTCTTCATTAGCAGCAATGTCAGGATCTCCCTTTCTATGGTGGCCATGGCTGGCGGGGTGGCCGCCGTCCTTTTCAGCGGCATACGACCCTCCCGCCTGATCAAATCCATCGACTGGTCTCTCCTTCTGTTCTTCTGCGGCCTTTTCATAGTTATAGGAGGTGCCCAGCAGGCTGGCGTGCTGGATATTTTCACCGGTAATCTTAATGTCCAGAGCAATATAGCCGGCATTGCTACCATGCAGTTGTTCAGCGCTTTTATCTCGCAGATAGTGAGCAATGTGCCTCTGACCATGCTGGTCATTCCCCTGATCAAGGATATGCCCGGAGACTTAATGTGGATATCTCTGGCTGCAGGTTCTACGCTGGGCGGCAATGCCACGATCATAGCCGCCGTTGCCAATATAATCGTGGTCGAGCAGGCATACAGCAGGGGCGTAAAGGTGGGCTGGTGGGAGTTCAGCCGGGTCGGCCTGGTGGTTACGGCGCTGACACTGGCGGCATCTATCGGCATACTATCTCTAGAGTACTGGCTGGGCTTTCTGCGCTGAGCTGCCTGCAACGGGTAAAATTCTTGAAATGGTAAATATTTCCCTAATAATTTACCTGTATTCTGTATGTAACTGAGGGAATAAATCCTCAGCCATTCCACTCAAAAAGGAGGATTTATATGTGGAAAAAAGTCTTAGCTCTGTCTGCCGGAATACTTGCGGTAGTATTGCTGATAACCGGCATAATGACTGCCGTTAATGCGGATAACACAGGAGCTACCGCGATGGAGCCTGCTGCAGGTATGCCGCCAGGAGCGCCGCACGGCAAAGGCCCTGCTGGCGGCTTCAACAGCGATATACTTGCCAAAGTTGCAGCCAAGCTCAATATCGATAAAGCTGCCCTGGAGGATGCCTTCAAGCAGGTCATGCTGGAGGAGCAGCAGTCCCGGACCGATGAGATGTTTGCCGCCTGGGTCAAGGACGGCAAGCTGACTCAGGAGCAGGCGGATGCCTATAAAGCCTGGCTCAACGCCAAACCGGCCGATATGCCCGGCTTCCCGTTCTTTGGAGGCGCTAATACTAACATTCTCGACAGGCTCCTTAAAGACGGAAAAATAACGCAGTCTCAATACGATGCCTACAAGGCTTGGATTGCGCAGAAGCCATCGATCGAGTTGCCTAAACCCGAGAAGCCGGCGGGTGGACCACCCTGCTTTAAGAACGGCGGATTAAAATAGTTAAGCTTTAATCTGTTGTCCCGATGCAGAGAGGCGGTGGTTAA
>DAOUFT010000155.1:0-8167 GCA_034429855.1 Dehalococcoidia bacterium
CGCCCCTATATTTTTAGTCTCCGGATATGATAGATACATCTCCCGCCAGGATCTCTTGTATACTGCCATCATCCATGCGCAGCAATAGATGGCCGGAGGCGTTAACAGTCTCCGCAACCCCTTCGATCTCGTTGTCGCCAGATTTAACCTTTACACGTTTGCCGATCGTGACCATGTTGGCAGTCCATTCCCGGAGTATGGCATCCGGATTATGGCATTGCAGGTATAGCTTTTCTAGCTCGGTATAAAGGGATAGTGCTACCCGGCCTACCGGCAGCTCGTGTCCCAGCTCAAGCGAGAGACTGGTGGCAAAGTCCGCTATTTCAGGATAGAGGGCGGTATTGAAATTTATATTGATACCGATGCCAATAATGCTATATTGAACCACACCCTCCTTGAGACAGTGTTCTATCAGTATACCGCTGACCTTGCGGCCGCCGATCATGATATCGTTGGGCCATTTGATATCGGCTTGGATTCCCATCTCCTTTAGTGTATGGAAGACAGCCAGTGCGCATACGGCCGGCAGGATGGGCAGTGCCGACGCACCGGGGCGCAGTACTATCGAGGTGGCAAGCCCTCCCTCGGGAGATAGCCATGACCTGCCCAGCCGACCGCGGCCCGACTTTTGCCTGCCGGCAATCACAGCAGAACCCTCCGGAGCTCCCCGGTCGGCCATATCTTTGGCAACATCCTGTGTCGAAGATGTGACTGCCAGATAGCGTAGGTTTCTGCCGACGAAGCCGGTAGTCAGATTTTTACTCAGATAATCGAGGATGTCATCCATATTTAAGCTATACTAATATATCAAACAGATTCAACCATGTATAATAAATACGCAGAATTGAATCAGCAAGGTGTAATATCGGAGGAGAGTAAGCTATGGGCGGCGATGAAATAGATAAACAGGCGCAGCAAATTGCGGAACTTATTTTGAATTCCCAACGGTGTCTGGTCTTCAGCGGTGCGGGCATCAGCACCGAATCCGGTATACCTGACTTCAGGGGTGAAGATGGCATATGGACGAAGCTGGATCCGGAGGATTTCACCATCCAGAGGTTCGTAGCCAGTCCTGAGGTGAGGAAGATGCAATGGAAGCTCCTGGCTGAGGGAGGTCTGACTAAAAACGTGCAGCCGAACGCCGCCCACTATGCTGTGGCCGAAATGCATAAACTGGGCAAGCTTGACTGTGTTGTTACGCAAAATATCGATAATCTTCATCAGCTGGCCGGCGTACCGGACGACAAGGTATTTGAGCTGCACGGCAATATGCAGTACGTCCGTTGTCTGAGCTGCCGGAAGCGATTTCCTATGAGTGACATAGTAGCCAGACTGGCCAGAGAGGATTTACCCGAGTGCGAGTTCTGCAAGGGCATACTCAAACCGGATGCGGTATATTTTGGAGAGATGTTACCGCAAGCTGTGCTCAGCGAGGCTTCACGCCGGGCAAATAGTTGCGATCTGTGCATCGTAATCGGGTCTACTCTGATCGTTTATCCGGCAGCTTATATTCCGGAGTATGCATGTAATGCGGGCGCCAAGCTCGTTATCATTAACATAGGGTACACACCGATGGATTCCAGGGCGGCCGTACGCGTCGAGGGAAAGGCCGGTGAGGTTATGGGCAAAGTAATGAGTCATGTCAGGGACGCAATCGTTTAATGATCATATTGACAAGGCGGTAATACAATGTTAGATTGTGATAAATACAAAGCAGACGGAGGTGTCGATTTGAGAAAGGCTGCTATAGCCATCCTGATGCTGGCAGTATTGGTTATGGGATGTGCGCGGTCGGTGGTGACAACCAAATCGGCTCCGCTTGCGTATATAGACTCTGTATCCTCACCTCAGATTTACGTCGGAGAGACGATAAAATTCAGCGGACATGCCATTTCATCGGATGGCCAGATTGTGGGCTATAACTGGCGTTCCAGTGTCAATGGAAATTTAAGCCAGCTGGCAACCTTCGAAACCAATTCCCTGACGGCGGGCGAACATACCATATGGTGTAAGGCGCAGGCCACCTCCGGCAACTGGTCTACCGAAGTCGGCACAAACGGGAACGTGCTCGTCCCTGGAGGCCCGGAGAAGATGGCTATCCGGGTGTTCACGGCCACACCGCCTGAGATTAAAGAGGGTGAATGGACTACACTAACATGGGATGTAAGCGGATCCGGTATGGTGCGCATCGATCCCGACATCGGCAGCGTATCCATGTCCGGCAGCAGGTCGGTTCAACCGAAGGCAGATACTGTTTATACTATTTTTGCCAGAGATGATGAAGGGACTGTGACGGCCAGCACAAAAATTCTGGTAACTCCGCTACATGTTTATACGACCACCCTGTATTCCGTAGCAGCCGAGGACGGCACGGTCAGGAAGGACGATGTAGTACTTGATGGAGTTACAGTCGGGCAGAATGAATTACAGGTACAGATGCAGGGCTTTCTGAGCTTTGATATATCATCCATACCACGCAATGCCATTATTAAAAGCGTAGAGCTCGACATATCCAAATCCATTATATACAATCAGCCTTTCCCCTGGCAGGGTTCGCTCTATATATATAATCATCAATACGGCAGCTATTTAAGGCCGAGCGACTACATGATCATAGTGCCTGCAGGTTATGTATATAACTACAACTATAATTTTGTGGCCAGCCAGATGCCCAGTACACCGTTCACCTCTCCGGAATTTGTGTCAACACTACAAAAACAGCTGGATAGCGGCAGTAACCGGTATCAACTTCGCCTTCAGTTTGAGAAATACTATTATTACAGCCGGGCTGACTATACCGCGCAGAGGTATTCCACTATTCAAAGCGGTCAGAGCAGTGCAAATTATGTGGACATCAGCGCTGGCAATGCCAAATTGACTGTCCGTTACGTGATTCCGCAGTAGAGCGGGAGCAGTCGGGCAGCTGAGCGTATGCCTGCTTATTCCCGTGGCTTTTACCTTTTACGGTAGCCCAACTGCGAGAGAATACATCATGAAGATTCTGCTGGTGGCTCTATTATGTACGGGTATTCTAATATCGGGATGCTCGGAATTGCCTGTTTTTTTGCATCAGTTGATTAAGGAGAACGGCAAACCTGTTGTGGTGACTTTTGCGGTCAGTCCGGCCATTGTAGAGGAGGGGCAGGAGACCGCTTTGAACTGGGTCGTGACGGGCGCTCAGACGGTCAGCATAGATAACGGGATCGGGTTGGTGCCGTCAAGCGGCACCAAAACCATTACGCCATATGCCACAACAACCTATATCATTGCTGCGTCGAATCCCTCTGGCAGCAGCACGGCGAGTGTGACCGTAACAGTTCTGAATCAGCTTAAACTACAGCCTGAAGGCGAAAACACAATTGTATTGTCTATAATACCGAATGAGAGCGGATCGCTGACAAAGAGCGGTGCAAGTTATACTCGCTCAAGCGCCGTGTGTGCAGGCGATAATCAATCGAATCAGGCGGTACGCGCATTTTTAAGTTTTGACCTGACAGCACTGCCTCCCACCGCAATCATCAGCCGGGCAGTTCTTGATCTTACGAATCACTCGATCGTGGGCAATCCTGTATACAGCGGGGTACACTGGGGAAATATGGGTGCTCTTGAAATCTATCAGTATCAGTACGGATCAATGGGCAGTCTGGGCAGATTGGCCTACGAATCTACAGTGCCTGAGTTGGGCAATGTGAAGTTGATGTCTGAACAGGACAGCGGGGAACTGCTGGTTGATGTTACGGTGGATGACAAGGGTAGAAATGTAATACAGAAGCTACTTGCCGAAGCTCAAGGCAGGTGCCAGTTCAGGCTTGGTTTCTTCACCTCAACCAACTGGGACAGCGTAGCCGATATGGTATGTCTGGATGGAGCCGTGTTGAGGATTACGTACAGGGTACCCTGAATATCAGACGGATTTGATTTCCTCCAGATCAAACCGGAAGTTTTCAATAACCGGATTGGCCAGCAGTTTTTTACACATATCCTGTATTTCGGCCCTTGCTTTTTCCAGGCTGTCGGCTTCGATTCTTATTTCGATATATTTGCCTGCCCTGACCTCCTCCACATTTTGAAAACCCAGAGTATGCAGAGCGCCTTTGATGGTTAATCCCTGCGGATCGTTGACTGTCGGCTTCAGTGTTATATAGACTTTAGACAAATACATTTTTAAACTTCCTTCCGGTCAGCATAGTATATGCATCACGGTAGCGCTCTGAGGTGGCTTCAACAACATCTTCCGGCAGAGCAGGCGCGGGCTTTTTCTGGTTCCAGTGTGAGGCAAGCAGCCAGTCTCTTACCGGCTGTTTATCGAAGCTTGGTTGTGATCGACCTGGCTCATACTGGCTGGCATCCCAGAAGCGACTTGAGTCGGGTGTGAGCACTTCATCGATCAATATCAGTTCTTTATCGTGGAAACCGAACTCGAATTTAGTGTCGGCTATGATAATTCCGCGCTCAAGAGCGTATGAGCGCGCGTAATCATAGATCTCCAAACTCTTATTTTTAATTTTGCGCGCCGTCTTCTCTCCCACCAAATCTGCCATATCTTCGATCGACAGGGGGAGATCATGGCCGACCTCCGCCTTGGTGGTAGGTGTAAAAATAGGTTCGGGCAGTTCCTGACTTTCCTGCAGTCCTTTACGAGCCTTTCTTCCGTTGATTGTTCCTTTCTTATGGTACTCTGTCCAGGCTGAACCTGAGATATAACCCCTGACGACACATTCCACGGGCACTCGCTCAGCCTTCAGCACTACCATCGAACGGCCAAGCAGAAACTCAGGCAGAGGTCTTTTCCAGGGAGAATACTTGGATAAAGCCCTGCGGCTCTCTATGGATTCGACCATATGATTGTGTATAATGTGATAGGTTTTCCCGAACCAGAAGGCTGAGAGCTGATTCAGTACTATACCCTTGTCCGGTATGCCGTTGGGAAGAACAACATCGAAGGCGGAGATACGGTCGGTTGCAATTATAAGCAACTTGTCCCCAACCTGATAGGTGTCCCTCACCTTGCCCTTTCCATATAAAGGCAGTTTCAATGAGCTGTCAAATAAAATGTTCAAGATAAAACTCCTGTCACTTGGTGCGAGATTTGTGTGTTTTCTTGAGCAAACCCAAGCGCTCAAATATAGTGTCGATGTGTTTGAGGAAAAGCTCGTAATCGAACAGGTTATTTAATTCCTTTATGTTCAAGCGGCTGGAAACATCTGGATCTGCTTTAAGTAGTTTAAGGAAGGGAGTCCTTGTTTTCCAAGTTTTCATAGCATTACGCTGTGTGAGTTCGTAAGCTTTCTGGCGGCTGAGGCCTTTATTTACGAGGGCCAGCATGACATTCTGTGAAAACACCAGCCCCTGGGTTATCTCAAGGTTGCGTTTCATGTTATGCGGATATATCTGCAGCCCTTTCATAACGCCCGTGAACAGGTTTAAACTATAATCGAGGGCCAGACAGGCGTCGGGCAGAATAATGCGCTCATTGGATGAGTGGCTGATATCGCGTTCATGCCAGAGCGACATGTTCTCGAGTGCGGTTATGGAATAACCCCTGATCAGACGTGACAGACCACACACCCTTTCGCAAAGTTCGGGATTACGCTTATGCGGCATTGCGGATGACCCCGTCTGACCCTTGGAAAAAGGCTCTTCCGCCTCCAGTATCTCCGTCCGCTGCAACGCCCTGATCTCGGTAGCAAACTTCTCCAGTGAGCTTGCTGCGATGGCAAGCGTGGTTATGAACTGGGCATGTCGATCGCGCTGGATAATCTGGTTTGAGATCGGTGCGCTAACAATTCCAAGGGAGTTACACGCCTTGGATTCGATATCCGGGGGTATTGTGGCATATGTGCCCACCGCCCCTGAAATCTTGCCCACGCTGATGTTTTTCCTGGCTTCTACAAGCCTGGCATAATTACGTTTCATCTCCTGTGCCCACAGGGCCATTTTCAGGCCGAACGTAATCGGCTCTGCATGGACTCCATGAGTACGACCAATCATGATTGTGTCCTTGTTGGAGACGGCTTTATCCTCGAGCACCGCAATTAAAAGCGCCATATCTTCCAAGAGAAGGTCGGCCGCCTCACGAATCTGCAGCGCCTGCGCCGTGTCAATGATATCTGATGAAGTCAGGCCGAGGTGTATATAACGAGAATCCTCTCCCACTGATTCGCCCACCGCGTTCAGGAAAGCAGTTACATCATGATGTGTAACTTTAAGTATCTCAGCCATACGATCGAAATCGATGGTGGCCTTTCTGATGTTGGACAAAGCCGATTTGGGTATGCGTCCGGCGTCCGCCCAGGCTTCGCATACAGCGATTTCAACCTGCAGCCATTTGTGAAACTTATTTTTATCGGACCAGATTCTTTTCATTTTAGGGCGTGAGTAGCGTTCAATCATATCTACCTGCCTTACGCCTCAGCCAGCCTGCGTTTGTACTCTGCAAAGGCTTTATTAATCTCTTCAAATTTAACCCCCAGAATCTGGACAGCCAATAGGGCGGCATTCTTAACTCCGGCCGTGCCTATGCCTGTGCAGGCAACCGGCACGCCTCCAGGCATCTGTACGATAGAGTACAGTGAGTCAATACCTTTTAAATCGCTGGTGGGCAATGGCACACCTATAACAGGCAGGGTTGTCCAAGAAGCTATCACTCCGGGAAGGTGGGCAGCGCTGCCAGCTGCAGCAATTACGACATTATAGCCTTTAGAGCGCGCTTCCAGTCCATACTGACGCACCCTATCCGGCTTGCGGTGTGCTGATAAAACGTCGATGTCGTACTCTATCTTGAAATCATGGAATATATCCAGGGCGGGCTTTATGTACTGTTCATCGGTTTTGCTCCCAATCACGATTCCAACCAGTGCCATCAACTCACCTCCCTGGCCGCGATATCCCTGCGAAAATGGCATCCCTCAAAACTGATACACGTTATATTACGATATACCTTCTCCCTGGCCTCTTTGAGTGTGCGGCCTGTAGCCGTAACAGTCAGGACCCTTCCGCCGCTGGTGACAATCGTGCCGTCAGCACGCCTGGTTGCTCCTGCGTAGAATATATTGACATCCTTATCCATTTTATCGGATATACTGATGGGGAGGTCGGTGCGGTAGCTGCCCGGGTACCCGCCCGACGCCATGACCACGCCCACGCAAGCATCACTGCTCCAGTCGATCTTTGTACCCTCCAGGCTGCCTTCCAGAACAGCCAGCATTATCTCGACAAGGTCGGTGTTCAATCTCGGTAAAATGGCCTGTGTTTCCGGGTCGCCAAAACGGGCGTTAAATTCAAGCACTTTTGGTCCCTGCCGCGTTATGATCAATCCCGTATACAGGACGCCTTTATAGGGAGCGCCTTCTCCGGCCATAGCAGCCACGGTGGGACGGATAATATCTTTTAACACCTTTTCAGTCATCTTTTCATCGAAAAAACCGGGAGGACTGTAACTGCCCATCCCACCGGTATTGGGACCCTGGTCGTTATCGTAAACCCTCTTGTAGTCGCATGCCGGAACCATTGGAATTACGTTTCCACCATCGCTGAAAGCCAGAAGGCTTACCTCTTTGCCAACCAGGCATTCTTCGATAACGACCTTGTCGCCAGCGGCTCCGAAAGCCCGTTCTTTCATGATCGAATTCAGTGCGTTCAGCGCTTCATCCAAGGTTGTTGCCACCGTTACTCCCTTGCCAGCAGCCAGTCCATCGGCTTTAACGACTATGGGCATATCCTGTGTTTTAAGATACCTCTCAGCCTCGGTAAAGCTGGTGAATGTTTTGCCTCTGGCACAGGGAATACCGTTTCTCTGCATGATATCGCGGGCAAAAGCTTTACTTGATTCGAGACGGGCTGCGGCTCTGGAAGGTCCGAAAACAGGTATGCCGGCCTGGGTGAAGAGATCTGAAATCCCTGCTGCAAGAGGGGCCTCGGGGCCGACTACCGCAAGCCCGATTTCAAGCTCACGGGCCTTATTCAGTATTGAGGGGATATCGTTGAGAGGGATATCCAGATTATTGGCCAGGTTGCCAGTGCCGGCATTGCCCGGAACGGCATATATGGTGTCGACGAGGCGGCTACGGGCAATCTTCCATACGAGTGTATGTTCGCGTGCACCGTTTCCGATAACCAGTACCTTCAAACCGGAGTCTCCAGCACAGTCTATGCAGTTATTTTCTTT
>DAOUFT010000156.1:0-18159 GCA_034429855.1 Dehalococcoidia bacterium
ATATATCTCACCTATCTCGCCGGGCTTCGTCTCGTTGCCGTCGGGGTCCAGTATTTTGATCTGCTGGCCGAAAACAGCCTGCCCACCGGATTTCAACTTTCTAAGTTGGTCCTCCGGTCGCAGGGCTGTTACCACACCGGTCTCGGTTGCGCCGTAACCTTCGTAGAGCTTGCCGTTTTTAAAGAAGGACAGAATCTCCTGCTTGGTTTTGGCCGAAATGGGTGCGGAGGAGGATAGCAGCGTCGTCATGCTGGAGACATCGTATTTATTGCGCACCTCCTCGGGCAGGGCCAGTATTATGTTGTACATGGTCGGTACCATGCTGGAGATATTGCCCTTGTATTTATCGATGATCTGCAGTATCTCCTCGCCGTTAAATCCGCGCAGGTGGTAGATATGTATGGTCATGCCGTTGAGGAAAGAGGCCATCACGTTGTTGATGGAATTGGAGTGGAAGGTGGGCATGACGATCAGATTGACCATGTAGGAAGTTACGAATTCGATATTCATGGCGATGGCGGTCTCAACGCCCGTTTCGTGCAGTGTTACCGCCCCCTTGGGGAAGCCGGTCGTGCCGGATGTATAACTTATGCACAGTATATCCTGGGGGCTGACTTTCACAGCGGGCTCTGCTGTTGTTCCATTCTTCACCAGGTCCTCATAAAGGCCGCCGGCGCCTCGGAATTTCTTGCTGCCCACCACCCAGTATTTGTCTGCCGCAATGCCTTCTATATCTTTGGCCGCCGTCTCCATGACCGGAATGAACTCCTCTCCCATTATCATGGCGCAGGCATCGGAGTTTTCCACCACGTACTTGATCTCCGGCGCCTGGAAACGCCAGTTTACCGGCACCATGACGATGCCCGCTTTGGCGCAGGCCATGATCAGCTCCACGAACTGGTAACAGTTCATCAGCAGTATTGCCAGCCTGTCGCCCTTTTTCAATCCGCCGGCCAGCAGGTTATTGGCAATACGGTTTACACGCCAGTTGAGCTCCTCGTAGGTAAAAGATACATCGTCGCCAACGATAGCTTTGCGTTTGGGATACTTGTTGACACTATTGAGCAGCAGTTCACCCACGACCAGATTCATGTTTTTCGACCTCCTGAATAAATTAGATAGTCTGCCCCCAATCAGGGCTGGCTTCTTTTACGGCGCTCCTGCCGACTATTGTTTTTTTTTTATCTTCGCATTCGTCAAAGTTCGAGATCAGCCTGGCAGTTCTGTCTGCCCATTCCAGCAATTCTTCATACTGCGTGATGGTGCGGTCGACTACCAGTGTCCAGTAAAACCTGTCCAGCGGATCCGCCGAGCCCCACAGATCGCTTTCGATGGCCGGTTTAACCATCGCCTTGTACTTTTCAACCTTAGCCCTTAAATCTTTTGCATATTTTTTAATATCGCTCACCATGTCCTTTTTGCTGACACGGCTTCCGTACCATAATTTCGTGAGAAGTGTTTCACGCGGAACGACGAACTCCGGAGGCTCCCTGAGCCACCTTTTCAGCTCCTCCATGCCTTTGTCGGTTATGGTAAAAACGTTTTTGTTGGGCAGTTTGGCCTGGTCGACCCTTTCACATTCAACCAGCCCTTCCTCGGCCAGCAAACTCAATTTGCGGTAAATTTGACTGAGAGACGGCCTTAGTGGCTCGAAAAACATCTTGGACAGCTCATATCCAGTACGCGGTCCATAACTCAGAAATCCCAGCAGGCCGTGTTTTAACGACATATTAACAAGCTCCTGTGGCACATACTCGCTATATTGGGGACTACTTACTCTAGTGTGTATTAACCCAAGTCAGTATATGCTGGCTGACAAGATAACACATACTGGGAATGCATGTCAAACCCTTAAAGGGGGGATAGGAACTATGCGCAATGCCCTCCGGGCAGGGTTAATACTATTGTCTTCGCATCGATCGATTAGCCCAAAATCCGGGCGTTATCTCTGAAAAACGCGGCAATTGTTGCCTTGTCGGTTTTTCCTTCAGCAGCAAGGTTGATAATTTTCTCCAGATCATCCCCATCTCCATTAAAATCGATTCCGTTTATCGCGAGGAAAACAATTGCCGCCACGGCCCCGGTGCGTTTGTTGCCGTCAATGAACGGATGATCTCGAACAATATAAAATAGATAGGCAGCCGCCATTTCGTAAATGTCCGCATGGAGATAATTTCCATCAAAAGTGGCAAACGGCATCGCGCAGGCGGACTTTAACATGCCCAGGTCGCGGATGCCGGGGTGTCCGCCGTACCGCTTAATCTGGTCGTGGTGAATTTCTATAACTTCACCAAGTGATAGAAATAGCGGCTCCGTCAACGAGCGAGCCTCTTAAGGTTTCTACCGTACCTGGCATTTGTTTGTTCCAGAGCATCTTCAAACCGGCGTCTCCGTTTTTCATCTCTTACCGGTGTTATCAGCAACAGCGAGCCGTCAGTCGAAATCTCCAGCGGTGTTTCGGCATCTATATTTAGAAGTTCAATAACACCTTTGTCCAATACAAGCGCTAGGCTGTTGCCGTGTCTGGTGAGTTTTTTTAGCATAATCCCAACGCCCCTTCAGTTACTACTATGTTATAACATTGTATTAACCTGGTTTAAATCTGTCAATTTTCACGATGGGAGCAATTTCAGGGGCGCTGAAAAAATTCTATGAGCGTGTATTGCACTCAATTAAGACCGGTTTTAGTTAGGTGAGTCAAATATCCGTCATCGCAGAGAAATACGGCAATAGAATTGTCTCCGGTGTCATGCCCTGCTAAGCAACTGCTGCAACGCTGAAATCAGGTTCTAAGTTGTAAACAGGAGTTCGGAAACTGTCCACAATAGTTCGCCAGGAAGCTTAAACAGTAACCATCTTGGACGGATTTCGAACTCTCTGCTCTGCTGGCAATTATTGCGAAGGGTTAATCAAGTTTCAGATCAGTACGGGTTATATTAAGCGGCGCTTTTCTCGTACTTAGACTATTCCCGTACGAATTTAAACTGTCCTTCTTTAAATACACTCAAACAGGCATCAACCACATCGGGATCATAGAGCGTGCCTTTGTTGCGGGCTATTTCCTCCAGTGCTTTATCCAGGTTCAGGGCCGGTCGGTAGGGACGATGTGAACATATGGCCTCTACCACATCCGCCACCGCCAGTATTTTGGACTCTAATAGAATTTCACCGTCTTTCAACCCGCTGGGATAGCCCGAGCCGTCCAACCTTTCATGGTGCTGCAGTACCATGACTCCCACCGGCCGTTCAAATTCCATGTCCTTGATAATATCATAACCGTGCTGCGGGTGGGTCTTGATCAGCTGCCATTCAATGGCTGAGAGCTTGCCCGGTTTGCTCAGGATGTCGGACGGCACAAACATTTTTCCGATATCATGTATTTTCGCTGCCATTGAAAGATGCTCAATGCCAGTACGATTCATATCCAGTTTCTCAGCAATCGCGAGACAAAGTGCAGCCACCCTTTGCTGGTGTCCCGCAGTATACGGGTCGCGCATTTCCACTATCCTTGCTATGGTATCAATGGTAGCCTGTAATGTTCTCGATAGCATATCATATGCGTACTCGCGTTCCGCTTCTAACACATGCCTCTCGGTGATATCACGGCTGTATACCATCACGGCGTATATCTTGCCGGCCTGGTCGGTCAGCGGGATTTTATACGTATCGTAAATATGAATTGAGCCATCTGCCCATGTTATGAAATTACTGGGGTTATGTACGATATGTCCCTGGAATGCCTGCAGGTCGTCGGTATGATATCCTGTGATGCCTTTATCCGGGTTGCCCAGGCACAGTTCCTCGGCAAAGAAATCGGTGTCTGCTTTCCCGATCATATCCTGGGGCGCGGTGTGCTGCGCGTCGGCAAAGCTCTTATTGACCAGCAGGTATTTATGTTCAAAATCCTTGATATATATCCAGTCAGGCGTGGAATCGATAACGGTCTGCAACAGCAGCTTTGATCGAATGATGGCTTGATCTGCCCGTTTGCTTCTGAGAGCCTCTTCAAATGCTGCCGATAATTCTTCGACGGCTTCCCGGTCATCGGTATCATAGCCTCCCGGCTTATTAGCCAGCGCTATCATACCGATGGTCTGCCCCGCATGTTTCACCGGTACGCCCAGGAAAGCGGTTAGGCCGGGATGGCCGGGCGGAAGCCCGACACTGTCAGGATGGCCGGCGGGATTATTTGTTATCAACGATTCACCGTCTTTCAACACGCGCCCCCAGATACCGCGGACGGGCATATTCCTGATTGCCTTTGTAGCCTGTGATTGGGGCATTCTGCAGGATTCGCAGCCCGGATCGGATATGGCAATTGTGTCCAGGAGGCCGTTGGCGTTCACTTCTCCTATCCAGCCGAACTTGCTGCCCGATAATTCCTGCGCAACTGAGAGACAGATGCAAGCAACTTCCTCATCGGTATTACAGCGAAGCGTTTCTTCAAAAATGCGGCTGACAGAGTGTCGTACGGCGTTCTGCCTTGCTGTTCTTTCTT
This sequence comes from Dehalococcoidia bacterium, assembly GCA_034429855.1. Taxonomy (GTDB): domain Bacteria; phylum Chloroflexota; class Dehalococcoidia; order GIF9; family UBA5629; genus CAIMUM01. The sequence continues at coordinate 4,499 of DAOUFT010000156.1, forward strand.
CAAGCTGCTTGCGGGTGGTGATATCGGTCAGGAAATTCAGCGTTGCCGGTTTGCCTTCCCAGTTGATTACTACTGCGGTAAGTTCCACCCATCTAAGATTCCCCGCTTTGTCTAAAATGCGGAAAGAATATGTGTGTGGCAGGTCCTCGCCTTGAAGTCGCCTCAGGTACCGGTCGGCAACCAAGTCCCTGTCATCAGGATGGATAAATTCGGTAAAAGGCCTGGATGATATCTCTTCAAGCGAATAGCCGCTGATCTCCCCAGCCCTGCTGTTGGCGAATTTGATGACCCCATCCACGGCCACATAGATAGCCTCCCGGGCATTCTCAACCACCGAGCGGTATTTCTCCTCTGAATCCCTTAAGGCTTTCTCCGCTTTCTCGCGCTCGCTGATGTCCCTGGCGGCTCCGACGATGCCGATGACCTCGCCTTTATCGTTCTTGAATGGTGACTCATTTATTTCAACCAATCGCTTCGTTCCGTCTCTGTGTTTGAACTCCATCAGGTAAGGTTCCTGCTTTTCACCCGTATCTAATGCCAGGGTAGTCTTCTCATACCCGGCCAGATTCACAGGATTATCGGTCAGATAGCTCCTCCAGTTTTTCAGCATTTCCTCGACCGTGTAGCCCAGTGCCCGCTCTATCCCGGGGCTGACATAAATCATTTCACGGTTTGAGTCCAGCATAAAAAATATATCGGTGATATGCTCGACGATATTTTTAAATTGACTTTTGCTCTCCCGTAACATCTGCTCAGCTTTCTTGCGCTCGGTGATGTCCTGAACGGTGAATATGACTCCTTTGCTGATATCAGCTTTGTCTAAAGGAGCGCTGCTTAAAATAACATCGAGCATCTGCCCGTTTTTCTGTTTAAAACGTGTTTCAACTGAACCCAATCCCTTTTGGGCAATTTGATCGTATTTTGCTTTGCCGACGTAAGTGTAATCATCGTCGCTGGCATAAATCATGCGCGCCGATTGGTTCATCAGTTCATTTCGAGAGTAACCAAGCATCTCGCAGAACTTATCATTCATATCTACGAAAACGCGGTTTATCACAACGCCTATGCCTATAGGGGCAGCTTGCACGATGCCTTTCAATCTGTTTTCGCTTTGTTGTAATGCTTCCTCTGTCTTCTTGCGATCGGTCAGGTCCCTGATAATAAAGGTGCCGAGCCATTTACCCTGTATATTTTTAATTGCCAGTGACACTTCTGCAGGGAAAATCTCGCCCTGCTTACGTTTTGCCATGGTCTCCAGCCTGTTAGTTGGTTTGGCAAACTGATATTTTGGTTTTGCGAGTTTTTGCAGCTCGCTGTTTAGTGATAATGCCGATTCGCGGGGAAAAATAAAGTCTATTACCTTTGCACCTATAGCTTCGGCCTCCGAGTACCCGAAAATCCTGGCCGCGGCCGGGTTCCAGGACAGGATAAACCCGTTATTGTCGACGGATATGATTGCATCACCTGCCATTTCAACCAGCATCCGGTAATTTGCTTCGACGTAATTAAAAGAGCGGGCGAATTCGGTTGCCAGAGGCATCTTTTTTATTTTGGCTACGCGCTGTGCAGCTATAATTGCAATGAAAATGTAAATGCAACCGATATACTGGGCTGCCCTGCCGGTCCAGCCCATTATGCTGCCCACGTTTTTTTGGATGAAAATTGCGCTTAATCCGATGGTAATGAGAATTAAGGCAATGCCGAACCAGAAAGAGAAATCCGTGCGCGAACGCATATACAACCTGATGAATATGGCTGCAGCTATGGCAAACAATAAGGTCGCTGTTCCCAGTACAACCTGCCTCAACACGGTTGGGCCTGAACCCTGCACAAAGAAAGTTGGGAATAAGTTTTGATACGAGACAATAGCCAACAGCGATATAAGGACAACTATCGCGAGGTAGCCGGTTCCTGAGTACAGTGCACGATGATGCTCCAGTTTATACTGAGGCGCTTTGAGCAGCGATAAAACTGCTGCTATAACAAGCAGGGCCGCGGCTAATAGCGCCCCCGTGTTATGCACGGTAACCACCAGGTTCTGGCCGCCCGCAACATTTCCGGCAAATCCGGCCAGCAATGATCCGAAGCCGAACGAAACCATGGCACAGCCGATCATGAGAAGGTTTAGCTGGCCTGTTTCCCTGCAATCTCTCCATGCCAGATAGGCTATTGCAAACGGGACGGCTGTTAGAAAAAGGATATTGAGCACTGTCAGCAAATAGGGAGGTTCAAAAACCGTGTCCGAATCACTGAATGCGGCAACAAATATCTGCACTATAACCAACGCTACAGGTAAAAGCGCCAGGATTTTCAGCCGGCCGAATCCCGACCTTTGAACTTCAGTAGCCCCGGAATTACCCTGCCTCAAAACGTCAACCTCATCTTTGCTTATCTCGGTCGGTGAAGCTACCCCTTTATAGTATTTGATAAACTTCAGAATTGCAATAGCTAATGTTACTGTGCCAGATTGGTCGATTTTGAATTTGCAAGACCTGGTGACGTGCCCCAGCAACAATACTGTTGTTGACTTCGCTGAACGATATTATAAACCACGTCTTACAATCATTTGCTGTATCACTGTAATGAGCTTCTTCCTCTGAGACAGGAGTTCGGGAACTGTCCCCAATGTCCTGCTAAGTTAGCCGGCTCACATGCCTGGGCAGGTTCAATCGGTTATTCTTCAAATTTAAACCCATTTTCTTTGAATAGCTTCACGCATACGTCCACTACTTCAGGATCATACAGCTTGCCCCTGTTTTTCAAGATCTCATCAAGTGCCTTGTCTATGCCCAGTGCCGGCCTGTAAGGACGGTGCGAAGCCATGGCCTCTACCACGTCAGCCACCGCCAGTATCTTCGCTTCCTTTGAGATATCATCTCCCCTGAGTTGATTGGGATAGCCCGAGCCGTCTAATCTTTCGTGGTGCTGCAATACGGACTGCGCAATAATATGGGGGAGATGCATGCTCTCAATAACATCGTACCCACCCTGTGGATGTGTTCTGATCAAACTAAATTCTATTTCGGAAAGTTTACCTGGTTTGCTCAAGATATCAGCAGCGACATGAATTTTCCCGATATCATGGATCAGTGCCGCCGTCGCTAGATTACTAATGCGCTCATCATCGAGATTCATCTCTCTGGCAATAGCAACGGCAAGATTAGCCACGCTCTTTTGATGACCTGCTGTGTACGGATCTCGTAGTTCAACAATTTTGGCTATAGTTTCAATAGAACTATCCAGAGTTTTTTGTAACAATGCACGACTTTTAATTAGTTCTTGATGGGCATGTTTAATCTCAGTGATATCACGTGCGATGTGTACTGCACCGATTAATTCCTTTTTTGTGTTCAATATTGGATCCACCGTAAACAATAACCAGCGATCGCCGTGCCGCATTTCAAAACTTTCTCGTTGCATGCTCTGGCGCATTCTGAGGAAGGGGCATTCAGGTAGTGGCTCCATTGTCTTATGTACTATCTCATAACAATGTTTGCCAACCATCCCTTCCCTGGGTATCAGAAAAATGTTCTCTGCAATTTTGTTGCTTCTCAAAATCCGCAGTTCTGTGTCTAAGTGCCAGATTGCATCGCTGGCAGCATCAAACGTGATCTGCCATCCTTGTGCCAGGCGCTCTGCCTCCACACGAAGCTGCTCAAGTACGTCTAGAACTGATTTGTATCTCAACAGGATTGGCTCTGTTTCAGTTACCAAGATATCGATCTCGCCGTGTCGAATGGCTTCCAGTGTGGACTCAGCCTGATCCAGTCTCGTTTTCAGTTCTTGATAGCTGGGTCTCTTTTTACTCATTGTCTTTCCCGCTTCCTTTGGGCAATAGGCCCAGTTCGACAAGCAATTTGTTTTCATCTGTCAGCGAGCCTAAAATAGTCCGACGGGGCGGGGGCGACTCAACGATCAGGGTGGGAACTACTATTATTTGCTGAGCAATGGCAACTTGATAATCTTTAAAAATGTCCACAATATGCAACTCATAACGGCCCTTAAGATATTCCTCGCACAAGCGGATAAGGTTCGCCACCGCTTTAACAGAGTTCGGTTCTTCCCCTGCCACAAAAAGGCGCAGAGAATATTTAAGTGTCTTCTCGGCTGAGTATCCCATACTCACACCTCTTTCTTACTACGATTGCTGGATTTCTTCTCCTCTCTCATTTTAGAGCGTTGGATTATTCCGTTATTCTGTTGCTTCTTGATCAAGCGCAATTGCTCTAACTCCAGTTGTTTTGTCCTGATCTCATATTCCAGGCGCCGTGCCGCTGTCATGTCAGCTTCTTCCTGAAGCTGTCGTGCTGTACCGGTAAGAACCTTTCCTGCACCCGTGTACACGTCTCTGATTATAAAGCCATTATTCGTGATCAGAAATTCCCTCGCCTGGTTGGAGTGCCCTATTCCACGGGACTTGAGTACCTGCAGTATGCGATTCCTCTCACCGGGCTCATCCTGATAGTAGAGCAGAATGGCTGTATCCACCATGGAAGAAATCTCATTGCCTGAAATTTCCAGCTGGTTTTTGGTAGTATTGATCTGGTTGGTCAGGAAGATAGTGAGGCCCAGGTCCTTACAATAGTTTAGCAGGCGCATGAGATAGTCAAACGAGGCCAGCTTGCCACCCATGCGCTCGCAGGCAGAAATAGCATCCACCACGACATGCCGCGGCTTGAAAGCATCAATCCGCATCTTCGCCTGCAGATAATGCTCCTCTGCACCCATCGACTCTGGAAAACGGGTCAAGAACTCCAGCCGACCGGTTTGTAAACATGGCAAGAGATCTATTCCCGAACTCATTACATTGCCTACCAGAGCATCCTGGGATTCCTCGAAACCTATATAGCGTACATTTTCACCGCGTTTACAGGCCTCTTTTACAAATGTTGAAACCAAGGTAGTTTTACCGATACCGGCTTCTCCTGCAATCAGGATGCAAGACGACCTCCGATAGCCACCGCCCAGGATAGTATCCAAACGCTCAATGCCTGTAGACATCGTTTCACCCAGAGGCTTATGGCGCAAGCCTACCGACGAGATTGGAGCTACAAACAAGCCATTATTGCTAATAATATACGGATATTCGTTGTGTCCAAAATCTGACCCTCTGTATTTGACAACCCGCAGCCGCCTTGTGCTGATATTTTCCCGCATCCGGGTATCCAAAAAGATTACGCAATCTCCCATGGATTCAAAAAAGTCTTCAAATATACGTGCTTCAATACGTTTGGGCGGCCGTACTGTCAAAATAGCAGTAAGCCGATTTTCACGAAACCAGTCATTGAGAACATGCATTTCAGCCCGTATTTGTCGTGGCTCATCGAAAAGCCGCAATCCCACCTCTAATGCATCAATAACGATTCGCTTGGCACCGATCTCCCGATTTTTTCCAGCAATTGCAGCCAGCAGACCTTTAAGACTGAAATCTCCGCTGATTACAGCATTGGTATCTATGTTAGGTTCAAATATGAAAAATCTACTTTCGCGTTCCAGTGCGGGTAGATCCCATCCCAGACTGGAAGCATTGCTGCGCAATTGATTTGCTGGCTCCTCGAACCCAACCCATATGCCTGGCTCTCCTGCCAGGGCGCCGCGGTAGAGGAACTCTAACGCTAACACGGTCTTTCCTGAGCCGGCTTCTCCTTCAAGAATAGTAGTTCTACCACTAGGTAATCCACCCAATAATATCTCATCCAAACCTTGAATATACGTGGGGGATTTTTCCAGATAAGACCCTTTTGCAGAAGCTTTATTCTTCATATATCACCTGCCTCGATTCAAGCGCCTGCTGTACGAAAATAGTTTATCAGATGCAGCTTGGAGCTTCAAAACAAATATGCTGCTCCCCATTAAGGCAGGGCTGTAGTTAACAGAGCAAAATAGCTGAAACGAGGAGAAAAACATCAAACGACTTGCCACTATTGTAATGATGCCACAATTAAAAACCGTTGAAGCGCTATCATCAGTTGCTTCTTCTCAAATATTAGTTCGGGAACTGTCCCCAATGTCCTACCAAGTTAGGTAATATGATTACCCAACTTTAGCTTTGTTTTTTCATTAAGTGATTTTTGTTGATGTTTTTACAATCTTAATAATAGTGATTTGTCACCATAAGCATACATATGATATATTGCAGAACTGATCATTATTTATTGGTATTAGACAGTACTCGGTACGATGAATGGAGGTTCGCTGTGCAAAGACTGCCTATTATCCTGATGGTTATTTCTCTCTTATTAACAAGTTGTATAAAGCTTGGTTCCAAAGCGGAGACGAATAAGGCCGGGGAACCGGCGGTTACTCAATCCCAGCATGTCGTATCGGGGCTGGCGCAGAATCCCGGCGAGCTCCCTTCTATTCAAAATGGCGGTGAATCTGGTTCACTAGCCGGAATTAATCCTCCTGCAGCACCTGTAATAGGTCAGCCCGGCAGTGCCCCGCTTAGCCAGTCGGGATCTACCAGCAGGCAGCCCGCTTCTTCAAGTAGTAATATGGGCGAACTGCAGGGCGGTGACCAGATGAGTGCATTGCCCTTATCAACTGGCAGCGGGCAGATGGCTGAATTCCCAACTTCAGGACAATCGGGCATTCAGTCCCAGGGCATGGGTGCGTTGACCAATATGGAGTCTCTCAAAAAAGCCCCGCCGGTTTTTGAAAGTCGGTACGGCTCTGGGTTCAGCACTGATTATATCCAGGGCAGCCTGGGACAGGCTTTTATACTGCAATGGCAGGTCTACGGTGCAGACAAGCTGGAGATTACCGTGAGTGGTGGAACGGTTAAAAGTGATATCGGCAGCGGCCAGTATCTGCCTGTACCGGAGGGAAGGGTTGCAGCCGTTGTAGTGCCTGAGAGCGTGGGATATTATAAATTTACGATTACGGCTACTAACGCCTTTGGGTCATCGTCCAAAAACTGGGAGTTGCCGGTGTATTCCCCTGAACAAGTAGACAAGTATATTGGCGGTGATAGAAATTATGTATTTATGGTTCATCCGCAGCAGATAAAGCAGGGAGAGCCGGTATTTGTTTATTGGAACGTTCGGGATGCTGACCACGTGTACCTTGAGACCGACCTTGCCGTGGGGGATAAGGGGGAACCTGATGAACGTGATCGTGTTCGTTCTTACGGTGTTGAGAAATTTTATCCCCCTGCAAGTACGCGTTTCATGCTGGAGTTCGGAAATGGCGAATATTTGGATGAAACGGGACAAGTAAACCCTGATTACCATATGAGAACTTGCGAGGTCTTGGTTGAATAGGCAATGGTCAAATATTTGTATGCGCGGTCTGCATCAATGAAATAGATTGCGTAGTGGAAGAAATGGGTACCCATTACTTTGCTACCAGATATCGATGATTCTCTACCCAACAATTGAGCTATCCATAATGTGAATTTTCCGGGTAGAGGGTCAGGATGAAAGGTTATCTGAAGTTAAGAAATTAAACGTAAGTATAATGCGTATTTGTTTGGCACCGAAGGCACATTCAGACTATCCCAGGCCTGTCATGTCATGCCCCTACGAGCAATTGTTGCAGCGTTGGAATAAGCTTCTTCCTCTGAAACAGGAGTTCGCGAAGTGTCCAGGCTGGCCCACTAGTTCGATTTAGTCTCACTATTGGCGCTTCCCCTTTTCCATATATGTGAGAGCAGTGGGACTTAATAGCATTTTAATTCTTTCCTCATCTCCGCAATCTGTTTCCGTTGCTCCTGCGCATACTTGCTCAGGCTGCCATAGGCCAATGGTTCCGCCTTGTCGACCATCATGCACGCCCTGTCATTGCCGGCCTCGTGATATCGTAAAGAAGCCTGGATATAATATTTTAATTTATCATCTTTCTCATTGTGAACGTCAGTGGTACATTCTGCAGCGCGTTCCCAGTAGAAACCCGCCTTATCGAGGTGCTCCCTTTCCGACTTTGTCGTTACGAAGGGTATCTTCCAGCCCAGCATTTCATGGGCTTTGGCTAATTTGACACTCAGATCTGTCAGATGGTCACGCTCTAGCTGACTACCAGACGGTGCCGTGATAGCCTTTTCGGCCTGCTCATAATGCGTTATGGCCCCCCCATAATTTCGCTTCTTATACTCTTCATCGCCCTGGGCAGTTTGTTCATATATAGTATTTTCAGGAGTACCTTTCGGATTATCCGGATCTACCCTTGCCTTTTCCTCTTCATCGCATCCCAGTGCATCCAGGAAGTAGTTAATAAGCATTTTTTCGAAAGCCGAAGCGGCAGGCGGGGGCGGATGCCAACTGAATAATGCACTGGAAATAAACATGACTGATACAAAACCGCGAAATAATATATTTTTCATCCTGCCCCCACTCTAGTGTCGCATAGCATTAATGCTAACTGGACGCTTTCATTGATAATTAGCTTTGCAGTATATCAAACATGAAAAATTTCATCAATTACTGTAACCACCTTATGCTGCTGGCATATTTAAGATATTTCTTTCCTTAAAACTGGTGCAGTCATGAAAAGTTGCTGAAGCTTTAGTATAAGCCGTTTGCTCTCAAATACGAGTTCGGAAACGGTCCAGACTGCCCCACCATACTGTACCGAAGAAAGAACTCGCAGTTTTTCCTCTGTTAGTCCCTGTGGTGGAAGTGGAGCCGTATATGTTAATACCGCATCATTTCCTGTCACCTTTATTTCTTTGACAAATGTCCTGATAGAAGCTTTCTTATGTGTCAAAGAAGTATCACTAAGCAGAGCACGCAAATCCTCAATCCAGCGCGAGAAATCCGGCGAATTGGCTAATTCGACTCGTCTGTTAGATAGAAGTGCCTCGATTTCCCATTTCCTGGACTGCAGGTCAGCCAGACCGAGGGTAAAGAGTTGCCTAAGGTCGAAGTGCCATCGTTAACCGGCGAGGCCAATGAGAATCTCTTCGGTACTGTGATAGACCTGGCTAAATCCCAGGGGCTGGATGTCGGTTTTGAACCCCGTCCGCAGCAGGATCCCGCCATCAAGGGTATGTATTTTGGGAAAAGCATTTGGATTAAGCCCGACGAGTCCCGGGCGCAGCAGCTCAAAACCTTGCTTCACGAGGTAGCGCATTACTATACTGAAGGCGTATTCCATATTTCAAGACGAGATGCTGAGACCATCGCGGAGAGCGTGGCTTTCACCGTGGGAGCTCGTTTTGGTTTTGATACCGGGGCACGGTCATTTCCCTATGTGGCGCTATGGTCGCAGGACAAGAAGGTGCTGGAGCAGAACCTGGCCTCAATTCGCAAGATAGCCACTATTATGATTGAGGCTTTGGAAGACAAACAAGCAGGGCAGCTGACGCCTACTGGCTTAAGCCTTTACCTGCTGGCGCAGGCGCTCCAGGATCCACATACGGGCCAGCGTGGTCGGGCCAACACCGAGCTCTCTGGCCTCTCTCCTGATCTCCTCCCACTTGTCCGCAGAGAGACGGACGGGGATCACCTTGTCCAGCGGTTTTTTGACTTCAACCTGGACAACCTCATCATTTTCGTCCCAGGCATTGCCCTGCTCGATTTCCTTTATTGCTTTATCTATATCGGCCATGTTACTTGCCTCCAGTTGACTTCTTATAAAGCTGCCTCTCGCTATCGGTCATCTCCCTGGCTGTTGCTACCTTCCAGTTGCCGCTTCCCAGGTTAACCAATACCACCAGGATAAATCTCCCGGCTGCCGCCTGGCTGAAGACCTTATACAGCCCTTCTTTGCCTTTTCTGACATGTCTCTTATCTGATAGACAGGCTTCCTCGACTTCATTAAAAGTAACGCTGTGCTTGCTCTCGATCTTGTTCAGTATATGGTCGTCAATCTCTAAAGACTCGATGTAAAGCACTGACTATTTCCTCTTTTCACCTTAAATTGTATACGGTCTGTATACACTTGTCAAGGCAAAGCCGTCAATTTCTACCCATGGAGAGGTTAAAGGTTATTTGTTCAGTACAGTAAGCTCCACCACAGTGGATTCGAACTGCTTTATATAAGGCTATTAACGGAAAATATTCGACGTTTCAACGTCTCAATATATATGTGATGAAGGGCTGTAATTGGATATGAGCTCGTACAAAGGCTGAACCATGAATTGAGGTAGGCGTCAATCTTTTAAGAGAAACTGGATTAGAAATCAGTTGGAGCGATCCAGGCCTATCAATGCCGCGCCCAGCGCGGCGATGATGCGGGGATTATCGGGCACCAGCACCTTGAGATTCAGCTTTTCCTCGATGCTCCTGACCAGGCCGATATCGAGCGCGCCTCCCCCGATGACGGCCACGTCCGGACGTATGTTGACGCCGCGCGTGAGGGCACTGACCTTGTCGGCGATGGAGCGGTGGATGCCGGCCACGATGTCCTCCGGCTTGTCTCCCTGCGCGATACGCGTGATAACCTCCGTCTCCAGAAACACCGTGCATGAGGTGGAGAAGCTGGACGGCAGCTTGGATTTGAGAGAGAGGGGTCCCAGGTCCTCGATCTTCAGCTGCAGTATGCGGGCCACCAGCTGCAGCAGGCGCGCGCTGCCCGTGGCGCAGATCTCGGAGATGTTGAAGTTGATCACCTGGCCGTTCTCGTCGATGTCTATAAGCTGGCTGCCCTGACCGCCTATATCCACTATCGTACGCGCCGAGGGGAAAATAAGATTGACGCCGCGTGCATTGCAGACGATAACCCCGTGATAGCTGTCGGCCATAGCGTTGCGCCCGCCGGTGCCGGTGGATGCGCTGGCTTTGATATCCGCGGGCTTGAGGCCTGCCTTGCTGAGGGTCTCCTCTTTTAGCGCTGCGGCAGTCGTGGCATAGTTGTTGCCCGAAGGTATCACGGTCGAAGCTATGATCTTGCGGTCGCCATCTATGATGACGGCCTTGCCCCCAACGGATCCGATATCGATGCCGAGATAATACGTGCTCATCTGGACTTCTCCCCGAAGTCCACACGCGCCTCGGTGAGCTTCTTTTCGCGGTGCGCCCGGTACTCGCCGCGCTGCACCAGCTTGACAGCCTCGTCTCGCGCCAGTATGGCCGCCCCCAGCGCGCCGGTGATGAGCGGCTCCTCGGGAATCAATACCGGCACGCCCAGCACCGTCTCCATGGCTTTAACCATGCCGGCGTTCTTGGCCACGCCGCCCGTGAAGACCACCGGCGCCTCCACTTTGAGCTGGCGGGCCAGCTTGACCACGCGCGTGGCGATGGCGATATACACTCCCGCCAGTATATCGGGCAGTGGTTCCCCGGCTGAGAGACGTGAGATGATCTCCTGCTGGGCGAAGATCGTGCAGAGGCTGTTGATCTTGACAGGGGTATCGGTTTGGAGGGAGATGTTGCCCATCTCGTTCAGCTCCAGTCCCAGGGTCTCGGCTGCCACCTCCAGAAACCTGCCTGTGCCGGCGGCGCATTTATCGTTGGTCAGGAAATCCACCAGGCGGCCGTTTTTAATTTTGAGCACCTTGGCGTCCTGTCCGCCGATGTCGATGGCCGTCTTCACTTCGGGGAACAGCGCCGCCACACCTTTGGCATGACAGGTCAGCTCGGTGATCTGCTTGTCGGCAAAGGGCACGTTCACGCGTCCGTAGCCTGTGGAGACGATGTAGGCGATATCTGAAAGCGGCAATCCGGCCTTGCTCAGGGTGTCTTCCATCACCTTGTTGGCGCGCAGGCGATGCTGGGCGCCGGTGGGGCCGACCACATATGCCAGCATCCTGCCGTCGGCATCCACAATAACCGCCTTGGACATTGTGGAGCCGATATCGATGCCGGCGAAATAAAGGCGCGAGGTCAGATCGTCGATGCCCGGCACGATGCTACCTTATCCCAGTGTCTCCAGGAATGCTTCAACCCTGGTCTTGATGGGCGCCAGCGACCTCTCGCTGTAATCGTGCTCGATATAGATGCTGGGAATGCCCAGCGTATCGAGATAATGCCTCAGGTTGGGCACCTCGTAGCCGTGCGTGTCGCAGTATTTGACGCTCTGCAGGATCGCTCCATTGACCTTCCAGTCCGTGATGGCCTTTTTGATGTAGTTGAACCTGCTGTCCAGGTCCCTGTCGTAATTGCGCTCAAGCTCCTGATGGGCGCTATCACGGTAGGTTCGCGGACACTTGATATCGACCAGGTAGCGCTTGGCCAGTGCATGCAGGTTGTAAGGCGCCTTGACGTCCGCCCAGAATGCCCTGGTGCCGACACAGGTGTCATCCACCACGACATTGGCGTCGGCGCTTTCAATCAACTCGTAGAGCGAGGTATTGTCGAATACCGGCCCCCACACCAGCAGGCGGGCCTTCTTCTTAGCCGGCTTTGTCTTGCGTTCCCTTACCTCTTTGATGACGTCTTCCAGCAGCTCATTACCTTCTTCCACTGGCAGGCTGAACAGCGCTATCAGCACTTCAGTGTTCTCCACGGATGTCAGCAGGGGAGGGTCGGACTTGCGCAGGTCGTAGAGCTCCCTCACCAGCCTGCGCTGCTTATTGTGTAGCTCACAGGCTTTCTTGAGCTTATCGTCGGTAAGCTTTTCGCCTGCCAGCTCCTCGATGTGGCGTTTGAAGGAGTTTATCTGCCCCTCGAAGTAGTCGATGGCCGGATCGTGGTCGGTATGGGGCACATCTATCAGATGGGAGAAGGGCGCATCCTTGACATAATCGCGCCAGGAGATGACGAGTGTCATGCCTATATCGCAGGTATGCGCGCCTACGATGCCATCAAGGAAGTTGAATTTACCTTTGAGCCCGAGATCGATGATACTGCGCAGGAAAGGGCAGACCACGGTGGTGGATACCTGGTCGGCAGCCGTGATCGGCTCGCTCATATCGCCGAAGACGCGGAAGGGCACCATGCCCAGCGCGCTGATTATCTCGATGGGAGGATAAAGGCAGATGTATCCGATTATCTTTTTACCTGCTTTGCGTAGCTCACGCACGCGCAGACCCCTGTCCGCATAAATCTCATGTGCTCTGGAAAGGCCCCTGGTTGTAGCTATTACCATCTCAATCTCCCGGTTTTTTTATTCTCGGCTTACCAGTCCAGCCCTTTGGATTTCCTGACCGACTTGTAGTGGTCCATGGTCTGTTCGAAGGCCTCGGCCTTGGCCAGCACCTCCTGTGGATTGAAAACGCGCTTATCGATGATATCTCCCTCCACCCACAGGCTGGGCACGTCCAGCTTATCCTGCTCGAAATGCTGTATCGTCCTCAGACTGCAGCTGGCTGCGCGGCAGGAGATGAGCGGGTGCATGAAGAAGCCGTCCGCCTTATAGCCACGGGCAATCTTGAGATAAGTGGCTACCACAGGATTGGAGATTCCGTCCTTCTTGGCGTCGGGGAAGATGTTGAACCAGAAATTGCGCGAGAAGCGTGCCAGCTTCTCACAAGGGTCGCTGACCTTGCTCAGATCCAGCGGTCTCGTGTTGTGGTAGCCGAAGCTCTCGAAGACGAAATTCCATCCCTTCTCGGCCAGGTTGTCGAAGAACTTGAGGCTGTGCCAGGGAGGAAGCTCGGCGAAGATCAGCCGGTACCTTTCCGGGTAGTTGATGCCCGATTCCTTGTTCCGGACACGCTCCTGCACCTCGGCCAGCATGTCCTGGTAGAGCTTGAGAGAGACCTTCATATCGCCGGCGAAGAAAAGCGACGGAGGCATGCTGCTCCAGAAGTCGGTGCTGTGCATGGGGCCGGGTACGGCCTT
>DAOUFT010000157.1:0-4796 GCA_034429855.1 Dehalococcoidia bacterium
CTGTCATGCCCTAATTATATCCTTCGGTGATTAATCCTCCCCTACTTGTAACGGGGAAATAGGTATCTAAATTTATTATTCCTTCTTATCTCACAAAATTGAATAAATAATTGCTATTGTTACTCATTTTATTCGCGAACGATTACGCTGAAAATATGGCTGAGATCCTTGTTTCGATAGGCATCCATTTCCTGTACCGTTACTGGAAAATCGATTGATTTAACAGTACTAACGTTTAATTCTGGCTGATTCCACGTTATAGAAGAGGTATATCGCCATTTACCTTTTTCAAAAAGATCTACTGTATATTGATAATTTGCTTTTGCGTTGTTAGTTGGTTTTAATTCGACGCTAAGACTCTTATAAATCATATTTATATAAACATCTTCCATTTTAGCTATTGGCAGCATTTGAATATTTTGCGTATTTACTTGCACAGTGGGTAGTCCCACCCATGATATAACCAGCCTTATTGACTTGGTTGGATTCACATCATAAGAATAGCTACGACGGTCTACGTTTTCACTAGTTGTATCGCTCCTGCCTTCAAAATCTTCCCAAAATATGACTAAGGCATTGCCACTAATCCAATTTGAATCGCTGATAATTTCCTGGATAATGCTCTTTATATTTGGCGACGTGTATTCAGTGTCAGTAGTCCAGGCTTCGATACTATCCCAGTTTGCCGTTGCTTTTGTTCTATTGCCATATCGTGTTTCAAAATCTGATAAATTTTTAAAAGCATCAGCATTATTTGTAGCCTCTCCGGAGATTCTTGAGCGGACAATATTATTGGTGGTGTTGGCACGGCTTGTTATTATCATATTGGCATTAGTAATATTAGAGTTTTTCAAAATAGGTATATTTGCAAACCGTAAACCTAGTCCATGTTTCGTAGCTGTTGCTGTTTGATGGCCTACGGTGTGGTAAGTCGAATATGGTTGCCAGACCCAGCTTGATCCATCCCAATACCTTATACAATCATCCATATTGGCATTAATTTGCCTGGTTATGGTTTGAGGCAGAAGCGTTGCTATATTGGTTGATATATTATTGCTATCAGAATTCACCTGTTGGATTTCAGTACATGCAGGGATGCTGAATGAAATTAAAACAACAATAAGAATTAATCCTATCCTCATGAACAACCTCCTTCGCCCGATTGTTGATGATGTTCGGTCTGGCAGATGGATTACAATCAAGACTTTGAAATTTGGTATCATACTATTCTTTTACCCCTTTCATATAAACCATGCCATTTAGGATCGTAAAGTTCATAATTGCCATCTTCACGTATGAATAAAAATCTCCTGTCTGAAGATACCTGAGGCCAGTGGAAATAGCTACTTGGTAAATTGACCGCATAACTAAGCAATTCTTGCCAAATGTTGTCATCTGACCATGTACCTCTTTTCTTGATTTCATTAAAAAGATCGATTGCAGTGACTCTGTTGCCTAAATATTTAAGCGATTCTCTGATAGATTCAGCACATGTTTCTCCATGATGGCCTTTTCCCGCCATTACTATAACCTCCTCCCTTATTTTGGGCTTGGTGTTACTATATACCTATTGATCACTGGTAACTATAGATGCCTTCTCGCCCATATTGTAACCAGGGTTTATTATGGCTAATGCTCCCCTATCTTGTCCTACTGCCTCACTGAAATTCGTTGTTGCTTGAAGTTCCTTGTTATCAGGAACCCAATAAACCCAATATTCCTTTGGTTCCGTTAAAGTCAGACTGCCGGCTTCTATTTTTTGTGTTGTTCCATCAACGAATATGATATTGCCAGCTGACCACTGAATATGGGTTGCGTCAATAGCCGAGAATGTTATATTGCTCTTAGCTGGTTTATAGACTTTTGGGCTTGGAATACCTGTTGTTGCGGGACTGTTTGATGATGCTGTGTCAAAATTCATATTAGGGCTTACCGCCCTATTTCCGTATTTATCCAGGGATATTACATGATAAATATATGATGTCAGTGGCTGTACATTGAGACTGACCTCGTGTTTAAGAACGCCTGAACTATTGCCTGTCGTGGGGTCGTCCTGTATTTGTGATTGGATGTTTGCATTAGGGTATGGGCCGTAAACAACTTGTGAACTTGAGGGTTCATCCGTGACCCAGCTGATAACGACATTGTTACCTGTACTCGCCGTTATGCGTATCATTGATATTTGTGGTTCCGTCAAATCTGTAATTATGGGAGTTGATTCCGGCGGTGTCTGTGCCGGTTCGGAAGTATTGTTGATTGCATAAATAATTCCAATACCAATAGCGATAATAACAATGGTTGCTATAACTCCGATGAGCCAGGCCTTTTTCCCCGTGCCTTTGCCGGATTCTTGATACGAGTTTTGGGCTTGGTGATATGCATGTTGTGAAATTTGATTTGTTTGCCAAGATAATTGATGGTGGCAATATGGGCAATTCACTAGTGTAGGTTCCACTAGTGCATGGCAATTTGGGCAGTTATGCTGTAATTGTGCTTGGCAGTTCCAACAATATGGTTGTCCCCAGTAGTTTTGAGCCCCACACCTATAGCATTGGAACGTCTGCTGCATTACCGTCAGCCTCCCTATCCTGTGCGTATTATATCTTATGTGCCAAATAAGTTAAAAGCTTCCATTGTATTTATTTAAATGCAACTTCGGTTTGCGATAACCTGACAAAACCCTCTTTTTTAATCAACGCATGTGTACTATCATGATATCCAACGGCTATGTCTTTACTCGAAAAAGCACTCAGGGAAGGTAACTACGAGCTGGCGGCTAAGACCATCGTCTACGGTATGCTCAAAGTGATTCATGATAGAAAAGAAGCAGAGAGGAGCGCCCAGGGGCAACCAGAACGCCCGGAAGCACGGGTTCTACAGCCGGGCCCTTGACGAAGCCCAGAAGCTGCAACTTGACGAAGCGCGGGAGATTGAAGGTTTAGATGAGGAGATCGCCATCCTGCGCGTCAAGCTTCTCACCCTCATGGACGAGCATCCGGAGCGCATCGACCTGCAAATGCTCGCCGCCGCTACCATCACCCGCATGGTCCGCACCAAGTTTCATATCAGCGCAGGGGGTAACAGGTCGTTAAAGGACGCCATAGCCAAGGTCCTGACGGATATCGCCGTCCCCCTGGGAATCAAGGCAATCATTCAGTAGCCTATGGAATTACGCCCGTACCAGCAGGAAGTAGCCAGGGCCATATTCGACAGTATCTTGCACGGCAAAGGCCTCACGTTTTCGGTTGAGATTGCCCGCCAGGGCGGAAAGAACGAGCTTTCGGCTCATATTGAGGTTCTTTTATTGACGATGTTTATAGCTAAGGGCGGCACTTCCATCAAGTGCTCGCCCACCTTCAAGCCGCAGACGCTCATCAGCATGAACCGGCTGAAGGACCGCCTCGACGAGTTCGGCTATGAAGGCATCTGGCAGGCCGAGTACGGCTACATCATGCGGCTGGGATCCGCCCGCCAGGTTTTCCTGTCCGCCGATGAAAGCTCCAACGTCGTCGGCCATACCTCCGACCTTCTGCTCGAGGTGGACGAGTCTCAGGATATCAACCAGGACAAGTATTCCAAGGAGTTCCGCCCTATGGCCAGCTCCACCAACGCCACCACGGTGCATTACGGCACCACCTGGGACGACGGCACACTGCTGGAGCAGACCAAGCAGCTCAACCTCGACCTTGAGAAAGAGGACGGCGTCAAGCGGCATTTCCGCTTCCCCTGGGAGATGGTCGCGGCCTGTAACGCCGGCTATGCCGCCTTCGTTGAGTCCGAGCGCCACCGCCTGGGCGAGGACCACCCTCTCTTCCGTACCCAGTACCGCCTTCTGCCTCTCCCCGCGAGCGGCCGCCTGTTCAATCGCGTCCAGCTCGCCCAGCTTACCGGCACCCACGCACGCCAGCGGTCGCGCGTTGACGGGACCATCTACGTCGCCGGCATCGATTACGCCGGACAGGACGAGCAGATCGACGGCCTGGTGCTTACCCGCCCGCAGCGCGACGCAACCGTTATCACCATCGGCGCCGTGTCCTTTAACGGCGGACGAGAGCCGTCGGTCAAAATCGTCGATCATTACGCCTGGATAGGCACCCCCCACCACGAGCTTCACCCCCAGATAGTGGAGCTGGTACGCAACAAGTGGAACTGCAGCCGCGTCCTCTGCGACGCCACCGGCATCGGCGAGCCGCTCGCCTCTTTCCTGCAAAAGTCCTGCGGATCCCGCGTTATGCCTTTCAAGTTTACCCAGCATTCCAAGTCGCAGCTTGGCTTTGATTTAATCGCCTTCGTTAATAGCGGACGCGTCCAGTGCTACGCCGGCGACGGCAGCCGGGAGTTCGCTGAGTTCATGCTTGAGATGGAAAAGGCCCGGAGCCATTACCGCCCCAATCAGACCATCAACTTTTACGTCGATCCCCTTGAAGGCCACGACGATTACCTGATGAGCCTGGCCCTGATGCTTAAGGCCAGTGAGAATAGCAGGCCCCGCGTGGCCACCGGCGGTGTCCGTGCCGACTGACTTCAAGGTGCAGGACCTGGCTCAGCTCGACCGCGATCGCTTCAGCGCCTACAAGGCTGCCCTCGATTTCTACAACGGCGCCCAGTGGGAGCGCGCCAGCAAAAACCGCCAGCTCGTCTTTAATTATTCCAGGATCGCCGTCGACAAGATCACCAGCTATCTTATGAACGAGCTTAATTTTTCTTTTGAAGCCTTGCCCGGCGGCAAGTCCGACCTGGCCAAGCAGGCCGAGGATTTGATTTACCTGGTGCATGACCAGAACAACGCGCAGGAG
>DAOUFT010000158.1:0-12644 GCA_034429855.1 Dehalococcoidia bacterium
ACATAGTCTTGCTGCACATGGGCCCCGCATTATCACCTCTATCGGAGTCCAATATGTTTCTGAACTTTTGCATTGTGTGTCAGGTGACACATTCTGAAGTGCCGATTATTACTGAATTTGAATGAAGACGGTGATACATTGTGCTTATAATCGAATCTGGCTTATCGGCAAACAGGCAGGAGGTAAGGATATGAGCAAGACCCATCTCGCACAGATTATCGGTCAGGAGCGAATCTTAGATACCCAGGATGTGCTTGACAGATACTCCCATGACATGAGTTTCGTCCATCCGATTAAACCAAGGTGTGTCGTAAAGCCAGGCACGTCACAGGATGTGCAGGCAATTGTCAAGTGGGCCAATGAAACCTTGACTCCCCTAGTACCGGTAAGCTCCGGCGAACCACATTTCCGGGGTGATACTGTTCCCAATGTTGGCGGAGCAGTCATTGTCGACCTTAGTGGGATGAAAAAAGTCATAAGGGTAGACCCGAGAAACCGCGTGGCAATGGTCCAGCCAGGAGTAACATTTGGAGAGCTTCAAACTGAGTTGGCAAAGGCCGGCCTGTCCGCTTACCTGCCACTACTTCCCCGCAGCACCAAGTCAGTGGTCGGTTCCATGCTTGAAAGGGAGCCTGTCACAATGCCGGTCCACCATTGGGACTGCACTGATCCGATGCTGTGCGCAGAGATCATCTTCGGTACCGGCGACGTGATGAGAAGTGGAGAGGCGGCGGGTCCTGATACCATTGAAGAGCAGTGGGAAATCGGCAAGGCGCAGATGTGCCCGTTCGGCCTTGGCCAGTTCAATGAAAACCGGCTTATATCCGGCGCGCAGGGTACCATCGGCATTGTTACCTGGGCGACGCTGAAATGCAGGTTCGCATCAACGTTGAATCAGGCTTTCTTTGTCCCGTCTGACAAGCTCGGACGGCTAATCGACCTGGCTTACAAGCTAATGCACAAAAGGCTGGGCGACCACTGCTTCATACTGAACGGATTAAACTTGTCCTGCTTGATGGGCAATGATAGGAATAATATTGACCTCCTGAGTCACAAGCTACCGAATTGGGTGCTTTTTGTCAGTTTCGAAGGCTACGGAGAATTGCCCGAGGAGAAGGTCCGGTACCAAGAGGCCGATTTCCTTGAGTTGGCTCACCAGATTGGTCTCAAGCCCGAACCCGCCATTGGCCTTATGTCGGAACTGCTTAGGGGACCGTCTCCAGAACCATACTGGAAGTTTAGGTACAAAGGCGCCTGTCACGATCTATTTTTCTTGACAACTTTGGATAGGGCATCCGAGTTTGTTAATGCAACATCCGATCTTGCAAAGGACTCGGGTTTTCCAGTCGATCACTTAGGTATTTATATCCAGCCAGTGGTTCAGGGCACAAGCTGTCATTGCGAGTTCAACCTGTACTGCGACCCGGCTAACCGGGCCGAGACAAAAGCGGTCCAAGATATTGTCACCGAGAAAGCCACTGACCTTGCAAATATGGGAGCATTTTTCTCCAGGCCTTACGGGACGTGGGCATACACCGCCTTTAACCGTGTGGCAGACACGACGGTAATGGAACGCAAGGTCAAGAATATATTTGATCCCAACGGGATCCTAAATCCGGGGAAGCTATGTTTCTAGACATGCGAATGCCGCAGTATCAGGAGGTTATTAAATGGCGTTAGAAGCTTATGTTCACGATATGCAGCGCTGCTCAAGGTGCTCCTTCTGCAAATGGATACCGTGGAGGGCAATGAAGAATAACGACTTCGTGCACGGCTGTCCCTCTGTGTCGAGATACCTGTGGCACGCATACTCGTCAAGCGGCAAGTTCAACATGGCCCTGTCGCTGCTGGCCGGACGATTTGAATACTCCGATGCCTTTCTCGACGCGGTCTACAGGTGCCAGATGGATGGCAGCTGCGATATCTCCTGCAAGACCGTGCAGGACATAGAGCCTCTACAGATGATGCAGGAATTGAGGATACGCTGCGTGGAGCAGGGGCAAACCTTGCCGGCCCATATGCTTGTCGTTGATAGCCTTAAGCGGCAGGACAACATGATGCAGGCCGACAAGACGAACAGGGGTAAGTGGGCGGAAGGTTTGAATGTGAAAGACCTTACCAAAGAGAAAGGAAAAGTGCTCTTTCATGCCGGGTGCCGGTACTCGTTTGACGAGGAGTTATGGCCAACGGCCAGGATGGGCGTGGAACTTCTCCAGAAAGCAGGAGTCGACGTCGGCATCATGGGTCGGGATGAAACATGCTGCGCAGGGCGAGCCTATGAGCTGGGTTACGCCTGCGAACTCATCAAGTACGCGGAACACAATGTGGAGGCTTTTAGGAACGCCGGTGTTGAAACGTTGGTAACACCATGTGCAGACTGTTACCACAGTTTCAAGGTCCTTTATGAGAAGATAGGGAAAAAACCTGGGGTGAAAGTCCTGCACATAACGGAATATTTGCACCAACTTTTGGATGAGGGAAAACTGAAGCTAAAGAAAAAGGTACCGCTTGTAGCGACCTACCATGACCCGTGTCACCTGGGACGACTGGGCGAGCCTTGGGTGGCTTGGAAAGGCAAAGAGATAAAGGTAATGGGGCAATTGATTGTGCATGATCCCCCCAAGAAGTATCGGCGCGGCGCCAACGGCGTATATGAGATACCCAGGAAGTTGCTGGCTGCCATACCCGGACTGCAGCTCAACGAAATGTACCGCATCAAGGAATATGCATGGTGCTGTGGTTCCGGCGGTGGAGTGAAAGAAGCCTATCCTGATTTTGCCATATGGACCGGTGAGCAACGATTGAAAGAAGCAAATGCCGTTGGGGCGGAAGCCATAGTCTCTGCCTGCCCCTGGTGCACGCGCAATTTCCGCGATACCGCCAAGGAAACCGGGAACAAGATCAAGGTCTTTGATCTAATCGACCTTATCCAGCAGTCAATCTGATATTTACGAAGGCATCAGAAGGAGGTAATTTGCGATGGAGTTAACCAGGGAAGCTTACCGGGCGCTGGAAGACATTGTCGGTAGTGATTACATCACTGAGGAGCCGGCCATACGTGATACTTACAACCAGGTGTGGGGGAACAAGCTGGTATATGGTGAGAAATGGTCTTTACGCCCTGCTGCTGTGCTTCTGCCTGCCAGCACGGAAGAAGTCCAGGCCATCGTAAGGGCATGCAATAAATACAAGATAATGTTCAAACCTTTTTCTTCCGGCTT
Source organism: Dehalococcoidia bacterium (assembly GCA_034429855.1). Classification (GTDB taxonomy): domain Bacteria; phylum Chloroflexota; class Dehalococcoidia; order GIF9; family UBA5629; genus CAIMUM01. The sequence continues at coordinate 3,222 of DAOUFT010000158.1, forward strand.
TGAAATAGTGGCCACAGCTCTGGCTGCCGAGAATGGGATCATCCTTGACCTAAGACGGATGGACAGGATATTGGAAATTGATGAGAAGAACATGCATGCCGTGGTCGAACCGTATGTCTCGACTTATCGGCTCCAGATAGAGGCGGCCAAGCAAGGACTTTACGTGGCCAACGTAGGCGCCGGCCCCATGGCGGGCGTAATTGCCGCCTCCTGCTGCCACTTCGGTTCCGGGCATACTGCATGCTTCACAGGAGGGCTCGACCGCAATGTGCTTGGCGTAGAGTGGGTTCTTCCGACGGGCGATGTACTTAAGCTGGGGACCGGCGGCATGGGGATAGGCTCGTTCTCGGCTGACGGACCCGGTCTGAGCCTCAGGGGTATACTGAGGGGCCACAGCGGCGCCAATGGAGGACATGGTGTCATTACCAAGGCCAGCGTCAAACTTTATCCCTGGTACGGGCCAAAAGAGTGGGAACAGGTAAGGGACCCCGGGCAACCGCCGGTCCACAGGCATCCTACCAGCATGCCGGACAACTACAAGTCGTTCGTGTACTCCTTTCCGGACGAAGACTCCAGGTTTGATGCCATGCGTGAAATAGGCATGGCCGAGATTGCTTTTATCATACATCCGGGAGGCGCCGAGTTGGCCCGGCGGTTGGAAGGCAATGACATGTTGTGGGAGGGTGTTCAATTTCTACAGGAGATAGCCAAACAGGCGCCTGCGCCAAATCCGCCACGCGAGAACCTTACGGTAATGCTGTGCGCCAGCACGCCAAGAGAGATGGCCTATCGCGAGAAATGCCTGGAAAAGGTAGCATCAAAATACAACGGAGTTATGGAACCGGTCTCCAGGGACACTATGACCATGGCAGCGCTATTCTATTCGTATTGCTACAGCTTCGACATGCCGCTCGGAGCGTTCAGGTTCACTGGTGACTTTTTCATTTCACCGTGCGCGGACGCTACTCAGGACATGATGAAGAACCAGCGTAAGGTTGCGCTTGAGATGATAATGCCCTACTTCAAGAATGGCGCGGTTTTCGACATGGGCAAGCCGTGGCTATTCCACCCCGTGGCCGAGAACTACTCCGTGGGCACTCACCTGGAGAACTGCTACCAGTATGATCCCTTCGATGACTTCTCGAGGGAAGAGACCAGGAAGTTGGTCGGGGAGACCATCGATCCCAAAGGGAAGGCGGGCCGGTTCGGCGTTCCGGCCCTTGGCGGCGGGCTTCAGATAGAGCCCCACACGCATATTCATCAGGAATGGGGCCCGTACTATGACAATTACGACATGTGGCAGAGAAAGATAAAGGTTATGCTCGATCCGAATGGAGTAGGAGACTGGTCAGCCTACATACCGGCTGTTTTCCCATAAGGTTAATGTGATGCAAATTTAAGTGATCCACCAATATAGTTTTTTATATGGAGGCATATAATGGCAAGTAGACCCAAGAAAGCGGCAGTGATAGGTCTTGACTGCGCTATGCCGCATCTGATTATGAAGCATATCGCTGACGGACATTTGCCCAACTTTAAAAAGCTTATTGATAACGGGGTACTTGCCCAGAATTGCCTGGTATGCTACCCGACAATTACGCCGCCAAACTGGGCGTCAATTGCCACCGGCGCCTGGCCGGGTACTCACGGAATCACTGATTTCCATGTCCACAATCCAGGCACTACGCCCTACAACTCAAATATAGTCCAAGCCTTCAGCAGTGATCGGTGCAGGGCAGAATTCTTGTGGGATACGGCAGATAAGGCCGGGAAAAAATGCATTGTCCTGAATTATCCTACGGCCTGGCCGTCACACATGAAAAACGGCATTATGGTGGGCGGCGCCGGCCTATCTGTCGGCGAAAACCGGGACGGCAAGAAGGGCCTGGCCGGGAAAGACAGCCTGTGCAACGACCAGTTGATTACCACAGGCATCTATCCGCAAGCTATCCGGGGTAGTTTTAAACCAGCCAGTGGTTGGAAAGGCCTTCCCAAAAAGGAACCGGGAGCACTGGACCTGGAAGCCAAACTGAATTTCAGAGCGGCCGCGCTTGAACCATCTGAGACGACCTGGTACGTGCTGGCCAGACAGTCGGGCGAAGATGGATATGACCGGATAACGCTGTCGCCGTCAAAAGATTGCGCCGATGAGTTCTGCACTCTAGCGGTGGGTGAATGGAGTGCAGTGATCAGAACATCATTCAAGATGAAGAATGGTGCCGCACTGGATGGATTCTTCCGCTGTAAGCTTCTGGAACTCTCTGCTGATGCCGAAGACTTGCGCCTGTATATAAGCCCAATTGGAGGTCTGGATGGTTGGTGCAATCCACCCGAAGTGGCTGCTGAGCTGCAATCCGACACTGGTATCCTGGCACACAATGGGGCTATTATCGGATATGCTTTTGATTGGTATGACCTCGACACTTTTGTTGAGATACATGATTTCTATACACAATGGCTGTCGGATGCCGCTTGCAGCCTGATGAGTAGGCATGAGTGGGATTTATTTTTCATGCACGCACATTCGCCCGACTGGGCATATCATGTCATGCTGACAGACATGGACCCCGAGACAAATAAAGATGAAACGAAAAGAAAAGCAGCCTGGGATGCCCACCTCAAGATCTACGAGGCGCAGGACAAAATGATCGAGAACATTCTTAATGTCTGCGATAAGGACACGCTGGTTGTTCTCGTATCAGACCACGGAGCAGTTTCCGATGGTGCCACCTTCGATCCCTACCGAATACTTTCTGAGGCTGGTCTGGTTGTGATGGAAACTGGAAACGCACAGGTGTCCGGGGCGCAGGTACTGGGAGGCCGCGTCAAAGGAGAGAATAATTGGACGATGAAGGAAGGTCGCATGGAAGGCTTGTTGGAAGAGGCCAAGATATATTCGCAGAATCCCGACGTCCAAAAAAGCAAATGCTTTCCACAGCGCACCATGTATATCTACATCAACCTTAGGGGCAGGGACCCGGAAGGTACTGTGGAACCAGCGGACTATGCAACTGTCCAACAGCAGATCATCGACGCACTGCTGACTTACATTGACCCTAATACGGGCAAAAGACCTGTTTCACTGGCACTCAGCAAGCAAGATGCGCGCATCCTCGGCTTGTATGGGGATGGCGTCGGAGATGTGATATATGCCATATATCCGTGGTACAGCGGTCAGCACGGTAACATACTGCCTGCTGCGGAGTGGAGCGCGGGTTCCTTAAAAGGGTTGCTGGCTTTGTCGGGGCCCGGCATTAAAAGGAATTATCGCCTTGAGCGTACTTGTGGCTTGGTAGATATAGTTCCGACTATTTGCTACTTGATGGATTTGCCCCTTCCCGCACAGGCGGAAGGGGCTGTAATATACCAGGCACTTAAGGATCCTGACTTCAAAATCAAGGAGATGAACAAGCTGCGCAACGGATTGGCCAGAATGGAAGTGGCGCTACAGCGCGGCGAGCGCCAGCCCTGGGACAAACATGAATGTGCTTGAAGATGCTTTTAATGGAGGTATGACAAATGGAACTGAATGAATGCACTGTTGAATATGAACGTAATGGTACGGACGGTCATTTCTTTACCATGACCGAAGACGGCAAACCAATTTTTAGCGTTAAAAACCTGGATCTGTCCACGGAAAGTCGTAAGCATTGGGGCAACCGGTTGTTGAATGTAGCAGTGCTTTGCTGTGTTGCAACTACCTTGGCCTCGGATCTTGTCAAGCGGGGAGCGCAAATCAGGTCTTTAACCGGGCGCGCTGCCTCGAAAAAAGAAAAGGATTCCATCCTTAGGACGAAAATAGCAGAAATAGAGGTCGACATTGAGGTGGACATAGGTGATACGAATCAATCCATCCTCGATGAATGCATGGAGATTGTGAGCAGGGACACGCTTGCTATGTATTCGCTACGCGAAGGCATTGATGTCCAGGCTAATATCATAAGAATAAAGTGAAACCGGGCGTGAAGATCGACACATATCAACCACATTGTCGCGTGTAAGCAGCCTGATAAGAATGAGTAAGGACGATATAAATGAACCTAGGTAGCCTGCAACAGGATAATATAGACAAATTCGGTGAATATGAGTGCAGTTTTTATGAGGGTAAGTGGTACACAAATGTGGATCTGGAACGTAATGCCAATCGCCTAGGCCACGCTCTACGATCTCTGGGGGTTATCAGTGGTGACCGCGTTGCTATTCAGATGTTGAACTGCCCCACCGTGATTTGGTCATTTACTGCGATTTATAAGATCGGTGCAATAGTAGTGCCGGTGAACCCCTTGCTCAGTCTAGAACAATCGACTCATATTTTTCAGGATTGCGGTGCTAAAGTGGTAATTACGAGCCCGGAATTTGCTTCGTTTGTGCTGGAAGCACAGAAGCAGGTAGCCAGTTTGAAATACATTATCATGATCGAACAGGACAATATTCCAGGGACGTTGTTTTACGACAGGATTATCGCTGACCAATCCGACGGCCTGGAAGTAGCGGAAACAGACAACAATGATGTGGCGGCGCTGATTTACACGGCTGGAACCACAGCCCGAAGCAAGGGTGTTATGCACACTCATTTCAGCTTATATATGAACGCGATGGGCTGCATTGATTTCAACTCGCGTTATTTAAGCACAACGGCAAATCTACTGACCGTCCAGCGAGATATACGTTCACAAAAAGTAGTCCAAACGCGGAGAAGAATAACTGGCTATGACACCGGGCTGGACCTTTTGGTACTACCGCTGTCACACACGTATGGGATTTCCGTTGTTTTAAACGGACTATTGATCGGGCAAAGAAACGTGATCCTTAAACGCTTTACGCCTGAGGCGGTGCTGAAATGCATAAACGATTTCAAGATTAACCGGTTTGCCGGCGTTCCTACCATGTATACTATGTTGCTCAACTATCCAGGATTTGATAAGTACGATTTAAGCTCACTTCAGTATTGTTCGTGCGGCGCTGCCCCTCTACTCCGAGATACAGGAATATTGTGGAAGCAGAAGACAGGAATTGACATTTATGAAGGCTGGGGCATGACCGAGACGTGCGCCACTACGTGTTGCAACAGGCCCGATCGCCCTCCTAAATACGGGTCGATAGGTATATGCATTCAGAAAACCTGTGCCGTCAAGATTTTTAGCGATGTGGACAGGGAGCTGCCGCAAGGAAAAGCGGGGGAGATGGTAGTCAAAGGCCCTACGGTTATGAAGGGGTACTGGAATATGCCTCAAGAAACAGCAGAAGCACTGCGCAATGGATGGCTGCATACGGGAGACATAGCATACATGGATGAAGAGGGTCACTTCTACATCACCGGACGTAAAAAGGATATTATTATCCGCGGTGGCGAGAATATTTCTCCCCTTGAAGTCGAAGAGGTATTATTACAAATACCTGAGGTGGCTGATGCAGGTGTAATTGGCATCTATGATGAAACGTATGGGGAAGAGATAAAGGCATTCTGTGTCCTGCAGCCGGGCAGAGTTATCAGTGCCGAAGAAATAATTGCCTGCTGCAGACAAAAACTTCCTTGCTTCAAGGTACCCAAAACTGTGACATTGGTCGATAGCCTTCCCAAGAATCAGTTGGGCAAACTGCTCAGAGGGAAGTTGCAGCAGATGAAATGATGCTAAATATTGTCGTCTGTGCCAAGCAAATACCGGATCCGGAAGCTCCAGCTTCTGCCTACCGGATTGATTTTAATGCCAATAAAGTGCTGGTACCTTCAGGCACACCACCGGTAATAAATCCTTTTGACGAGAATGCCTTGGAAGCGGCGCTATGTATAAAAGACGTTCAGCCGTGCAAAATAACAGTGATAAGCGCAGGGCGGAATCTTTCCAAGGCAGTACTGGCAAAATCGCTGGCGGCAGGGGCAGATGAACTGATATTGCTACAGGATGAGGCTTTTGAAAATCTGGACAGCTATACCATAGCCCTGTTGCTTTCAACCGCTATAAGGAAGGCAGGTATGTTTGACCTAATTCTGGCAGGACGGCAAGCAGCCGATTGGGATGCCGGTCAAGTAGGGATCGGAATTGCCGAACTCCTCGACTTGCCGTCCATCACGATCGCTCGTAAAGTTGAGGTGAATGTCGGAAAAGTGAAAGTTGAGCGAGTGGTAGAAAGCGGCTGTCAAATAGTTGAATCATCTTTGCCAGCGGTCATTACAGTTGGCAATGAGGTGGGTGAACTTCGTACGGCGGAGTTGAGCAAGATAATGGCAGCCAGGAAACAAGCGGTTATCACATGGAACGCACAGGATCTCGGGATAAGTCTCTCGAACTTGAATAAGTCTAGTTTACTGCGGCTATTCCTGTCGCCGCATGAAACTAAATGTGTATTTATTAAGGGCGCCAATCCGGCTGATATCGGGTCCAACCTGGCAATCAGACTCAGAGAAATCGGGGCCGTATAAAGGCGGAGGAGAATAAGTGATCAAAACACATTTCACAGAGCTATTCGACTGCCCGCATCCGATAATGCTGGCCGGAATGAACTTTATTACAAACCCGGAACTTGTGGCGGCCGTGTGCAACGCCGGAGGGCTGGGAATACTGGCAACGTCAAGATTCAGCCCTGATGAAGCCAGAAAGAATATTCGGGAAATCAGGAACCTGACCGACAGGCCTTTTGGCATTAACGAGATGCTCATATTGGGCGATGTGGCCCGCGATGTAATCCAGGTGGCAATTGACGAGAAGGTGCCGGTGATCAATTACACCCTGGGGAAACCATGGTTTATCGAGGAGGTACATTCCTACGGTGGCAAGGTTATAGGCACTACTGCTTTTGTTAAGCACGCCCTTAAGGCAGAACAACTCGGGTGCGATGCAATTGTTGTCACGGGCGCGGAGGCTGCCGCGCACGGGGAAGAAGCAACCACATTGGTCATGTTGCCCATAGTGGCCGCTAAAGTCAAGGTGCCGGTTATTTCGGCTGGTGGTTTTGTAGACGGCAAAGGGCTTGTTGCAGCGCTATCGCTCGGTGCCAGCGCTGTTTCTATGGGTACCAGATTCGCTCTGACCAGAGAAAGCGTTTTACATCAAAACTTCAAAGACTTGTGCATGAAAGCTACGGAGAATGACACACTAGTCAGCGACAAATTTGATGGGATGCGCAGCCGTATGTTAAAAACGCCCATTACAGAGGCAATGGCAAAAGGTGGATTTCCGCTGATGGGTGCTTTGCGAGGCGCACACGAAACTAAATTGATGTTGGGCTTGAACTGGGCGCAGTTCGTTGGCACCAGTATCGCCATGATGAGAGCGGACTCAAAGCATCCATTATGGGTGCAGGCACGCCAGGCCGAAACGAACAGGCGCCATATTATGGCTATCTATCAGGGCAACATAAAGGAAGGCATGATCAGTGCGGGGCAAGCAATCGGGGCATGCGAGGACATTCCCACGGTCAAGGAACTTGTTGACAGGATCATGATGGAGGCAGACGCTACCATAAGGAAAATTGTGAAAACGTTGAATTGATGCTTTTTGGCTAATGGGGAGGTATAAAAGATGACAGTCCAGGGAAAAATTGCCTTGGTGACTGGAGGGTCGAGAGGAATCGGGCGGGCTATAGTGCTGCGCTTGGCGCAACAAGGGGCTACCGTGGCCTTCTGCGACATTCTCACAAAGGAGGCTAGGGATGTGGTCGGCGAGGTCGAAAAACTCGGCTCCGGATGTACTTTCATTAAGGCTGATATCACCAGCATCCAAGATATTAAGCGTATGGTAAGGAAAGTTGAGGAGAAATACAATGGAATTGATATTCTGGTAAATAATGCCGGATGGAGCAAAGCGGAAGCTTTCGAGGCCGCTGATGAAATTGAGTGGCGGAGCATGATTGACATTAATTTGTGGGGACCGCTGGTCGTGACCAAGGCTGTCGTTGGCGGCATGATACAGCGCAGGTCCGGAAACATTGTCAACGTAGGCTCAGACAGCGCCCGGATTGGATTCGCCTCGCAAGTAGTATACAGCGCCTGCAAGGGCGCAATCATTTCTGCGACCAAATCGCTTGCTCGAGAGCTAGCACGCTACAACATACGGGTCAACTGTGTCAGTCCTGGAACCATTATCACTCCCCTGATTGAGGAAGAGAAGAGCAGGGACCCAAATTACGCTGATAAATTCGTTCGCCCAAACCCAATGAGGCGCCTGGGGAAGCCGGAAGAAGTCGCTGCGGCTGTCCTGTTCCTGGCATCTTCTGAATCCAGCTATATTACCGGAGGGACAATCAGTGTCAGCGGCGGTGCTACGATGATCTAATAGCGTCATGATAATCTGACGATACTCTATTTATGTGATATTCAACCCACCGTCCACACTAATAGTCTGCCCTGTAATATATGATGAATCCTCGGACGCCAGGAAAAGTACCACGGCGGCTACTTCTTCCGGTCGTCCTTGCCTTTTTAGTGGTACCCTCTGAATTACCATGTTATTGCGTTTCTCGCCTTGTATTTCTGCAGTCATAGGTGTATCAATAAGACCCGGGGCTACGCAATTTACCCTGACATTGTATTTTGCCGCACCGAAGGCAAGACAACGGGTTAACGCGTTCACTCCTGATTTGCTGGCTGAGTACGCATATCGCTGATGTGCGAAAAATGATGCCATTGACGAATTATTGACAATAGCACCTCCTCCATTTTTGGCCATTGCGGGGATTGCATACTTACTAAGAAACAGTACGCCTTTCAAATTAACTGCCATAACGATGTCCCATTCCTCTTCCGTGATCTTGATGCCTGGTTCAGCTTTGAAATTGGCGATACCGACATTGTTAAACAGGATGTCAAGTCTACTATATCTGGCCATAGTGCTTTCAATCAAATTCCTAGCTTCAAGCTCATTGGTGACATCAACTTTTAATGCGACTGCTTCTCCGCCAGCAGCTTTGATAAGATGGACGGTTTCCTCTGCCGATCTCAAGTTCTTGTCAACAGCCATAACCTTTGCACCCTCCCTCGAAAACAAGAGAGCTGTGGCACGTCCATTTCCCAGACCAGGCCCTCTTACCCCAGCCCCTGTCACAATAGCAACTTTATCCTTTAGTCTCATATCCAGCGTCTCCTACGTGGTTTGCACAAGGTTATATTGTGTGAATTCTCAGTATTTATTTATACCTGGGAGGAGCGAATTCTCGCCCGGGTCAAGGTCTATTTGAAGCGGAACGAGCATCCTGCACACCATACCGTAGTATCCAATAGTGGCTGTTAGTTTTACGATTTGCTCTTCGCTAAAATAATTTTTTAGCTCGGCAAATGTCTCGTCTCTTACCTGCACCACTCGTGTAACTTCATCTGTATATGCCAGCACTGCCCTCTAGTGTTTATCAAAAATTTTCGAAGAGCCCCAATAAGGTATTTCGTCAATCTGTTGCTGGGTCAAGCCCTTCTGTTTACCAAGGACAACG
>DAOUFT010000159.1:0-10702 GCA_034429855.1 Dehalococcoidia bacterium
CGCAGTGGATAGCACGGTACGACGGGACGGGCAACGGCGAAGAACAAGCCCATGCCATCGCCGTGGACGGAATCGGCAATGCCTCTGTCACCGGACGCAGCTACAACGGCGCCAACTTCGACTATGCCACCATCAAGTACAGCAGCGCCGGCGTCCAGCAGTGGGTAGCGCTGTACAACGGGTCGGGCAACGGCAGGGATGAGGCTTATGCCATCGCCCTGGACGGAAGCGGCAATGCCTGTGTCACCGGACGCAGCCACAACGGCACCGGCTACGACTATGCCACCGTCAGGTACACCAGCGCAGGTGTCCAGCAGTGGGCAGCGCTGTACAACGGGACAGGCAGCGGCCACGATGAGGCAGTTGCCATCGTCCTGGACGGAAGCGGCAATGCCTTTGTCACCGGATTCAGCGAAAGCGGCACCGGCTACGACTATGCCACCATCAAGTACAATGCGCCAACCTTTACCATCACGGCCAGCGCCGGTGTGGGCGGTTCAATATCCCCCTCCGGTATCGTGATAGTCAACAACGGCGCCAACCGGACATTTACAATCACAGCCGACGCCGGCTATCAAATTGACGACGTGCTCGTCGATGGTACATCAGCCGGGGCGGTCTCTACTTACACTTTCACCAATGTGACTGCCGATCACACCATCAGAGCCGAATTTACCGGCAGCGCAATTGGCGTTAGAAGTGGCTCATCGGGCACCGTATCTGCACCCATCGCACCACCACCCCCCGTGCCGCTGCCCGATATCACAGTACAGCGCGCCTCCCTGTCCGCCTCAAAGGTCGCGCCGGGCACACCTGTCACCGTTACCGCCAGCCTAGTTAACAGGGGCACGGTCAACAGCACGACGGCGGTGAAGGTCTATATCAACGGGCGGGAGGAGGCCAGCAAAGGCATGACGGTCAACAGCGGCGCCAATACACAGGTATCCTTCACTATCAGCCGCAGCCAGCCTGGCACGTACACGGTCCACGTGGGTGGTGTGCCGGCAGGCACCTTCACGGTGGACGAGATGGCCGACCACAATATCATCCTCTATATAAGCATTGCCGTTATTATTATCGCCCTCACGGGGCTTCTGTTTTACTTTACGAGAAGAACGCGGACAATCTAACCCGATACTGCCTTCCAGACTGCATCCAAAAAACCCGGTCCCCCACCCGGGGCAATGTCCACTCGCAGATAATCCCCTAATCCTATACTCAAGAATAAATCCAGAAATCAGGGAGTCGATTTTGCTATCTGAGTATATTTGAGAACTGGGGCTAAACAGGAGGTCTTTAGGTTTTGTTTTAGATATGTTGGTGGGCGATAGTGGATTTGAACCACTGACCCCCTGTGTGTAAGACAGGTGCTCTAACCGCTGAGCTAATCGCCCTGGGAATGGCACGCCTGGTGGGGCTTGAACCCACGGCCTCAGCCTCCGCAGGGCTGCGCTCTATCCACTGAGCTACAGGCGCATAAAATGGTGCCGAAGGTGGGAGTTGAACCCACACATCCGTTACGGATACTACGCCCTGAACGTAGCGCGTCTGCCATTCCGCCACTTCGGCCCTGGGCAGCACAGGATTTGAACCTGTGACCCCTTGCGTGTGAAGCAAGTGCTCTAACCGCTGAGCTAGCCGCCCTCTAACGCTATATTTTATTCTTTAACAATGTTTAAAATCAAGGAGAATAACCTGCCACAAGCGTATTTCGCTATGCTTTGAAAGCAGCACTGTGGACATCCCTATCCATCAATGCATATAATTCAACTACACTTATGTTATCCAATCTTTCACAGAAATGCGGCTTATTGCCGATGCTGATAATTCTCATCACCACCACCCTGCTGGCCCTGGCCTGCGCGCCATCCCTACCACCTCCGTCGACCCCTGACACCGCTACACCTTCTCCAGTCATTACAGAAACATCGCCCGCCATAACTTCTGTTCAGCAGAACCCGGAGCTGCAATCAAGCATGTCCGACAATACCACAGCTATAACCACTACTCCGGCATCGCCGGTCCAGATCAAGCTCATCCATTACCAGGGCACCCTCACCCGGATCGGCTGCTGCAACAGAGGACTCTATGAGAGGGATGAGTTCGTCGTGATCCAGAATACCGGGGACACATACGTGGATATCACCGACTGGCGCCTGACCAATCTGACCAAAGGCTATCCGACCTTCATCTTCCCTTCGCATTTCCCCTGCGTTCCCTATGAGCTTCCACCGGACGACCTGGACGAGGAGGTGGCAATCTCGGGTGAAAGTTATTACAAACTCTCACAGAATCCTGCGCAGTCGGAGATTTACAGGTTCTCGACTAATCCGCAGTCGACCAAACCGACCAATATCCCGAGCAGCGAGATAGACTGGGCTGACTGCACGCCTCAAGAGCCCCTGGACGAGACGCCCATGCAGCCGGTTGCAGACGCGCAAGGAGTGCCTCCACGCTGCATACTCTACCCGGGACAGACGATTCTGGTATTCACAGATGAAGTTCACTGCCGGACTGGCGGCTTCTCCTTCAACTGGGGACAGGGCAATATCTGGAACAACGTTGCTCCGGATACCGCCGTACTCTACAATGCCCGGGGCGAAGAGGTTTCGCGCAGGAGTTACTTTGTCGGCAGATAGAGACATATCTGCCGCCCGAATTTGTAAACATATTGATTTATTTAATACCTGTGTATATAATCAAGAAAACGGTTAAACATAATGCACCGGAATTGCGTTTTCCCTATGGATAGTTACGGATGTGATGGAGAGATAATATGCAGCAATGGATAAGATGCCCGCGATGCGGCGCCAACAATGCTCCGGGACAGAAGTTCTGTAACGCCTGCGGTACCCCGTTGCCCACCGTCTGCCCCAATTGCGGCACTTCGGCAGGCCCCGGTGCTACCTTTTGCGCCAGGTGCGGTATGACTTTCGGCGGTATGCCTCAGCAGACCGGCTATTATCCTCCCCAGCAGCCCGGATATCCTCCGCAACCCGGTTATCCACAGCAGCCGGGATACCCTCCGGGATATCCCCAGCAACCCGGATATCCTCCGCAACCGGGCTATCCGCAACAGCCGGGCTACCCCCAGCAGCCTCCCGGATACCCGCCTCAGCAAACCGGGTATTATCCTCCCCAGCAGCCCGGATACCCTCCACAACCCGGTTATCCGCAACAGCCTCCGGGTTACCCGCCACAGCCGGGATATCCTCCTCAGCCTCCCGGATACCCACCCCAACAGGGATACCCGCCGGGCTATCCTCCTCAGCAGCAGCGCGGTCCATATCCGCCCGGCGCAAGACCGCCCCAGCAGGGCGGCGGCAAGGGCATGCTGATCCTGCTGCTCGTCGTACTCATCGCGGGACTGGCAGGATTCGGCTATTGGGCCTACAGCCAGGGCTATCTCAAGAGCATCTTTAAGTTCGGAAGCGATAACACTACCACGTCCCAGGAAAAACAGAAGGACACCGTGCCACCCACCATCAGCGGCGTAGAGGTAAGTGCTAAAGCCGTAAACGAAGTCGGCATTATCTGGAAAACCGATAAGCCGTCAAGCTCGCAGGTGGAATGGGGTCCCAAAGGATCGTTCGGCAACAAGACAACGATACAGGATGACCCCGTGAGCGGCACCAGCATGGGCGTCACCAGCCACGGGGTCATCATCAAGGGTCTGACCGGCAACACCGAATACCAGTATCGCGTGCTATCCCACACCGACGGCAGCGTTGACGCCGTGTCCTCTACCAATACTTTCACAACACCTTCGGCAGATTAACCCTCCTTTTTACTGCATTTATTGATTTTCTGATGTACCAATCGACGATTCCCTGTCCTAAATGCGGCGCCCAGAACCTGCGCGGGCAGTGGGTGTGCGCCCATTGCGGCAACACGCTTGTGGTCTACTGCCGCTCCTGTCACGCAAGCAACGCCGCCGACGGCCAGTATTGCCATGCCTGCCATGCCCCGCTCCCTCACCCGGGTATCACACCCGCTCAACCTCAATACCAGCCGCCGGAGCCTCAACCCCAGCAGCCCCAGCCATACCCCCAGTACCCACAGTATCCTCCCGGACAGATAGACCAGGGCCAGTATCCACCACAATACCCACCCTATCCACCACCCGGCTACCCGCCCCAGCAACCGCCCTACCAGGATTACCAGGCCGGATACGGTCAGTACGGCGATTACACACCCTATCCGGTGCACGGCGGCCGGGCCTACGCGGGAGGCGGGTTGGACGGTCTGGCCGGAAAGCTTAAGCAAATAGTGCGCACCACCAATCCCATCCTTCTCTCTTCGCTTGTCGTGCTGGTGGTGGGCATGGCCGTCTTCCTGATACTGGCCTTTCAGTTCGGCTGGATCAAGACCGGCTCGGCGCCTAAGGTGGAGACGGTTAAAGATACCAAAGCTCCCGTCATATCCATGCTGAGGGTTAGCGAAGGCGCGAATAAAGGGGCCATAATATCCTGGGTGACCGATGAGCCCGCCAGCACACAGGTGGAATACGGCATCTGGCCCTATGCCAATACGCCCACACTGATCGAAAGCGATCCCCGCACAGGCGTTAATGCTGGCACAATGACGCACAGCGTGAGCCTGACCAACCTGCTGCCCAGGACATCTTATATCTATCGCGCCATATCCTACGACAAGGCCGGCAATAAGGGCGTCAGCCCCGATATGCAATTCGATACTATGCAATAACCATGCAACAGAACTTTCTCTGCCCCATTTGCTGGAAAGAAAACAAGGCCGGTAGCACGGTATGCAGCTACTGTCATACCCAGCTCGGCATTCTGGGCGCCGTCAATTCCAGTTGCCCCCATCCCGGATGCGGATGGCCCCGCGTGCCCTACGACCGATTTTGCGGCAACTGCGGAAACCCGCTACAACCCATCTGCCCCAACTGCGGTAACAGCATTTCCAAAGACTCCAGGTACTGCCCCAGGTGCAGCTTCTTCTGCGGCGGGGGCCGCGAAGGGTTAAAATAGATTTATAGAAAAGCCGGAGATTCATATGGCCGACATTCTCGACGAAGCTCAATCTTTGCTGCAGTGCAAGTCCTGTCCCTGGTATAAGAACTGCGTCCTGCCCGTACGCGTTACCGAACTCGACCTCAAGAAACAGCTCGGCCCGAACATAGCTTTCTCCGCCCCTCCCGGTATGGAGGATATGGGACTCAACCAGCTTCTGTCGGGCCTGGCCTCGGCAGCGGAAAATTCCTTGCTGGAAGGCTGCCCGGTCTTCATCGAACGACTGCGCTCCAACCCCAGTCTTGCCCTGCGCATTAAAAAGGTGATGCAGGAATGGTCGGCCGAAAGCGGCGATAATCAATAGCCGATGAGCGAACAGATCAGGCTTATATCCTGGAACGTGGTCAGCAAGCGCAACATGCTGGAGAAGGCCAACCTCGCCCCTCCCGGCCAGCGACCACTCACCTTTCTCGACTGGCTGAAACAGGAATCGCCCGATATCATCTGCTTCCAGGAAATAAAACTGCAGCAGTCCCAGCTGCCTCCCGCCCTGCTCAACCCGGCCGACTATTTCACATTGTGGAGCTTCGCAGAAAAGAAGGGTTACAGCGGCGTAGCCACCTTCAGCCGGATTAAACCTCTCTCCCATAGCAGCGGGCTGGGTATCGACAAGTTCGATAGAGAGGGCAGGGTACTGATGACCGAACATCCGGGTTTCAAGCTCTTCAACATCTACTTCCCTAAGGCCTATTCGCCGCGCGAGGTGGAGACGGCCCGCAAAGAGGGGGCAGGAAACGCAGAAAAAATGGCGGAACGCCTGCCTTTCAAACTGGCTTTTTACGATGCGCTGCTGGAACACCTGGACCGGCTGTCGGCCCGGGGCGAAAAAATCGTGGTCTGTGGCGACTTCAATGTGGCCCACACTGAGATAGACCTGGCGCGACCCAGAGAGAACCGCGAGACCTCCGGGTTCCTCCCCGAAGAGCGAGCCTGGGTGGACAGGCTGATCGATCACGGGTACATCGATACCTTCCGCCACTTCCACGGCGACGCCGGCCATTACACCTGGTGGAGCTACCGGTTTAGAGCAAGGGAAAAGGATATCGGCTGGCGCCTCGATTATTTCTTTATCTCGAAAAACCTGCTTTCATCCTTAAAAGATGCGTTCATCCTTAAAAACGTGTGGGGATCGGACCACTGCCCGGTCGGTATAGCATTGAAAATAGATTGAGCAGGCCTTAATATAAAAGATGATGGCGCTGCAAACCCCCGTCGGATCCGGTCCCACTACTTTATCGCAAAATATGCGCGGCGATCGGCGCCGCCGTATGATCGACGCCCTGCAGGAACTTAAAAACAATATTGCGCGTATCGAGCAGGATCATCCCGGCCTGGGCAACGACCTCTCATCTACCTGCGAAAGGCTCTTGACTGAGCTGGAAAAAATCCGGCCTCTGCAACCTGACGTTATAACACCGGAAACTATTACGGCGGATTCACGCTCGACCGCAAGCAACCCCCTTGCGAAGGTTGTCGATAATGCAGGAGCGTGCATCATCAGCGGTCTGGACAGGATGGGCGACGGCATCATCTTTGTCTTCTCCAGCATAGGCCGCTTACTGAAATAGCCTCGCGCTCCCATGATACGACCTGCGCCGGCGATGCTTCATCGAAAAGAAAGGCGGATTTCAACCTGCGCCTGCTTGTCTGTTAATATATTCCCATGTCGAAAACGCAACGAGTCGCGGTGATAGGCGCGGGCGCCGTGGGTAGCTATTACGGAGGGCGGCTGGCCGAGGCCGGGCATGACGTCCGCTTCCTGGTCAGGAGGGACTACCACGCAATCAGAGCATCCGGTCTGAATGTGACCAGCCCGGATGGTGATTTCAGGCTGTCGCAGCCTTTCGTGACCACCGACAGCGCTGAGATAGGTATTGTGGACTGGGTGATCTGCGCGCTCAAGTCAACTTCCATCCATTCGGCACAGAAGCTGGTCCTGCCCTGCGTGGGCACGGATACCCGCATACTGGTGCTGATGAACGGCCTTGGCCTGGAGGATCATTTCGCCTCCTGGTTCGGCGCAGACAAGGTATTCGGCGGCCTGGCTTTTACATGTATCAACAGAGGTAAGCCCGGCAACGTGCATCATTTGGCATACGGCGCGCTAACCCTGGGACATTATAAAAACGATCCGGCCGAAATTGAGAAGGCCGTTGCTCTCTGGTCGGGCAGCAGGACCGATATCCTTTCGGCACCTTCGCTTTTAAGAGCACGCTGGGAAAAGCTCTGCTGGAATATACCATTCAGCGGCCTGTGCGTGGCCGGCGGAGGCATCACGACCGACCGTATCCTGGCGGACGCCGCTCTGCGCACAGCAGCATATTCTTTGATGGAGGAGGTCATCTGCGCGGGCAACGCCGACCTGGCTCACCACGGTGAAAAGTGCCGTATCGATGCGAAAAGCATGGTCGAAAGCATGTTCCAGAAGACCTCCACCATGGGCGCATACAGGCCCAGCACCATGATCGATTTCGTGGAGGGGAAGGCTATGGAGATCGATGCCATCTTCGCCGAGCCGTTGAGACGCGCCCGCGAGCTCAATGTTCCCGTCCAGGCGCTCGCCCTCCTGACGGCAGTGCTGCGCTCACTCAACCACGGACGTTGACCACGGGCTACGGCTGTATCCTGACAGGTCCCGATTCCCCCGAGATCGGCACATACCTGAAGGGGCCCGTATAATCCAGGCCCTCAATACCCTTCTTGATATCGGGTATGTCCCATACCGAGCTGATAATCCAGACCACCTTGACCCGTGCGCTGCCGGTCAGCTTTTTCAGTGCAGGCGCGAAGTCCTTGGTTCCCTGCTTGTAGTATTCGACGGGACCCGTCTCGAAGCCTTCGCCGGCGGAACGTTGCATCATGGTCGCCAGGACACTCCTGCCTGTCTCGTTGTCTATCACCAGGAAGGTGGCATAGTCTTTAGAGGAATCATATACAAATCCCTGCCCGGGCAACATCGAACAGGCGGCCTGCGGCAATAAAAGCAGGGCCAGAGCCGCTGATATTATGATAGGGAGCTTTACACGCATCTTTCTTTCCTTGCTATAATTCCATATATTATACAGAATGGCAGGTCCGTTTGTTCAATTGGATGTATAATCTCTCATAATCATGAAAAGAAAATACAGCAACGATAAAATCACGGTTTTCTGGGATTCTGAAAAGTGTATTCACTCCGGCAACTGCTTCTCGAACCTGCCCGACGTTTTCAAGCCCATGAGGCGTCCCTGGGTAATCGTTGATGCAGCCGACGCGGAGGAGATCAGGAAAACCATCGAGAAATGTCCATCGGGCGCGCTCTCCTGCAAAATAAATAAATGAGGTCTGCCGGCGCGAATTACTTCTTCTTAATCCGGTCATAGAGCTCGATAAACCAGATGTTGAGCGCGACTGTCAGGACGATGGGCAGGCTGATCAGCCACAGGTTTCTGGTCAGGTCGACCTGGAAATACTGACACAACATCAGCAGGACCAGTGTCAGTATAACGCCCAGACCTGCACACCCCACTGCCAGAGACACATAGATCAACTTAGTAATTATACCTTAACAGCGCGGATATAAACTTAAGTAAACAACGGCTTTCCGGCGTCAACTTCCGTTGCGAATAACGGCTTTGCGGGACATTAGGGGCATGACTAAATACCTATTGATACCTCCATATCTGCTGTTATAATTGGCAATTGGAGGTGACCTATGGAAATCCAGAATGCGGGTGAAGTGCTGGGAGTGGTATGCCTGGGGCTGGCATCTCTGGCGGCTTTCCTCATGGTGCCCGCTCGTGAGCTGAGTGGAAGGGAGAGGATCGGTATACACACTTTTTTCTGGGCTTTTGCCGTCTACGCTGCCTGGACCATATTTTTCATGCGGGACGATGGGAGCTGGGAGCGCTATTTTTATGCATGCATTCCTCTGATGCTGGGCCTGATACTGAGCATTATGTCTGAAATGCAATCAAAACAGCCACCTATAAATATCAGCGACACACGTCTGAAAAAAATAGCCATCCGTACGTGGTGCCGGCTGCCGAATAATGTAAAAAGAGGCCTGCAGAGCACGGTTATGAACATACAGGGAGTGCCGGAGTGGAGCGAGCTGGATGAGGAATTCTTTAAGGACTCCGGCGCCAGGGCCGCACGGTGGTATGCCATACTTCCCCTGCCTGCAAGGGGGATTCTGCACATATCGGAGAGCGACTGCCGCAACCTTCACGACCGCGCCGTGGCCGAAGCTCTGGCGCACGAACTGGCCAAGGCCTATCAATCGACGAAAACACCCTTCGACAACAACGCCATCGAAAAGGCAGGCGAGGAGCTGCCCGCCCGCTGGAAGCTCACTAAATAGGTATCCCTACGTATTTATCCGGCAGCATCGGGATTGTATACTTCCCTCTCACTGCAATGGAGGAGAGAAATAAGGATGGTAAAGATTATCTGCGACAGCACCGGCGATGTACCCTCGGATATTAAGAAACAGTACGACATCACCATAGTGCCGCTCAACGTCATTTTCGGGTCCGACAGCTATCAGGACGGTGTGGACCTGACGCCGCCGCAGTTCTACAAGATGCTGGTGGAGAGCAAGGTACACCCGACCACCTCCCAGCCGGCGCCGGGAATGTTTGAGGAGGCCTACCGCAAACTGGCCAAAGAGACCGATGAGATTATGGTGCTGACCATATCCGGCGGTATCAGCGGCACCTGCGAAAGCGCACTGCAGGCCAAAAAAAACGTGGGCAATCTGTGTAAAATCGAGGTTATCGATACGAAGATGACCTGCGCCGGATTGCTGCTGCCCACACTGGCTGCGGCCAGGGCCGCACACAAAGGTTCAAAGCTGGATGAGATAACAAAACTGGTCAACGATATACTGCCCAGGTTGCGCGTTTACATGATTTTCGACACGCTCGAATACTTGAGGAAGGGCGGACGTATAGGCCGGGCCAAGGCATTGCTGGGCGGTATGCTCAAGCTCAATCCGGTGCTCACGCTTAAAGACGGTATCATATCGCCGGTCGCTCAGGCGCGGGGCCGCGCCAAGGCCATGGAGCTGTTGATCGATCTCATGCATAAGGCCGGCCAACCGGAAGAAGTTGTGGTGGAGGACGCGTCAACCCCCGATGATCTCAACTATATCGCAGGAAGAATCGGCGAGGTCCTGCCCAGGGCCGCTATTATACGCAGCACGGTCAGCCCGGTGATCGGCGTCCATACAGGGCCCAGCGTCATGGTCGGAGGCACGATCAGCACATCCTGAACCAAGAGCCACCGGCAACGCGCTAAACCACTTTCGTTTCCCTGCGTTTTAATATTTGATTAATATTTGAGCTGTATACTGATTATGTAAACAGCCTGATGAGGTCAATATAAATTCGCAGGATACAGACAGATGCTTCAGATATTGTGCTGCCCCAAATGCATGGCTCGTGTAGTGTGCGGCGACAGGTATTGTGGGAATTGCGGCGCGCATCTTTCCTGGGCAATTCGATCGGCGCCGCCAGGTGGTGCTGCGACACCCCTCAGCAAAGAGGTCTCTAAATTACTGGCCGACTTTGAAAAACGGCTAAAATGCGGTCATCCTAAATAATTCAAAAACAGACCGCTTTAGCTGAATATCTGAAATATAGGAGGCGCTGATCGCATCGATGCGATCGGCGCCAGATCGGAAG
>DAOUFT010000160.1:0-8191 GCA_034429855.1 Dehalococcoidia bacterium
CGGCTTCACTCATCACTTGGCTACCGGTCACCTGTATGGTACGAAGCGCTGGTACAGGAACAACAGAACAAGGAGGAAACCCGTCAGACCGTCCTAACCTGTTCTGTCCAGCCATAGGGGTGCAGACCACCTATTTATCAATTACATTAGTACTTGGATTGGTAAAGTAGTAGAGTATAGAGATCAAATTGTCCATTATGGCAATATTTATTCTTTAGTAGAAATGTGTGTACCTCTGCGTAAAACACCGCAACAAATTTATAAACATGAAATTATATTACCAGCCATTAAAGATGAAGGGGACCTACTAAAATACTGTAGTATGACTTTGCAGAATACATATAGAATTTTGAAAGAGACTTTAATTTTATTGCCTAACGTGAACCTGAAATTAATAAGTCTATAGAAAATCGATATCTGCTGATAATGAGGAAAAGTCATGGTGCCCCCAAGGGAATTCGAATCCCTGTGTCCAGCTTGAAAGGCTGGTGTCCTAGGCCTCTAGACGATGGGGGCACGCTTTATGGATAGAGGGGAAGGGCCTCAAGGCCGGACGTCTCCGGCAAACCAAACATTATATTCATATTTTGCACGGCCTGTCCAGCAGCGCCCTTGACCAGGTTGTCGATGCAACTAATCACCACCACACGGCCTGTCTTGAGGTTGATGGTGGGATAGACCAGGCAGAGATTGCTGCCCAGAGTGTGCTTGCTCTCCGGTGTCTGCTGCACCACCTTCGTGAAAGGCTCGTCGCGGTAGAAGTCGTAGTAGAGCTTGTCCAGCTCTTCTTTGCCTCCGCTGAGCTTGCCCGGCTTCACCTTTGCATAGCAGGTGCTCTCGATACCGCGCACCATGGGCACCACATGCGGAACAAAGGTCACCGAGACGCTCTTATCAGTATCAAGCAGCATCAGCTCCTGCTGTATCTCGGGCATGTGGCGGTGCCCGCCCAGACTGTATGGGCGCACGTTGTCGCTGGCCTCGGCAAAATGCGTGGGCAGAGTCAACGTACGGCCGGCGCCTGATGTGCCGGACTTGCTGTCCACGATCAGGTCGGACTCAACCAGCCCGTGCTTGACCAGCGGCGCCAGCGCCAGTATGGCCGACGTCGGGTAACAGCCGGGATTGGCCACCAGGTCGGCGCCCTTGATGGCTGCGCGGTGCAGCTCGGGCAACCCGAAGACGGCCTTTTTGAGCAGCTCCGGCGCGGGGTGCTCGAAGTCGTACCAGAGCGGGTACCAGGCGGCCTCCTTGAGGCGGAAATCGGCGCTGATATCCACCACGCGGATACCTCTGTTCAAAAGGGGCACAATGCCCTCGGCGCTGGCCTTGTGGGCCATGGCCGAGAAGGCGACGTCTACCTTGCCCTCCAGCTCGGCCGTGACGGTCAGGCCGGTCACGCCCAGGTGCGGGAAGACCTCGCCCAGCTTCTTGCCGGCCGCGCTCCTGCCCGTCACCGAGATCAGCTCCACGTTGGGATGCTGCCAGAGTATGCGCGCCAGCTCGACGCCGGCGTAACCGGTGACGTTGATGATGCCCGCTTTTATTTTGTTCATTGTTTTTATCCAATAACGTTGTTATTTATATTAACTTACGCAGGTGGCAGGTGTCATTTATGAGCAGGGCGGAGGGGACGCCGAAGCGGTACTCGAACAGGTTCACCGCCCCCGGCTGCTGCTCCACCTGGCCGTAATGCTTGCTGTGCAGGTGCAGCAGGTGAAGTATCATGACCTCGGACAATGCCCGCTGCGATACCACCACCGCGGCCTCCTTCTTGTGCTTGAGCGCAATATCATCCAGCGCCGTGGCCGAGGCCTCCCTCAACGCGTCTATGCCGGCATCGGGATAGAGCATGCTGCCCGCTCCCGGCGGCGCGCCCGCGGACGAGCACACGGCCGCATCTCCCCCTTTCTGTATGAGCTGCTTCCAGCATACCTGCTGCGCCTCGCCCAACCCCGGCAGGGGCTCAACCGTCAGTCCAAAATGTCCCGCAATATAACGCGCCAGGTCCTCCGCGCCGGGCAGGGGACAGTAATAAACGGCGGCTACCTTGTATTCCGAAAGCCGCTCCGCCACGGCACGCGCCAGCTCCTCCGGCGGGACCTCGCGGTCCGTACCGGCCTGCACCGGACCCGTGTTTACGATCAGCAGTTTGCCCAATTCACCCCGTCGGCTATCTCTCCACGACCATGGCGATGCCCATGCCGCCGCCGATGCACATGGTGGCCAGCCCGTGCTTGAGGTTTCGCCTCTTCATCTCGTAGGCCAGCGTGACCAGCACGCGGCTGCCGGTGGCCCCGATGGGATGCCCCAGCGAGATGCCGCTGCCGTGCACGTTGGTCTTGTCCAGGTCGAAACCCAGCTCCCTCACGCAGCCCATGGCCTGCGAGGCGAAGGCCTCGTTCAGCTCGACCACGTCCAGGTCCTTGACCGTCAGCTTGGCCTTCTCCAGCGCCTTCTTGACCGCCGGCACCACACCCAGTCCCATATAGGCCGGGTCCACGCCGCCGGAGGCATAGGCCTTTATCTTCACGATGGGCTCCAAACCCATCTCCTTGGCTTTCTTTGCGGACATCAGCAGCACGGCCGCCGCGCCGTCGTTGATGCCCGAGGCGTTGCCGGCCGTTACCGTGCCGTCCTTCTTGAAGGCCGGGGGAAGCTTGGCCATCTTCTCCATGCTGGTCTCCATCGGCCGCTCATCCGTATCGAAAATTACGGGGTCGCCCTTCTTCTGCGGCGTCACCACCGGCACGATCTCCTGCTTGAAGGTGCCGTCCTTGATGGCGGCCATGGCACGCTGGTGGCTCATCAGCCCCAGCTTGTCCTGGTCCTCGCGCGTGAATCCGTATTTGGAGGCGATGTTCTCCGCCGTCACGCCCATGTGGTAGCCGTAGTAAAGCTCATACAGCCCGTCGTAGACCATCAGATCCAACACCTCGCCCTTGCCGCTGATGTCCATGCGGTAGCCCCAGCGCGCGCGCGTCATGGCGTAGGGTGCGTTGCTCATGCTCTCCATGCCGCCGGCCAGCACCACCTCGGCGTCGCCCAGCATAATGGACTGCGCTCCGGCGATGACGGCCTTGAGTCCCGAGCCGCAGATCTTGTTGACCGTGAAGGCGGGCGTCTCCTTGGGCAGACCCGCGTAGATCATGGCCTGACGTCCCGGGTTCTGCCCCTGTGCGGCCTGCAGCACGTTGCCCATCACAACCTCGTCTATCTGGATCTCCTTGAGCTCCTCTGGCCAGTCGTAGTATTTCTTCTCCAGCTCGCTCTGCCCGTCGCCGGCCAGCGCCGCAGGCCCGTAGCCCAGCAGCCTGGCGCCCGGCTTCGGCCTCAGCCCCACCCGCTTGAGCACGTCCTTGATCACGACCGAGCCCAATTTAGCCGCGGTATACTCTTTGAGGCCGCCGCCGAAACCGCCAATGGCCGTCCTGACCGCGCTCACGATTACAACTTCCGACATGGTTCCTCCTTGGATGACTATTTTTTACCCAGCAGGCGCCGGCACAGCGCCGGCACCATCTCGTGTACGAATTCCGTGCTGTACTCCGTGCGGTTGAAGCGCAGCGGCGTGACCGATATGCGGCGGTGCTTGAGCGCCCACAGGTCGGTGCCGCTCACGTCCTCCATGTCCACCGCCCGGTGCTGTATCCAGTAGTACTCGTGCCGCCCGTCGTAGCCCGTCTCGATGCCGGCCGAGTACTTCTTCTCGCCCAGCTTGGTCACGTCCATGCCGGGGATATCGCGCAAATCCAGGTCGGGCACGTTCACGTTAAGCAGCATCTTGCCCTTGATGCCCTTCTCTTTAACGTAAACCGCTATCTCCCGCGCCACGCGCGCTCCGGTCTCGAATTTGGGCTGCGCGAAGCCGTTGACCGATACTGCAATCGAGGGTATGGAGTAGAAGAAGCCCTGCAGCGCGGCGCCCACCGTGCCCGACAGGAATACGTCGTAGCCGCAGTTGGGGCCCTGGTTGACGCCGGACACCACCAGGTCGATGCCGTCCTTCATGATCACCTTGATGGCCATGATCACGCAGTCGGCCGGCGTGCCCTCCACCGAGTGGGTCTCGATGCCGTGTATCTTCTCGTGTATGCGGGTCAGGCGTATGGGATGGTGGAAGGTGATGGAGGTGCCCACGCCGCTCTGCTCGCGGTCGGGCGACACCACCGTCACCTCGCCCACGTCCTTCAGCCAGTCGACCAGCGTCCACAGGCCGTCCGCGTTGACCCCGTCGTCATTGGTTACCAGTATCTTCACTGCATAAACTCCCGGAAAACGCATAATTTTATCACAGACCACTATAGCACATAAACATGCGCCGATACGGCAATCACGATGCTTGTTAGTTGCCATATACGGTGTTATAATTCGGCAGAAATCCGTGAGCTTTTACAGCTAAGGCCTGCCACACCTATGATAAACTGCGAAACGATCCTGCCAAGGAGGTCATGATGGAGCCAAAGATCGGTGTCTATGTGTGCCATTGCGGCAGCAACATCGCCGGCACAGTGGATGTGGAGAAGGTGGCGGAGTACGCCAGGACGCTGCCCGCCGTGGTCGTCGCACGCGATTACAAGTTCATGTGCTCGGACCCCGGACAGGACCTGATCAAGAACGATATCAAGGAGAAGGGTGTCAACCGCGTGGTGGTGGCCTCCTGCTCGCCCCAGATGCACGAGCCCACCTTCCGGCGCGCCGTGCAGGAAGCGGGCCTCAACCCCTACTACTTCGAGATGGCCAACATCCGCGAGCACTGCTCCTGGGTGACCGAGTCGCGCAAGGAGGCCACCGAGAAGGCCAAGGCGCTGGTCAGCGCGGCCGTAAGGCGCGTCTTCTACCACCAGCCGCTGGAGAGCAAGGAGGTGCCGGTGCATCCCGACACCTTGGTGGTGGGCGGCGGCATCGCCGGCATCCAGGCGGCGCTCGAGATCGCCAACTCGGGACATAAGGTCTACCTGGTGGAGCGCGAGCCCAGCATCGGAGGACATATGATGCAGCTGGACAAGACCTTCCCCACGCTGGACTGCTCGGCCTGCATCCTCACGCCCAAGATGAGCATGGTGGGCGCCCACCCCCAGATCGAGCTGCTCACCTACAGCGAGGTAGACTACGTCTCCGGCTACGTGGGCAACTTCCGCGTCAAGATCCGCAAGAAGGCGCGCTACGTGGACGAGTCCAAGTGCAACGGCTGCGGCACCTGCATGACCAAGTGCCCGGTTAAAATCGACAGCGAGTTCGACGAGCGCCTATCTAAGCGCAAGGCCATCTATACCCCCTTCGCACAGGCCGTGCCCAACGTGACCGTGATCGACCGCGAGCACTGCACCTACTTCCTCAAGGGCAAGTGCCGCGCCTGCGAGAAGTTCTGCGAGAGGAACGCCATCGATTTCCAGCAGGAGGACCAGATACTGGATATCGAGGTCGGCAATATCATTATCACCACCGGCTACCAGCTGTTCGACCCCACACCGCTCAAGGAATACGGATATGGACGCCTGGACAACGTCATCACCAGCCTGGAGTTCGAGCGCCTGGTCAACTCGGCAGGGCCCACTTCGGGACATATACTGCTCAAGAACGGCCAGGAGCCCAGGAGCATCGCGCTCATCCACTGCGTGGGCAGCCGCGACGAGAAATACCACACCTACTGCTCCCGCGTCTGCTGCATGTACGCCATGAAGTTCGCCCACCTGCTCAAGGAGCATGTGCACGGCGCCGAGGTCTACGAGTTCTACATCGATATACGCAGCTTCGGCAAGGGCTACGAGGAGTTCTATAACCGCGTCCAGAGCGAGGGCACCGTCTTCTTCCGCGGACGTCCCGGTGAGGTCACGGACGTGGCCCTCACGCCCGAGGAGAAGGGCAAGTTGATCGTGCAGTTCGAGGACACGCTGGTGGGCAAGCAGCGCCGCCTGCCCGTGGATATGGTGGTGCTGTGCAGTGGACTGGAGGCGCATAAGGACGCGCTGGATGTGGCGCACACCTTCAATATCTCCATCGGCAAGGACCACTTCTTCACTGAAAAGCACCCCAAACTGGACCCCGTGGCCACCATGACCGACGGCATCTTCATCGCCGGCTGCTGCCAGGGTCCCAAGGATATACCCGACACCGTTGCCCAGGCCTCCGCCGCCGCGGCCAGGGTGCTGGCCCTGATCGACAAGGGCAAGGTGGAGATCGAGGCCGACACCGCCTTCATCGACGAGGCCAAATGCTCGGGCTGCCGCGTGTGCAACCTGCTCTGCCCCTACAACGCCATCACCTTCATCGAGAAGGACAAGGTCTCGCGCGTCAACGAGGCGCTGTGCAAGGGCTGCGGCACCTGCGTGGCGGGCTGCCCCAGCGGCGCCATCACGCACCGGCACTTCACCAATGAGCAGATAAACGCCGAGCTGGAAGGCATTTTAGTATAGGAGTGACAGGGATATGGAAACGATGACGAAACCGGACTTCCTCAACGAGGTCGCCTCCATACCGGCCTGCGGCAAGATCAACGAGTGCATACAGTGCGGCGTGTGCAGCGGCTCCTGCACCACAGCCGAGCACTGGGAGTACCCGCCCCGCAAGATCATCGCCATGATCCGCGCCGGCATGAAGGACGAGGTGCTCAAGAGCAGCTCCATCTGGTACTGCGTGTCCTGCTACTTGTGCACGGCGCGCTGCCCGCGCGACATCAAGCCGGCCAATATCATGCACGCGCTGGAGCACATCGCGCTCAAGGAGAACTACAGGCCGCCCACCAAGACCACCACCATGTACCGCTCCTTCGCCCGCTCCATCGAGAAGAACGGGCGCATCTACGAGTTCGGCTTTATGCTTGAGTACTTCCTCAAGACCAATCCCTTCGCCGCGCTCAAGATGCTGCCCATGGCCTTCAACCTGTTGACGCACAAGCGCATGCCGCTGCTGCCCAAGGCGGTCGAGGGCAGGCATGAGCTCAACCACATGTTCAACAGCATTCGCACGGGAGGTTACAGGTGAGATATTACGCTTATTACCCGGGCTGCTCCATGGAGGCCACCGGCGCGCCGGTGGAGATGGCGATTAAATCTATCGAAAAGCCGCTCGATATCGAGCTGGTGGAGCTCAAGGACTGGACCTGCTGCGGCTCCTCCCCCTTCAGCGGCGTGGACAAGGTCAAGGCCATGACCATCACCGCACGCGTGCTGGCGCAGGCCGAGAAGACCGGACTGGACCTGGTGACCCCCTGCAGCTCCTGCTATACCATACTGCACGAGGCCAACGACCTGATGAAGGAGGACCACAAGCTGGCCTGGCAGGTGCACGAGGCGCTCAGCGGCGTGGGACTCAACTACAACGGCACGGTTAAAGTCCGCCACATCGTGGAGGTGATCTATAACGACGTGGGACTGGAGGCGCTGGCCGCTAAAGTAAAAAGGCCCCTCACCGGCCTCAAGGTGGCCTGCTACCACGGCTGCCAGCAGGTGCGCCCGGAGTACGGCTACGATGACCGCGAATATCCCGACTGGCTGGACCAAATGGCCAGAGCCATGGGCGCCGAGCCGGTCAACTTCCCGCTCAAGGCCAAGTGCTGCGGCAGCTCACTGGTCATCTCCGAGACCGACATGGCGCTGGACCTCATCCACCGACTGCTGCAGAACGCCGCCGATAACGGCGCACAGGTTATTATGTCAACCACCTGCCCGCTCTGCCATACAGCGCTGGACGCCTATCAGCCGGCGGTCAACAGCAAATTCAAGACGCGCTTTAACCTGCCCGTGCTGGCCCTGCCGCAGTTCATCGCCGTGGCGCTGGGATTGAACTTCAAACAGGCTGCGCTGAACGGCAATATCATCTCGCCGCGTAAACTGCTCAACCCCTACTTCAGCGGCAAGGCGCCGTCCGCCGCACCCGCAGGGCCCGCGCAGCAAGCACCCGCATGAAGACACTGGTGCTGGGCATCGGCAACTCAATACTGGGCGACGACGGCGTGGGCTTCCATGTGGTCGAGGCGCTTCAAGCAGACCCTCCCCCAGGAGACATCACCTTCGAATGCGTGGACGCCTCGGGATTCGCCCTGCTGGACTACGTGGTGGACTACGACCGCGTGGTCATCGTGGACGCCATCATTACGGAGGGAGGAAAGCCGGGTAAGGTCTATCATCTGGGACTGGACAACTTCAGGCCATCCAAGCAGACCATCTCACCCCACGACACCGACCTGCCC
>DAOUFT010000161.1:0-6546 GCA_034429855.1 Dehalococcoidia bacterium
CAGCACCCGTCCCGGCAGCGGCCGGTGCTGTCCTTCCAACCGGCGTAGCGTCAGTGCGAAGGTCGGATCTTGGCAGTGCCCTGGTCCTGATGACCCTTCCGCTACGCCCGTATCCGCGTTGTGGCTTTTCGACCCGCTCGGCAGTCTCGTCAACCTCCACTTCAGGAGGAGGAGGAGGAGGAGGAGGAGGAGGAAGAGGTAGCGCTCCCGTCTGGCGCATATCGTTAAGTGTGGACTCAAGGTCCTTAATCAAATCGGTCAGCTCAATAGTATCGACCTCGTCCTCCTCGGCGGCCCAATTCTCTATTTCCGTGGCATAGTGCTGTAGCTTAAAGCTGTGCTGCTCCAGCTGTTTGATCCATTCTGCCAGCTCTTTGGAAGCAGTCTGAATATCGGGAATCTCGGTTTCCAGCAGGTTTTTAATTAAATTCTGAACAGCGCTTTTTCGCGGCTTTGCAGCCATTTTCAACCTCGCTTTAACGGCGCGGGCAATTATTTACAATACCGCATCCGTAAGAAATTATAACAACGCACATTTGTCAATGCAATGTATCGCAATACGTCAGGCCTTGCGCACAAACACGTGATACTTGCCCCCAACCTCCTCGATGCCCAGAAACTCGTTGCCGGTCATTTTAGCCCAACTGGGCATATCCTGTTTGACACCCTCATCATCGGCCACCACCTCCAAAATCTGACCTGGCTGCATGGCCTTGAACTGCTTTGTAGTATGAACAATGGGCATGGGACAGTACAGCCCGACGCAATCAATGGTCACGTCCGGTTTCAAGTTCAGTCCGGCCTGTTCCTGCTCAACCATGACGCACTCCTATTTTTTCAGTTTCTGGCCGCACCGATGACAGACGACCAGCGTCTCCTCCATTATGAGAGCGCCGCAAGTAGCGCAGCGTCCGTAGCTCACTTTACAAACCTGGCAATATGGGTTTTCTGCTGTCACAATCTCCTCATTGCAGCATGGACATTGGTATCTATAAATCATAGATTTTTTATCTTTTTTAGGTTTCGCAGGCATGCTCATCCTCCTCCTTTTCTTCTTTGTCCGTCAAACCGGGTATATCAATTTTATTCTTAATAGCGTAGTCTCTGATTGCCTTATGTAAAGCCTGTGCTCCCAGATTGGAGCAGTGCAGCTTGTTTTTAGGCAGTCCCTCGAGCTCCTTAGCTACCATAGCCGGTGTCACGGTCAAGGCCTCCTCCAGCGTCTTGCCTTTGACCAGATCGCTCACCATACTGGAGACGGCGATGGCCGCGCCGCATCCGAAGGTCTTGTATTTGACATCCTCAATAAGGTTGTCCTTGACCTTTATATAAAAGGTCATCATATCTCCACATACCGGATTTCCGATCTCGCCCACACCGTCGGCATCGGCGATCTCGCCCACATTGTGCGGATTCATAAAATGCTGCATTACTTTCTCACTGTAAACTGGCATGGTGATCACTCCTTCCGTTCTTTGAGATATTTGGAGTACAGGGGAGACATCCGCCGCAGGCGGTCCACCACCCTTGGCATGTTCTCCAGCACATATTTGACATCTTCTTCATCGTTCTGCAGCCCCAGCGTAAACAGTACGGAGCCCTGGGCCAGTTCGTGGTTTATACCCATGGCCAGCAGTACATGCGATGCCTTTAAAGCACGCGAAGTGCAGGCGGAGCCGCTGGCCGCCGCTATGCCCTGGCTGTTAAGCAGCATAAGTATGGCCTCTCCCTCGATAAAACGAAAGCAGAAACTGGCATAACCGGGCAGACGGCTGACCGGATGTCCCGTCAGTATCGAGTGTTCGATATTTTCCAGCACCCCTTTTATCAGCATATCGCGCAATCTCGACATCCGCTCGACTCTGCCAGCCATATCTCGTCCGGCTATCTCTGCAGCCTTGCCCAAACCTGCGATAGCGGGAATATCCTCGGTGCCAGGCCTGCGCCCACCCTCCTGTATACCTCCTTCCATCAAGGGCAACAGCCTTACTCCCCGCTTGACCCATAACGCCCCACTGCCGCGAGGACCGTTGAACTGGTTTCCAGCTAAAGTGAGCGCATGTACACCCAGTTTTTTAACGTCGACAGGGATATTGCCCACGCTTGCCACTGCATCCGTATGCAACACGGGCCCATCCTCGGCCAGCCCGGCTGCTATCTCGGCCAGCGGCTGAATAGTGCCGACCTCGCTGTTGGCATGCGCTATAGAAATAAGCACAGTATCAGGCCTGACCAGCTTAAACAACTTCTCCGTTACAACCGTGCCGTTGGAGTCAACCGGCGCCAGGCTGACCTCAAATCCCTCCCTCTGCATGGTGCGGGCTGTATTTAATATGGAAAAATGTTCGATAGATGAGACAATGATATGCCTGCCCTTTTCCGCCCGTGCGCGGGCGATCCCTTTGATGGCCATATTGTTGGCCTCTGTGCCGCTACAGGTGAAGATGATCTCCTCGGATGAGCCACCGATTAGCGTCGCAACCTGCTCGCGCGCCCCTTCCATCGCTTCCCGCGCGCCGTCTCCCCAGTTGTGCAGAGATTGGGGATTGCCGAAAACCTCGCCCAAGTAGGGTAGCATGGCCTCCCTGACCTCCGGTAGCAAAGGGGCTGCTGCAACGTTATCCATATAAACCTGTCTCATCTCACACCACTAACATAATAATAATCTATATCGGGACTATGCGGAAATCACAGAGACAACATCTTTTCCACCGCAGCCATAGCCCGCTTCCGAATATCTGACGGCACCTTCACCTCCGGCTTCATCTCCTCCAAAGCCCACAGCACTTTATCCAGCGTAATTTTCTTCATATTGGGGCATACCGCCTTTACCGTGGCCGGTATGAAAGTCTTGCCCGGATTCTCCTTCTTCAGCCGGTGCAGTATGCCCGTTTCCGTAGCGATTATCATAATCCCAGCCTGTGCAGTGCGCGCATACTTGAGCATGCCACCCGTACTGAGTACCTCGTCCGCTACGGCAGTCACCTCCGGCCTGCATTCCGGATGCACCAGCGCCACAGCGCCTGGATACTTCTTCTTCTGGTCGATAACGTCCTGTGCCTGTATCCTGACGTGGGTAGGGCAGAATCCCGGCCACAAATACATCTCTCGCTTGAGCACGGTGGACACGTAGTGGCCGAGATACTGGTCGGGAATGAAAAGGATTTCACCGTTGCCCATGCTCCTGACCACATTAACTGCATTAGCCGATGTACAGCAGATATCCGACTCTGCCTTGACCGCCGCGGATGAATTGACATAGCAGACCACTCGCGCGCCGGGCAGCTCCTTTCTTCTGGCGACCAGCTGCTCGGCTGTGATCATATCAGCCATGGGACAGCCCGACCCAGCATCGGGCAGTAAAACCGCGCTGTCGGGAGACAGTATGGATGCCGTCTCCGCCATGAAATGCACCCCACAGAAAACAATCACCGGCGCCTTTATCTCCGCTGCCTTTCTGCTCAATTCCAGCGAATCGCCTACGAAGTCGCCGATATCCTGCACACCCGGGCGCTGGTAATTATGCGAAAGGATAACGGCCCTGCGTTTCTTTTTCAGTTTAAGTATCTTCTCGATCAGATCGCTGTTCTTCTCACACTTTTCCATGACTTTTCCTTCATTTACGCCGGCCCATCTCTCGCGCGTAACGTCTCGCTATATCCATGGCCGTTTTAACAACGCTTACGGCATCGATCCCGAGAGCCACGAATAGCGGTTCCTTGCCCCATCCGTCGCCCTCGTAGAAGATGTCCGGCATCCTGCCGCCGATCCTGACCAGTTGTTTTATCTTCCAGGGCATGGACATTCCGTCAGCCTTCGATACCTCATCCGGCTCACAGGTGCGATCTATCCAGCCGAAGACCAGCTTTTTTTCCCGCGCATATTTTTTAACCACCTTGATAATACCGTCATCGCATTTGAAATTGATTCCTGCATTGACCCCGGGATTATGCTTTCTAGCCTCTATGACAAGCCGCGCCATATGGTCGGAGCCACCCCACTTCGGCATACCGCTGGCCAGGGGATATCCGTTGACCACGGTGATGCGGCCGTCGATAGCCGCAACCTGAGATGGGCCCTGGGCGCCAGGCAACGCGTGGACAACATTGACTCGTACCTCCGGCATCAGCAAGGAAAAATCCTTGCAGCGCTGCAGCCTCTCCACAGCAACGCAGAGATTTCCCATCACTTTTTCGGCCGCATCTTTCTTTGTCATTATTCAACCCTCGGCAGCACTGAAATAAGCCGGCCAGAAGGGGTCTACCAGCACCGGCGCAAGTTTCTGTTTTTTCCCTGTTTTGCGTATAAAAATCCTCTCACGCGGCGTGATTTCACCGATATCCCAGGCCGGGATTTTCTTCTTCTTCAGTCTGGAGATAATCTTGCCACTGTTGGCCGGTGGCGCCGTGATGACCAGAGTGCCCTCACCGATAGAGATGAGCGGGTCGATCTTGAATGCTTTACATACGGCGTCTATCTCGTCGGGGATCACGATTCTGTCCTCGTACAGCGTCACGCCCAGCCCGGAGGCCGCAGCCACCTCGAATACACCGTTGAGCAGCCCCCCCTCGGTAGCATCGTGCATGGCGTGCGCCAGGGGTGCAGCCGTGAGCGCATCTTCGACCACAGTCATTTGCAGCAGGTATTCCTTAGCTCTGGCCACCGTGCTGCGTCCCAGCTTTTTCGACAGGGATTTGGACGCTTGCCAAGCCAGCAATCCCGTCGCTTCTACTGCCGGACCCTTGGTCATGATGACACGGTCGCCGATCTTGGCATTGCAGGCTGCTGTTATCTGGCTGCGCTTGCCCAGGCCTATCACGGTGCAGCCTCCGTTGAGGGGGAAAGACATTCCGGGGTAAATGCCCGTATGCCCGCCGATTATGGCGATATCCAGCTTACGGCACTCCTCATCCACCTGAGCCCATACCTTATCTATGACTTTTTCGGACGTACCCGGCGGGAACATCAGGCAGATAGTCATGTACCTGGGTTTGACACCCAGCACCGCAACATCGCTGGCACAAATGTGGACTATAGCCCAACCGAAATACGGCATAATAACCGGCATTCCGAATGTGGGATCTTCAGCAATAACCATCACATCGCCGCCGGGCAGGTCGACGACTGCTGCATCCACGCCATGCTGCGGTCCGATAACCACGGCCCTGTCCTTTTTACCCAGCCGCGAAAGAATTATGCGGTCGAAGGTAGCACGATCCAGTTTGCCCAGTTCAGGTAGCATTATAATCTCCTCATGCGATTTGATGAGACTATAATACCTTCGGCGTCACGTTTAATCAAATTGAGCAATGCATAGCCACGATGTATTAAACAAAAAACCGTTTTAATGTATAATCGATTCACATGAGTGATCGAAACAGCCTGAACAGATTGGTAGCGCGTAATAGCAGGTTGGTGGAAGCAGGCGGCGGAATGAGGCTGCGCATTGTCAGCCTGAATGACGTGCGCACAATAGCCTTGCGCTGCGGGCTTTCTCCACTGCAAGTCGAAATCGCCTGTCTTGAAAACAGCGTTGTTCCCATGCGTTATCTGCGCAACATAGGCACCGTGGGGATCGAGGGGCAATTGAAGCTGCTACGCTCAACTGTGGCCGTGTGCGGCGCGGGCGGACTGGGTGGCAGCGTAATCGAACTGCTGGCCCGGCAGGGTATCGGACGTCTGGTAATTATAGACAATGGGCGGTTCGTGGAGAACAACCTGAACCGTCAGATACTTTCGGACGAAGACGTGCTGCGTAAATCGAAGGTAAAGATCGCTGTGCAGCGGGTCAAACGTATCAACTCGTCGATAGAAGTCAAGTGCTGCAACGTTTATATCGAAGAATCCAATGTTGATGGGCTGCTCAAAGGATGCGATGTGGTGGTAGACGCGCTGGACAGCCTGCCTTCCCGCAGAGTTGTGGAGTCGTCCTGCCGCAAGTTGGACATGCCCTTTATCCACGGCGCAGTCGCCGGCTTTTACGGACAGGTAATGACCGTGCTGCCCGGCGACAAAGGCCTTTCTGCAATATACGGCCAGGGATGTGATGTGCATGGAGTCGAATCTATTACAGGCAATCCACCGGCCACCCCGGCCGCCATCGCCGCCTGGGAGGTTCAGGAAGCGGTTAAGCTCATCACCGGCGTAGGTGAACCCATCCGCAACCGCCTTCTTTTTATAGATTTCGCCGATGGAAGCGTCGAAAGCATACCTCTGGTCCAGGTGGAGAAATAATGGCAAACGTGAACGTCAGGTTCGTAGGGCCCTGGCGACTCTACCTGGGAGTCGAGAGGTTCACCATGCAGGCCGCCACAGTTGAAGACTTCGTACAGAAGATGGAAGAAACGTACGGGCCCAGATACCATGCCCGCCTGCTCAGTCACGGTGTTAAAGAGCAGCGGACCATCTCCGGAGACAGCAACATACTGGTCAACCGCGTCCATATCAGACAACTCGCCGATCACACTTTGAAGGATGGCGATTGCATAGACGTCATAGGGCGCTTTGTGGGCGGCTGAGCGCGGCAGCGTAGTAACACATTTCCTT
>DAOUFT010000162.1:0-19576 GCA_034429855.1 Dehalococcoidia bacterium
CTGCTCGGCTGTCTCAACGCCCACCCGTCGCATGGCTGTATCAATTTTCTCGTATTTGGCCGTGTTATAGATATCATCAAGCTTTTCATAAACCCCGGCCCGCCTGCCCACCCGATAATTGAGCCTCTCCCTGAGGGGCATGGAAAGATATCGATTGATGGTGTCCAGGCAGCTCTGCTTAGCCTGCGGGAATCTCCCTTCCAGCTCTGGGAGCAGGTTCACAATATGGTCGCTTTTCAATTCTCCTGTGAAATCCAGCGCTGCGATAAAATCGCCTGTCTCTTTGACGATGTCGTCTTCCTTTAGTACGTCATATTCACCGGACCTGACCTTTTCCCACAGCGGCAACGTTTCCCCCACCATCAGAGTCCTCAATCTTATGAAATCGGGATTTATGCGGCTTAGAACGGCGGCTGATTGTGCTGCATGTTCCTGTGACCACCGCCTGCCTCCCAATCCGGGAATATAATACTCAGACAGCTCCATCCCTGCCTCTTTTATATGGAGTCCACCCTTGACATGATCATCTGAGGTCATGCCCTTGGTCATAAATTTAAGCACATCATCACAACCGCTTTCCATTCCGACATGAATACGAGACAGACCGGCCTCCCTTAGTTCCTTCAGTTCCTGCACGGTTTTCTTGGCGGCCGTCTTGGAACGGCAATAAGAGGTAATGCGGTCCAATTCAGGGAAGTTTTGTCTGAGCGCCAATACGACACGTAGCAGGTCCGCATGGCGCATGATAATACTGTTTGCATCTTGCAGGAAGACCGACCTCCCACCGGCCCATTGCCATAGGGACACCTGCCTGACCGAGCTGTTATCATTCGCCAGATTGTGAATATAGGCTGCTACATCGCGCATGCGGTCGCCGAAGCCGTTCTGCCACCCGAACTCCTTGATGCCCTGCGTTATCGCCCGTGCCGTCTCTATATCTCTTATCACATCTTCAGCAGGGCGCAGTTCAAATTTGCATCCCCGGTAAGTATGGCAAAAGGCGCATCTATTCCAGGGGCAGTTGCGTGTGGCGCGTATTAAAAGAGAATAGGCCTCGCTGGGAGGACGAATCGGCCCCGTCTCAAAATGGTATTGATTCAGCTTTTCCAGATCCATACTGACATTTATTTTATCGCGTAAGTTGCAATGGAGGAAATAACGCCCATTGAGGGCACAACCGCAGTCAACATGTTAAAATTTGTAGTCATGAGCAGTAATAATGGCCGTATTAAAGTGGTCTCCTTCGATGTGGAAGGCACACTGGTGACCACGGATTTCAGCAGCGCCATCTGGTTCGAGTTGATACCTGGCCGGTACTCTGAAAGACACGGTACGAATTTTGAGGAGGCGACCATTAAGGTAAGGCAAGCTTATGATAGCATCGGTGACCAGCGATTGGAATGGTATGATGTCCAGTACTGGTTCACCCGCTTCGACCTGGGTAATGCCGATATAGCCATGGAGGAACTGCAGCCGAGAGTGCAGTACTATCCGGACACTAAAAATGTGCTTGA
This sequence comes from Dehalococcoidia bacterium, assembly GCA_034429855.1. Lineage (GTDB taxonomy): Bacteria > Chloroflexota > Dehalococcoidia > GIF9 > UBA5629 > CAIMUM01. The sequence goes on from DAOUFT010000162.1 coordinate 1,515, forward strand.
GCGACTTCGAAACAAGTACAGGCTGACCATAGCATCGGGATCACCCCGGCCATTTCTGAGGCATCTACTAAGGGATATAGAACATAATTTCAGCGCGATTTATTCGTCAACTTCAGATTACCAACAGGTCAAGACCGCTGATTTCTGGTCCGCCATGTGTCGCGATCTTGGAGTGGATCCGGGCCAAGTCATCCACGTAGGCGACCACCTGCAGTTCGATTTCATCGAGCCAGTCAGTATAGGCATAAAGGCTTACCACCTCGACCGCAACAGGGAATCCGGCCTCACGGGATCGCTTAAAAGCCTGGACGAACTTGTTCCTATACTGTCCGACATGCTGATGTAGATCAAGGAGAGGAAGTATGGCGATAACCATTACAACCCTAGTTGAAAACACCTCGGGCGCGCCATCGCTGTATGGAGAATGGGGACAGAGTCTGTTGATAGAAGCGGACTCAATGCGAATCCTTTTCGATACCGGGCCAACACGTCACGTAATCGACAATGCAAAGAGGCTCGGCGTCGATTTGGAAACTGTAGATAAAATAGCTCTGAGCCACGGCCACTACGATCATACGGGAGGCCTTAAAGAAGTCCTGGCCCTGATACGAAGTTCCGGCAGGAGACCGAACGGCATCGAAATCACAGCTCATCCCGACATATTTCAGGAGAAGTATTTCTGCGCTAAAGGGTTCCCCGCCCGGAAAATAAGTATACCTTTCACACGTGAGGAACTTGAGGCTCTGGGCGCTCGTTTCAACCTTTCAAGCATGCCCGTAAAACTATCAGAGAATATCACCACCACAGGAGAGGTCAAGGTCAGCGTCGACTACGAGCAGATCGATCCCTCGCTTCATATCAAACAAGAAGGGAATTACGTGCCTGACCCACTGACTGACGACCTATCACTTATCATTAAAACCGAGAAAGGGCTGGTTCTTCTGCTGGGTTGCGCGCACAGGGGATTGATCAGCACGATCATGCACGCGCAAGAGATTACCGGAGTAAGAGATATCTATGCCGTCATCGGTGGGACGCATCTTGTCAGCGCTGATAAAACAAGAATGGAACAAACGGTTAAGGCGTTGCGAAGTTTTAATATTTCCAGACTGGGGGTATCGCACTGCACAGGACTTAAGTCGAGCGCCGTACTGGCGAATGAATTCAGCAATGCCTTCTTTTTTAACAGCGCGGGAACCAAAACCTCCCTGTAATTTCACCTATCAGAACGGTATCCTTTCGACTCTTACCAGCGGCAGCAGCAGCTCCACGTCACGCTTATGACACAGCTCGGTGCCGGGTGTCAATGTAGCCGCCGTACCGGTTGCGACGGCAAAGCGCGAAGCCTCTTCCAGACCACCGCCGCAACTCAGTTTAAATACCAGCCCGGCTACGCTGGAATCCCCTGCGCCGACAGTGCTCATAACATCCACACCTGGTGGCACCACCTTAAATATCATGTCCTTATCGCCGATGATCATGCCTTCTCTGCCGCACGAAATCGCTGCAATGCCGATGCCGTTGCCGATCAAAGTCCGCACAGCACGGATAATATCTTCCTGGCTTGAAAGCTCAACTCCCATGGCAGTCTGCGCCTCCCGCACATTCGGTTTGACTACATCAGGTGATGCCTTGATGCCCTCCTGCAGCCACAGGTCAGCCGAATCCAGCACTGTGACTATGCCCAACGCTTTCATCTCATGAATAAGGTCCCGGTATATATAGAAAGGTACTCCCGGCGGCACACTTCCGGCCATAACCATATAGGCGGGTCTGGGCTTGAGAGATACAACCTTGGATACCAGCTTTTTAAGCTCGCCTGCTGAGACTCTGGGACCGGGCGCGGAGATTCGGGTCTGGCAATGTGTCTTGAGATCGGTGATAATGAAATTGCTTCTGATCTCGGACTTGATCGGCGTGAAATCGCAGGGGACACCCTGCTGTTTTAGAATCGCTTTAAGCGTCCTGCCGGCAAATCCGCCAACGAAGCCGTAGGCAGTTGTTTTACCACCCAGCTCTCTAACCACCCTGGAGACGTTGATACCTTTGCCACCCGGCTCACTCTTAAAGCTGAGCCAGCGATTGGTATCGTCAAGTATTAGATTCTCCACCGCCACATGTCTGTCCAGCGATGGATTAAGTGTAATAGTCGCAATCAATCAGATCTTCTCGACTTTGAGCATGTTGGTGGTGCCGGATTTACCCATGGGAATTCCGGCGGTCACCACCACCAGGTCTCCCGCAGAGCAGAGGCCGCATCTGCGACCGGCATCTGCAGCTTCTGTAAACATATTCACGACCATTTTAGGCTCACGAATTTTAAGGGCCGTCACACCCCATGACAGGGACAACTGTCTGCGTATAGACTCCACGGCGGTAACGGCCAATATGGGAGTGCGAGGACGGTACTTCGATACGCGCCTGGCGGTGCTGCCCGAAGCCGTGTAGGCTATGATAGCTCTAGCCCCCAGCTGGTGTGCCGTATGGCAGGCAGCGTAACTGATAGCATCGTCAGTCAGCGGTTGAAGGTCCTTTCCGCGGCTGGCCATGTTCTCATCGTAGGGTAGCGCAGCCTCAGCTTCAAGAGCAATCAGCGACATCATTTTTACACTCTCGACAGGATACTGTCCGACCGCCGTCTCTTCAGAAAGCATAATGGCATCTGTACCATCGAAGATAGCATTGGCCACATCAGTAGCTTCGGCGCGCGTGGGCATGGGAGAATCGACCATCGACTCCAGCATCTGAGTTGCCACGATAACCGGTTTGCCCACGTGGTTGCATTTTTTAATCAGCTCCTTCTGAACGATCGGTACACGCTGTATCGGTATCTGGACGCCCAGGTCACCTCGCGCCACCATTACGCCATCGGCCTCCTCCAGAATCGCATCGAAATTGCTGAGCCCTTCCAGGCGTTCAATCTTGGCGATTATCTTGGCAGTCGATCCTCGTTCAACAAGGAATTTCCGTACCTTGATAATGTCTTCAGCACTGCGCACAAAGGAAAGTCCCACGAAGTCGATATCCTGAGCGACAACGAACTCGAGGTGCCGCCAGTCATCTTCGGTAATTGTGTCGATATCCCATATTACGCCGGGCACGGCGATACCTTTATTGTCGTATAGCCTGCCCCCGGTAATCACCTTGCATCTAACTGAATCGGCGCTGATTGATTCCACTTTCAGGCTGATCAGCCCATCATCCAGCAGGATTTTCTGCCCCAGTTTGACGTGGTGGGGGAGGTCCGGCAGATCGACCGAGACCTGTGATTCATCTCCCAGCACATCGCGCGTTGTCAGCACGAAATCGGCTCCTTCTCTGAGCTTGATCCCGCCCTTCTTGACCTTGCCCGTGCGGTCCTTGGGGCCGGGCAGGTCGAGAAGTATGGCAGGTGACAACTTCAGCTTCGCAGCCTCCCGGCGCAGCAGGCTGAGATACTCAACATGTTCTTCGACGGTGCCATGTGAGGCATTAACTCGGGCGACGTTCATCCCGGCCTCAAGCAGCTGTCTGATCACGGAAGGAACTATACTGCTGGGACCGATAGTGCAAACGATTTTGGTTTTTCGCAGGGCGAAACCCTGCCACGGCAGATCAGCCATCTTGCACCTTAATACCTGCGGTACCACCCCTCATCAATGTCCGCAAGTTTCTCCGCACTGAGGCCAAACTTGCCATACCAGGGCCTGGCATAGCGTACGGCTATTTCATTCAGCTCCTGCATCCTTTTCGCCGCAGTCCTCCTCAGGAAGCCGACCCTTTCTTCTCTTGATCCCATCTCGGTAGCCTCCTGCCAGATGGCGCGCCCGCCTAACAATCCGGAGGCGCCGGCCTGACAGGCGATGGTTACCTGCCGTTTGAAGGTATCATAGTCGACCCCCGCGCTGAGGATAACCCAGGGAACAGAGGATGCTACGTCAAGCTTCCGGCAATACCCGGCCAGCTTTTCCGTATCGTGCTCGTATTTCATATCCGCAGGGAACTCCGCCTTCAGTACATCTATCGGCAGGGCGGTGATCTGCCGTGCAGTTTCGATTACCATCTCAGGCAGATTGCGTGCATACTCGGCGGAATCCATACTCTCGCCTTCTACCCGGTAGGTCTTGGGCTCGACCAGCAGCGGAATATCGTACTTGATACAGTCCGCCGCAACCCTTTCGATTATTTTAAGCTGTTTTTGCGCCAGCCCGGCAATATCCGGCCTGTAATAGACCAGTATCTTAACCGCCGATGCGCCCATTCGCTTGATCTTTTCGACACTCCAATGCTTGAGCAACGATGTTAGCCGTCCGATGGGGTCTTTCTGATATCCTGTGGCTTCGACACTGACCAGCAGCCCGGTCTGACCGTGTAAAGCGCCGCCGGCTATGCATTGTGCTGCCCCGTATTCCGGATCAAGCAATATGCCGCTGGAATGAGGTCCCAGTACCGAACACATATCCAGCTTCAGCTGCACGAGCTCAGCATAATCGGGGGCTCCATGCTGCGATCCCTCCATCATAGTGACAAGCCCGGATCGGTGATCCATGGCACACATGACAAGTCTTCCCTCTGGTGTCGCTATCTGCTGCAACCCCCTGATCTTTCCTATCGACATCTGTTTAGTCTTTCCGCTCATCATGTTATTCAATATAGCCGTTTGTAATTCCGCTGACAAGTCGAATGAGATACGCCTGTAAATAAAATCTCAGAAGATTTATAATTACAAGTTGTCGCCCATAAATGTTCGACAGTAAAATTGCACGGTGAAAATAATGCAAATTACAGCCCCGACAGATTCATATAATATCAACTTGGTCTGCTGCAGCGGCAGGCTGACCTGGTATTATATTGAAAATGCCACCGAACGAGAGGTGCAGTACCTGGCAGATAATTTCCATTTTCATACACTGGCGCTGGACGATGTGCTTAGCCGCAATCAGAGGCCTAAAATTGATGACTATGAATCATATCTTTTTATTGTCCTTCATTTCCCCGTTTTCGATAAGACCAACCGCGTGACAACTCCCAGCGAGCTCGACATCTTCATAGGTGAAAACTTCATGGTCACCAGCCATAAGGGTGACCTCAAGCCGCTCTCCAAGATGTTCAACGAATGTCTGATCGATGAAAACGTGCGTCAGAAGTACATGGGCCGCAGCGCCAGCTTCCTGTTCTACCAGCTGCTCGATCGACTGGTCAACTACTGCTTCCCCATTCTGGACAGGATCGAGGATAACGTCGACAAGATTGAGGACCTCATCTTCTCACGCGCTGTTCCCGAGACTGTCAGAGAAATCTCCATGATACGTCGTGACCTCATCTCATTCCGCCGCATTATCCATCCTCAGATATCCGTGGTGGAGGAGCTGGAAAAGGAGAAGTACCCTTTTTTTAAAGAGGATCAAGATGTGTATTTCGGCGATATAGCCGACCATATCCGCAAGATCTGGGACGGGCTGGAAGATTGCAAGGAGGTTGTGGACGGGCTGGCGGATACAAGCAACTGGTTGACATCGCATCGCATACAGGAGGTGATGCGGGTGCTGACCATCGTAATGGCATTGATGGCGCCCCCCACCCTTATTGCCAGCGTCTACGGTATGAATGTCCATCTCCCGGGCGGAAACGGCGGCGGTGAACCGCTGACTTTCGTCCTTATAATAGGCCTTATGCTGGTCACCGCAGTTGCCATGCTGTGGTACTTCCACCGCAAGAACTGGATCTAGGCGAGGCATCATGTCAGAAAAGACCCGATCATCATACTCGAGCAGCTTTGTCTTTATAGCGGCCCTTTTTATCACTTGTATACTCGCATCCAATATCCTGATTGTTAAACAGATCGAGGTATTCGGTCTTACACTGCCGGCAGCTATCATCATCTTCCCGCTCAGTTATATCTTCGGTGATGTGCTGACCGAGGTATACGGCTATGGCAATACCAGGCGCATTATCTGGCTCGGCTTTTTCTGCAACCTGCTGCTGGTCATTGCAATATGGCTGGTAGGCATCATGCCCGCAGCACAGGTATTCGATGCGCAGGCCGCCTATGAACGTATACTGGGCAATACACCCCGCTTTCTGATCGCTTCTTTCATAGCCTACCTGGCAGGAGAATTTGTAAACTCCTACGTAATGGCCCGCTTGAAGATGCTTACCAGAGGTAGATGGCTGTGGACGCGCACCATCGCATCAACCATAGCGGGTGAGGCCGTGGATACCGCTATTGTGCTACTGGTTGGCTTTTGGGGAGTGCTTTCGCCCGCAGTCATTCTGTCCATGATATTCTGGCATTGGCTGATCAAAGTATGTTATGAAATACTGGCTACGCCATTGACTTACGCGATGGTAGGGTATCTGAAAAAGTCTGAGAACCTCGATACTTATGACTACGGCACTGATTTTAATCCCTTGCGGGCGGATTGATTAGTCCTTAAAATTTGATTAGAACGTGGAGCAGCGGTTTATAGTGGATGCCAACGCGGGCAAGCTTGCCAGATGGCTGCGTATGATGGGGTACGACACGATCTTGTTCAACGGGCCGGACGACGGGGGTATGGTTAAGCTGGCGCTGGCGCAGGGCCGGACCGTTATAACTCGCGACACCGAGTTTATGAAAAGGCGCGCGGTCGCTTGCGGACGTGTGAGGGCTTTGCTGGTATCCGGGGATGATCCTGTAGAGCAGATGAGAACCGCTATTTCATCACTCAAAATCGACCGGGGCTACAGGCCTTTTACCCGCTGTCTGGAATGCAATAGCAAGCTTCTCAGCAGGGATAAAAGCGAGGTGGCCGGATCGGTACCGAAACGAGTACATGAGTTTCAGGAGCATTATATGCAGTGCCCTTCCTGCCAACGAATCTACTGGAGAGGTACGCACTGGGCCGCCATGAACCGGATGATGGATGAATTCGGATCACAGAGTCGTCCGCCAGGGCAAGGAGCAAGGTGATGAAGATAGTAACTTCCGATCAGATGAGAGCCATAGACCGTAAAGCGGCAGAGTGTGGCATTGCCACTTCATTGCTCATGGAAAACGCCGGACGGGCTGTAGCAGAGAAGACCCGTGCTTTTGTCGATTATATTGCAGGGCGACTAGTCCTTGTGCTGGCCGGACCGGGCAATAACGGGGGTGATGCACTGGTGGCGGCGAGGTACCTGCATGAGTGGGGCGCTGATGTGACCATCTATTTGTTGAGCGAAAGACCGCCTGAAGATAAAAACATGGCACTGGCAATAAAGCATGGCATCTCTCTTTTTTACATGCATAAGGATCTCCGCTATTCCAAGCTGAAACACATGCTGGCAGCAGCGGAGGTTGTCATTGACGGCATTCTGGGCACGGGCCGGGCACGTCCGCTGGAAGGTCAGTTCAAAGAAATCATTGATAGGATCAATGCTGAGAAACGACGGCGGCCGCAGCTTATAACAGTAGCCATCGATATCCCAACAGGAATGAATGCCGATAACGGAGGTGTGGATCAGAGCTGCATCAAGGCAGACCTCACAGTAACTCTGGGACTGCCCAAACCCGGTCTTTATAGCTTCCCGGGTGCAGGCATGGCGGGTAAGGTGGTTATAGCAGATATCGGAATACCTGCCAGCCTGAGCAGGCATATTAAAACGGAGCTGATCACTTCGGAATGGGCTCGTTCCGTCCTCCCGGCTCGACCGTCCAGTGCCAATAAAGGTACGTTCGGGCGAGTCCTGGCTGTTGTTGGATCGGAAAACTATATCGGCGCAGCCTACCTAGCCTGCATGGGTGCGGCACGCGTGGGAGCAGGGGTAGTGACGCTATCAACTGCCAGAAGCCTGCAGCCGATACTCGCTTCCAAGCTTACTGAAATAACCTACGCGCCATTGCCGGAGACAGCAAAGGCAACTCTCTCATCCAAAGCTTCTTCAGCCATTCTCGGCATACTCCCCTATTATAGGGTTCTTTTGATAGGCTGCGGCCTTGGACAGCAGCCCCATACCAGGGACTTTGTAAAAAATATTCTTATGGGCCTGCCGGATAATGCACCTGTTCTAGTATTGGATGCCGACGCACTTAACATAGTTGCAGGAATTGACGGATGGTGGAAATATCTACCTGTTGGTACGGTGGTTACACCCCATGCTGGTGAGATGTCCAGGCTACTGGGAATCACCATAGATAAACTACAGGGTAACAGGCTGGAGATGTGCCGCCAAGCCGCAGTCAAATGGGACAAAGTCGTGGTGCTCAAGGGAGCGTACACCATCATCGCTGATCCTGCCGGTCGCGTGCGCATAAGCGATTATGCCAGCGCAGGTCTGGCCACAGCCGGCACCGGCGACGTGCTGGCCGGAGTCATCGCAGGTCTGGCCGGACAGGGTTTGTCGCCCTTTGATGCCGCCGTCCTGGGAGTTCACATTCACGCGACTGCGGGCGAGCTGGTGCGTCGCGAACTAGGCGATACGGGTATGCTTGCCACAGACCTTCTTCCGGCCTTACCCAAAGCAATCAGGAACCTGAAAGAAAAGCTTGATTAAGCGCTCGCAATGACAGCCCTATTTATGTCATAATGAGTTACCATGCTGCTGGCGATCGATATCGGCAATACCAATATCACGTTCGGGGTCTTTGAAGGGGAAAAGATCAAAACGACCTGGCGCGTATCCACCGCCATCCATCGCACCGCGGATGAATACGCCCATCTTATTTTGTCGCTCATGGAACGGCGGGGAGTGACAGGGTCGCAGCTCAAAGACGTAGTTATATGCAGCGTTGTACCACCCATGCTGATCGTCTTCGAGCAGGTGTGTAAAAGCTTTCTCAAGAAGGCGCCACTTATAGTGGAGGCCGGCGTTAAGACCGGCGTCCGCATCGACATGGATAATCCACGCGAAGTTGGGCCGGACCGTATAGTCAACGCAGTGGCTGCCCATAATCTTTACGGGGGGCCGGTGATCGTTATCGACATGGGCACCGCTACAACCTTCGACGTTGTCTCGAAGGACGGCCGCTATATCGGGGGCGCCATTGCGCCCGGCATAGCCATAGCCACCGAGGCCTTGTTCACACGCACAGCGGTGCTGCCCAGGATCGAACTGGCCATACCCAAAAAGGCCATCGGACGCAACTCCGTTACCGCGATGCAGTCGGGCATAGTTTTCGGATACATAGGCCTGATCGAGGGACTGGTGCAGCGCATACAGGCCGAACTGGATGAAAAAGCAAAAGTAGTGGCCACAGGCGGCTTTGCCAACATGGCACCCATGGCTACCACCATCATAGATATCGTCAATGCCGACCTTACGCTGATCGGACTGCGACTGATCTATAATATGAACTGTGACTGATTAGGAATAGCATATGGCGAACAGATTAAAAACCTTAGTGCTGGGAGTAACGGGCAGCATCGCGGCTTACAAGGCTGTTGAGCTTGCCGGCCGCTTCACAGCGGAGGGCTTCCGCGTCGACGTCATCATGACAGAGTCTGCTCAAAAATTTATATCTCCGCTCACCTTCCGCAATATAACAGGCCGCCCGGTAGTTACCACCATGTGGGACCTGGCTTCCGAGTTCAGCGTTGAGCATGTCGCGCTGGCCGAGGCGGCCGATATCGTACTGATTGCGCCGGCAACCGCCAATATAATAGCTAAGATCGCCTGCGGCATGGCCGACGACATGCTATCCTGCACCGTGCTGGCCACCAAGGCGCCCATCGTGATAGCCCCGGCCATGAACGACAATATGTGGTCCAACGCAATCACACGGGAAAACGTAGTTCGACTGGTGAAGCGCGGCTTCACCTTCGTCGGCCCGGCGCGCGGCAGACTGGCCTCGGGCAAGATCGGGCTGGGCCGTTTAACCTCTCTGGACGAGATATACGGCATTACAATGCAGGTGCTGGGCCGTAAGGGCGATCTTGCGGGCAGGCATATTGTGGTCACCGCGGGAGGAACGCAGGAGCCACTGGACCCGGTCCGCTGCTTAACAAACCACTCCTCCGGCAAAATGGGATACGCAATAGCTGAAGCGGCTCGCAACCGCGGAGCTGAAGTATGCCTCATCAGCGCCCCGACCGCTCTGGCGGCTCCTCCCGGCATCAAGATCATCGGTATCCGCACGGCGGAGGAAATGTTGAAGGCTGTTCAGAATGCGGTTAAAAAGACAGACGCGCTCATAATGGCCGCCGCCGTGGCAGATTTCCGGCCGATCAAAATTGCTCCCAACAAGATCAAGAGGCAGGAACTGAGCGATATGACGGTTGAGCTTGAGAAGACGCCCGATATTCTGGCTCAGGTCAAGGGGGATTTCGTACGCGTGGGTTTCGCTGCCGAGAGCCATGATCTGATCGCCAACGCCAGGGATAAGGTTAAAAGGAAGGGCTTGGATTTCATCGTGGCCAACGACATCACTCAGAAGGACTGCGGTTTCGGCACTGAGACCAACCGTGTGACTATCATCGACAGCAAGGGCAAAATGGATGAGTTGCCCCTTATGACCAAAGACGAGGTGGCGGACAGGGTGCTCGATAAACTGCGCGGCATTCTAAAATAGGTGCAGCAGGCCTCTTTAATAATACTGCTATATAGCCGGCTCAGATAACCTGATTATGGAATCCGACGAGAGCATCAACACTGACCATGAAAAGATCATCGGCCGCCTGCTATCTTTAAGCGATGGCATATTCGCATTCGCCATTACTCTACTTATACTGAATATCGTACTGCCCCTCGGGACCTCTCGGGAAGAGGTGCCGCAGGCCCTGCTGTCGCTGTGGCCCAAGTATCTGGCTTTCCTCATCAGCTTCGTGGTTATCGGGCTTTACTGGATGGTACATGTACGCCAGTTCCGCTACATTCGCAGGTTTGATAAGGGATTGCTCTGGCTAAATCTTCTTTTCCTCATGTTCATCGTGCTGATACCCTTCTCCACCAGCGTTCTGAGCGACTTCGAGGAGACGGCCAGTGTCGTCCTTTATGCCGCTAACATGGCCTGCGCCGGATTCACGGCCACCGGACTATGGCTATATAGCGTGCGCCGCAAACTGGTTGCTGAAGGGCTTGGCCGCGCGCGGGTCAGGCGCGGTATAATAATGAACCTGATCGCTCCGGGCTGGTTTACCGTATCGATTGGGCTGGCATTTATAAACGCCAGTCTTGCAGCCTATTCTTGGTTGCTGATAGGTGTCGTTCACAGGATTATAGACTGGAAGCTCAAATTGCCTGAATCCGATGAGGATATTTAATAAACGCGGGGACAAACATGCCTGATATACCTAAAACCTACGAGCCCAGGGACGTGGAGCAAAGCCTCTATAAACTCTGGCTGGACGGCGGCTACTTTAAACCTAAAATAGATCCCGGGAAAAAGCCCTTTACCATCATCATGCCGCCACCCAATGTAACCGGTGAGCTGCATGTGGGCCATGCCCTCACGGCGGCCCTAGAAGACATCATGACCCGCTGGCACAGAATGAAGGGAGACCCGTCTCTCTGGCTGCCAGGCGTCGACCATGCCGGCATCGCCACGCAGGTGGTGGTCGAGAAGGAGTTGGCTAAAGAGGGGCTGGACCGCCATGAGATAGGGCGCGAAAAATTCTTGGAGCGCACCTGGGCCTGGGCCAATAAATCACGCAGTGCCATCACGCATCAGCACGAGCGCCTGGGAGCATCCTGTGACTGGTCGCGTGAACGCTTCACCCTGGACGACGGTCCGGTCAAGGCGGTTAAAACAGCCTTCGTACGCCTGTACAACAAAGGTTTGATCTACCGCGGCGAGCGCATCATCAACTGGTGCCCCAGATGTAGGACCGCCCTCTCCGACCTGGAGGTGCAGAGCAAGGACCTGGTCAGCAATATGTGGCACATGAAATATCCCTATGCTGATGGCAGTGGATATATTACGGTGGCCACTACCCGACCCGAGACCTATCTGGGCGACTCCGCCGTAGCCGTCAATCCTGAGGATGGGCGCTATGCTTCTCTGATAGGAATGAAAGTCCTTCTTCCTTTCATCAACCGCGAGATTCCCATTATTGCCGACGCTGTTATAGACAAGGAATTCGGCACAGGAATGGTTAAAGTAACCCCTGCACACGATCCGGTGGACTTCGATATCTCCCAGCGGCACGGCTTGCCGGTTATCCACATTCTCAATCCGGATGCCAGCATGAATGGCAATGCCGGACCCTATGCGGATCTGGACAGGTTTGAAGCGCGCAGAAAAATAGTTGAGGACTTTGAAAAGGCCGGGCTGATGGAAAAGATCGAGCCTTACTCTCACGCTATCCCCCACTGCTTTCGTTGCTCAACAGTAATCGAGCCGGAGGTTAGCAAGCAATGGTTCGTTAAAATCGCGCCCCTGGCCGCGCCGGCCATCGAAGCAGTCAAAGATGGACGCATACAGATCATCCCCGAGCGCTTCGTTAAAATCTATCTCAACTGGATGGAAAATATTCGCGACTGGTGCATCAGCCGCCAGCTCTGGTGGGGACACCGCATACCGGTCTGGTACTGCCATAAATGCAGAGAGATGACGGTTGCCGTGGATACGCCAGCAAAATGCGGCAAATGCGGCAGCACTGACATCGAGCAGGACCCCGATGTGCTGGATACCTGGTTCAGCTCCGGCCTCTGGCCTCATTCAACACTGGGGTGGCCAGACCAGACCGAGGACCTGAAATACTTCTATCCTACCTCCGTCATGGAGACGGGTTACGACATCCTTTTCTTCTGGGTGGCGCGCATGATCATGATGGGTATCGAGGATACGGGGGACGTGCCATTCCGCACTGTCTATCTTCACGGCCTGATACGCGATGAAAAAGGCGAGAAGATGAGCAAGATGAAGGGCAACGTGCTGAACCCCCTGACAGCCATCGACCAGTACGGTTGTGACGCTCTGCGCTTTGCGCTGACCACGGGAACCGCCCCGGGCAACGATCTCAATATGGGACAGCACCGTCTGGAGGCTGGGCGCAATTTCGCCAACAAGCTGTGGAACGCCGGACGTTTCGTGCTTAAGGCCCTTGAAGCTGAGCCTTTGACAAAAAAGGCCTTCGCTGAAGCGGGAACAAAAGGCCGCAAGGAGATCGAGGACAGATGGATCATCTCAAAGCTCAACAGAGTTACAGCGGAGGTCAATGCGTTGATGAAGGACTTCCAGTTCGGCGAGGCCGAGAAGGAAATACACGACTTCATTTGGGGTGAGTTCTGCGACTGGTATATTGAGATATCCAAGCAGCGGCTGGGAGGAAAAGACTCCCCCATAGCCGTGTTGGCCTTCGTGCTGGAAACTTCCCTGCGCTTGCTGCACCCCTTCATGCCATTTATTACAGAGGAGATGTGGCAAAACCTGAAGCAGCGGCTGCCCGACGGTACGCTCGATGCATCGGCGCTCATCATCGCGCCATACCCCTCAGCAAACGATAAACTGCTGGACGAAGACGCTGAGAATCAGATTGAGAATGAGATTGAGATTATACGTGCAATTCGAAATATACGCGCTGAATATAAAGTTGACATCAATAAACCGGTAAAGGCACATGCTTATGTGGCGACGTTTTCCACATCAATAGGATCGAGGTCCAATGTGATAGGAAAACTGGCAAAAGCGATAATAGATATCCAGCCTATGGCAAAACGACCTTCCACCAATGAAAAAGCGGTCGTATTGAATTTAAGGAATACCGACGTGGTCATCCCGCTGGAAGGGATGGTGGACATGGAGGCAGAGAAAGCACGGCTGGCAAAGGAAATGGCTGTGCTTGAGAGAGAGATATCACGCCTCACGCAGAGGCTGGAGGACGGCCAGTTCACCTCAAAAGCGCCGGCGGCAGTGATAGACAAAGAGAAAGCACGTTTAAGGGAATATATCGATAAGCTGGCGCGTATGCAGGCCGAGCTCGCACAGCTAAGTTAGCGCTTGCGGCTGGACATCTTGTGGTACATAAGCAGCAGCGCTTTTTTGGTGTCGCTGGCCACCCTCGATTTCTCGCTGGTCTTTACCCTGTAGCGGAAGAGCCAGTAGGTGAACTCTTTGAGCTCGGTCAGCGTCAGCGATTTGCGGTGCGGGTACCTCATCTCCCTCTGAAACCTGTTCAAAAGGTCGCCCAGTTCTGCACGGTAGATCCGTTTGTATGCTCTGTCGGCCTCTTCCTCGGCGCTGAGAGGAACCATGCTGGCCTTTCTCACCTCATAGATGGTGGCCAGCAGCAAAACCTGCTCGATAAGGACTCCGTAGAGATAATTCAGGTAAGCGCGGTATTTAGCCGGCCCCAACGCCGCTTTGAACTCCCTGTCGCTCATCTCAAGGGGTGGCCGGTCGTGGAAGAGCAGGTTGTTAAGCTCATCTTGAGGTATTGACTCTTTAATTTCGTCACAAAGGCGCTCCGCCAGCCTCAGCCAGTCGAAGGCCTCTCCTCCCACCAGGTAAAGGTAACGCTCCCCATTGTATTCCTCTTCCGGGCTGCGCCACATGGCTATCGACTCAAGGAGCGCGGTGTACCAGTTGAAACCGGCTTTCACCTGGTTCTTGAGATGCTGAACGGCGCGCGCATCGCCCGCCAGTGCTGCCGCATTCGAGGTCTGGCCTTTATCCTGCTGCATTTAAATCACCGTATTTTTCCCGAGTCATAATGCCCGGCTCCTGTGCAGGAAAGCCAGTACCTCGCTAAGCGGCCTGGTATTTAAAATATCATCCGGACGGCACCACGCCCGCCGCGCCACACCGATTCCGAACTTCATGAAGCCGAGATGATATTCTGCGTGCGCATCCGTGCCGATGGCCAGGGTCACCCCCAGCTCGCGCGCCCGGTAGGCATGTATATCCTTAAGGTCCAGCCGGTCGGGGATGGCGTTTATCTCCAGCGCCTTGCCGTGCTTGAGAGCAGCAACGTATACGGCCTCAAGGTCTACATCCACCGGTTCACGCTCTCCTATTTTACGGCAGGTGGGATGGGCAATCATATCCACATGAGGATTTTCGATGGCACCGATTATACGGCGCGTCATAACGTCTCTGGCCTGGCTGAATGAAGAATGCACCGAGGCTATGACAATATCCATCTCTGCCAATATCTCATCAGGAAGGTCCAGGCTACCGTCCGCCTTTATATCGACCTCGACGCCGTTCAGCAGGTAAGGTCTCGAGGATAAGCTATTGAGCTTTTTTATTTCTGCCGTTTGCCGGCTGATACGATCCGTCTTTCTGTCGCTGCCGATATTGCGGCCACTGGAGTGATCCGTTATGGCCAGATATTCGTATCCCAGGGCTGCAGCCGCAGCCGCCATCGTCTGCATGGTGTCCATACCATCGCTGCCCACAGTGTGCGTGTGGAAATCACCTTGTATATCCTTTTGCTCCACCAGCTCGGGGATTGCGTTCCTCTCCGCAAGGCCGATCTCTCCCATGTCTTCCCTGATCTCGGGAGGGATGTACTGCAGGCCGAGAAAAGCATAGAAGGCGTCTTCGCGGGCAAACCTGTGCACCTTACCGGTCCCAATATCCACGATACCGTACTCACTGAGGCTGAATCCCTTTTTCTGCGCCCAGGATCGCAGCGTGACATTGTGCTGCTTGCTCCCGGTGAAATGCTGCAGCAGCGATCCGAAATCAGCATGCTCCACCATGCGCAGGTCCGCCTGCAGCCCGCCGGGCAGGATCACGCTGGCCTTTGTGGGTCCCTGCGCCAGCACTTCCCTCACCTGCGGCAGCGATATGAAAGCTTTGATAACTGCTTCGGGATCGTCGGATGTGCCCATCAGGTCGATATCGCCAACGGTCTCCTTGAACCTGCGCAGGCTTCCGGCAGTAGTGAGGTTGTGCACACCGGGTACACCGCGCAGGGAGCTCAATACCTCCTCCACTACGGGCAAGGCTTTTCCCAGCGGTATGCGTCTGTCCTTGCGTCTAAAAGCTTCGATGGCGCGCAAAATATTGGCGGCCGTTTTATCTCCCATCCTTTCCAGCCTGGCCACCCTGCCATCCCTGATGGCGGTCTCCAGCTGATCAATGCTTCCCACACCCAGTTCAGCGGCCAGTTTGTATGCGGTCTTGGGGCCGATGCCGGGTATATCCATCAGGTTGATAATGCCTTCCGGCAGGCTGGCCTTGATATCTTCATAAAACCTCAACCGTCCGGTGGTTATCAGCTCCAACGACTTGGCTGCTATAGCATCGCCGATGCCTGCAATATCCCTGAAATCCTTGCCCTCCTCATGCATCAGTTCCATTTCCTCGGGCAAGTGTCTGATGGTCTCGGCGGCACGCGCATAAGCGCGTATCTTGAACTTGTTCTCGCCTTTGAGCTCGAGCAGGTCGGCGATATTATCGAAGACCGCGGCTATCTCAGCGTTTTTCACAGCAATAATTGTACCACGTGTGTCCTGCGTTCATGGTATAATCGAGGCCTGTCTGGAACCCCGTTGCCAACAATTTGATGAGGAGGTAAGCTGTGACTGAATATCCCTGGCACAAGAATTACGATGAGGGTGTACCCGCTTCACTGCAGCCGTATCCCGAAATCACGTTGCTCGAGGTGATCAAGGAGAACGCGGCTCAGAGACCGGACCACATGATGATCTGGTTCAAGGGTAATACCATATCCTACCGTCGGTTTGCAGAGTATGTGGATATGCTGGCGAAGGCGCTGGGTGGCATCGGTATCAAAAAGGGCGACCGAGTAGCACTGATCATGCCCAACTGCCCCCAGATAATTATCGGCCAGTTCGCCATCTGGAAGGCGGGAGGCATCACGACACAGGTCAATCCGCTCTACTCCGAAGAAGAGTTGATACACGCTCTGAAGGATAGCGGAGCAGAGACCGTGATCGTTCTGACGCCTTTCTACAACCAGGTCAAGAAAGTCCAATCGCAAACAAACGTAAAGACGGTTGTGGCTACTTCCATAAAAGAATACCTGAGCCCCTTCATGCGCACCCTGTTCACTTTGCTGATGGAGAAGAAAGGCGGACACAGGATCGAGCTGCAGCCGGGTGACCTTTGGCTGCAGGATATCATGCGCAAATATGCCATGTCGCAGCCGCCGGATATTAAAGTCGTTCCTGATGATACTGCATTGATACTTTTCAGCGGCGGAACCACCGGAGCTCCCAAGGGAGTGATGCATTCGCACCGCGGCGTGGTTATGAACGCCATGCAGATACGCGCCTGGTGCTCCCCTATACTGAAGGGATGGGACGATAAGGCCGTGTTGCTGATGCCCATCTTCCACGGCGCGGGCAACTGGATACTCATCTCCACCATCGTTAATCCGCCTGTTCCCATCATTTTGATACCAAATCCGCGCGATATCAAGGACCTGCTGAACACATTCAAAAAGACCAGGCCCAACTTTTTCCCCGGCGTGGCAACGCTCTTTATAGCCCTGATGAACCATCCCGATGTAAAATCGGGCAAGATGGATTTCAGCAACCTCAAAATGTGCATCACCGCTGCGGCGCCGCTGCTGGTGGATACCAAGAAAAGGTGGGAGGCCCTGACCGGCGGCAGAATAGTAGAAGCCTACGGACTGACCGAGTCAGGCATACTGGTCATGGGCCCGGTTGTGGGGAAATGGAAGGAGGGGTCGGTGGGCATGCCCACACCGGACGTGGAGATGAAGATTGTCGATATCGACACCGGCACGCACGAGATGAAGACAGGAGAGGACGGCGAAATCATCGTGAAAGCGCCGCACCTGATGCAGGGATACTGGAACCATCCCGAGGCCACCGCCGAGATGTTCCGCGGCGATTGGCAGTATACCGGCGATATAGGCCACCTAGACGAGGACGGGTATCTCTTTATCACATCACGCAAGAAGGAGTTGATCAAACCCAGCGGCCACCAAGTATACCCTGCCGATGTGGAAGAGGTGATTGCACAGCACCCAGCTGTGTTGGAGGTGAGCGTAGCAGGCGTAAGGGACGACTTACAGGGTGAGGCCGTCAAAGCCTGGATCGTCCTAAAGCCCGGCCAGGAGTGCACGCCTCAAGAAATACAATCGTTTTGCAAGGACCGGCTGACCGCTTATAAGGTGCCCCGACACGTAGAGTTCAGAACCGAGCTGCCCAAGTCGATGGTGGGCAAGATCATGCGCCGCATATTG
>DAOUFT010000163.1:0-8740 GCA_034429855.1 Dehalococcoidia bacterium
TATCTCCCTCCTCTCGAGTTTGTTTAATACCATAAGTCTTTTCTGTTCCTTCTTGTTCAATATCACCTCTTCCATAAGGGGACATTTTCACTGAACAGTTAAGGGGTGACAAAATCATAGAACATTAACACAACGTATAGCGTTGTCTTGACAGCCAATTACCGCCGGATTATCCTAAATACATTTGACATGAAAGAAAAATACGAAATCAACGAATTCCAAAAGGAAGAATCCTGGCGACTTTTCAGATACATAGGTGAGCTGGTAGAGGGATTTGATAAGCTTTCGGGAATCGAGCCAGCCGTGACTATTTATGGTTCGGCGGTCGCAACGGAGCAAGACACCGATTATCAGAATGCCCGCCAGATAGCCTATCTGCTCGGCAAGCAGGGTTTTAATATCGTCACAGGCGGCGGCCCCGGTATTATGGAGGCAGCCAATCTGGGCGCGAGCGAGGCTGGCGTTAAATCGATCGGACTGAACATCGTGCTGCCCAGGGAGCAGAAATGCAACATCTATTCGAATCTGACTATAAACTTTAATCACTTTTTCGTACGCAAAGTGATGCTGGTTAAATACGCCACCGCCTTCGTTATCATGCCAGGTGGCCTGGGAACGCTGGATGAGTTGAGCGAGGTGCTTACGCTGATACAGACCAACACGATAAAGCCCTTCCCGGTGATACTGTTTAACTCGGTTTTCTGGCGCAGCTTTCTTGACTGGCTGCAGACAACCGTACTGGCAACCGGCTATATATCCGACTCGGACCTGCGCTTACTCAGGATTACGGACAAACCGGCCGAGGTACTGGAAATAGTCAGCAGCTGGTATCTAAGACAGGCGATAGTGGGCAGGCAGGCTATTGATTAATCTGTCGTTTCACGGCGCGGCGCGAACGGTAACAGGTTCGCGGCACCTGCTCAATATCAACGGATACCGCCTGCTGCTCGATTGCGGTCTGTTTCAGGGACGCAGAGCCGAGACTTACCAGCGCAATATGCATTTCTCATTTGATCCAAGGTCCATCAACTCCACTATCATCTCGCATGCGCATATGGACCACCTGGGCAATCTGCCCAACTTGGTCAAGCAGGGTTTCAGAGGCGAAGTCAACTGCACCTCCGCCACGCTCGACCTGGCCAACATAATGCTGATGGATTCAGCCAGCATCCAGGAAAGCGATATCGCATATGTTAACAAAGTGCGCGGCAGACACAATGAGCCGCCGGTGGAGCCTCTTTACGACTCGACGGACATACCACCCACGTTAAGGCTGCTGCGCGGCAATTCTTACCAAAACAGGTTTTTTCTCACCGACGACATCAGTGTCGTTTTCCATGATGCCGGCCACGTACTCGGCTCGGCCATCACAATCGTCGATATCGTGGACGGAGACAGACGGCTATCCGTATGCTTCACGGGCGACCTCGGTCGCAAGCATATGCCAATCATCCGCGACCCCTACGTGGTTACCGATGCCGATATCCTGATTATCGAAAGTACCTACGGTAACCGTCTGCACTCGGATATAAGCATGGTCCTGGATAAGCTCGCGGCTGTGATAAATGAAACCTTCGCAAAGGGCGGCAGGATCATCGTACCATCATTTGCCCTGGAACGGACGCAGGAGCTGATCTATTGCCTGCACAAGTTGAAGCTGGATGGCCGCATTCCGAACTTCCCCATATACGTAGACAGCCCCCTGGCCATCGACGCTACCGATATATTCAGGGTGCACCCGGAATGCTACGATGCCGAGACCGCCCAGCTGCGCAGGACCGTATCCGATCCATTCGGTTTTCGCGGCTTGCGCTATGTTTCATCTGTGGAGGAATCCAAACACCTAAACATGATTAAAACTCCCATGATGATTATTGCAGGCTCGGGTATGGCCGAAGCAGGACGAGTGCAGCACCACTTGAAGAATAACATCGGCAATCCCTACAATACCGTGCTTATCGTGGGCTGGCAGGCCGAGAATACACTGGGACGCAAGATTGCCGAAAGGTGGCCGGAGGTGACCATCTTTGGAGAGAAGCATAAGTTACGCTGCCGTGTCGAGATTATTAACGAGTTCAGCGCCCACGCGGACCGCAACGATCTCATTCAATGGGTTGCAGCCGGCCGGGAAAGGTGGCAGAGGATTTTCGTGGTTCACGGAGAGGAACAATCGGCGCTTTCACTGGCGGACGCATTAATAGAATTGGGTTTAAAGGGTGTCAGCGTGCCCGAGCAGGGACAATCCTTTCAATTATAGGGTTACCGATTTACCCCACAATACGGGTGATCAGCGGATGGCCGGATTTTATCTTCATGGCCTCGACGAACTTTCCCGGCCCTGGAATGAGATCTTTCGCTCCGGGGTCGCCCCTCTTTTCTCATCTCCGGAATGGGCTGTAGCCTGGTGGAAACACTTCCGGCAGGACAGCACTCTGAATGCCGGCGCGGTGGAAGAGGCCGGCAGGGTAATCGGCATAGCACCCCTTCGTATTAAAGACGGGACGATATGCTTTATCGGTAGCGATAACCTGTTCGACTACCAGGATTTCATCATTGAACAGGGACACGAGGAGGTTTTTTATCGCACTCTGCTGCATTATCTGCTTGAGACAAAGGCAGCAAAACTCGATCTGGGACTGCTCCTGCCGGACTCCAGCGTCCACCGCTGGCTCATACCCATAGCCAGTGAACACGGGCTCGCTGTGGACTGCGAACAGAAAGATATGACCGTATCACTCGGTCTGCCCGCCGATGCTTCCGCATACTTGGCACTGCTGAGCAGTAAGCAGAGGCACGAGATATTGCGCAAGCACAGACGATTGAACGAGGAAGGCGATATATCATTCAGGGTAAAGAACAGGGCGAGTGAAGATGACATCGCTCTTTTCCTCCGGTTTTTTCGGGAGAGTAGGGAAGATAAAAAACGTTTCCTCACGCCATCGATTGAGCTTTTCATGAGAGACATAATAAACTTGAGTCAGGCCGCCGGAATGCTGCGGCTGGGAATATTGTCACTGAATAACCGACCTATCGCAGCCACCCTTTGTTTCGAATACCGCAGAGGCACATACCTGTATAACAGCGGTTATTCTCCAGATTATCGAGGGCTGAGCGCCGGGCTGCTTTCAAAATATTACAGTATCCTGGACAGTATCGAGAAAGGAAATCTTCACTATGATTTCCTCAAAGGAGCAGAGAAATACAAATTTCATCTGGGAGGTGCGGGTACAGGCCTTTTTAGATGTATAATTAACTTCTAATATTCAGATAGCTGATTCAGCCTCAGATGGACAATTTACGCATAGCTTTGCTGAGTTTACACACCTGTCCCTGGAGCAGGCCCGGAGATCGCTATACGGGCGGAATGAATGTCTACATCAGAAATCTTTGCCTGGAGATGAAAAAACGCGGTATTACTACCGACGTATATACCCGCTGTCACAAAGACAAGGAATCGTGCAATTTCAACTCTGCCGCCTGCCGTGCAGGACTTATACATATCAGTGATTGCCGAACCTGGCCTTGCCAAGAAGCCCGCGCCTTCAGCCTGGCGCAGATAATAGACTCGTACCGCCTTGAAAGAAGTATTCGCTATGACATCATACACAGCCACTACTGGCTTTCCGGGCTGGTCGGAAGTTACCTGAAGGATATATGGCGAGTTCCACACATCACCATGTTCCATACATTGGGTGAGCTAAAAAACGGCTCTCTGCCGACATCGCGGGAACCTGACCACAGAATGGCCAGCGAAAGGTCGGTTATCCATTCCTGCGATCGCATTATTTCCTCGACCTACATAGAAAAACGGGAGATTATCAGAAGGTACGGCATCGATGCCGGTAAGATAAGCGTCATACCCTGTGGGGTGAATCCTGCGCTTTTTCACCCTTCTCCCGGACCTGTCGCCCGTGCCGCATGCGGCCTTCCTGAAAAGAAGACGCTTCTTTTCGTTGGCCGTCCGGATCCGATTAAAGGCTTGAATAACCTGCTACAGGCAATATCGCTGCTCGATACGGAAATCGACCTGCAACTGGTCATAACGGGTTGCGGCAATCACACGATATGCAGCTCCGTTCCGACCTCCGCCGGCGGCAGCAGAAGACCGACAAACCGAGTGATTTTTACCGGTCCGATCGACCATGAAAAGATGCCCCTGTATTACAACGCAGCCGATCTGTGTATCATACCATCTTTTTATGAAAGCTTCTGTATCACCGCACTTGAATCGCTGTATTGCGGCACTCCTGTTATCGCGACACGCGTAGGAGAGATACCCGAACTTTCTCTGCTGACATCATTATGTAAAATTATTCCAGATAACAGACCGGAAACCCTGGCGACATATATCAGACTGCACCTTGAAACCAGCACGCCGGAGATACCTCACGCAGCGCCCGTCCTTTCAACGAAATATTGCTGGGATTCGATTGCAGACAGGATGATACATGAGTACCGTAGAACTTTAAGTTTACCTGAAGAAGCTGTATCTACCGCACCATCTTACCAATGACGGGGGTATATGATATGACCGATAAATACGACCTTATGGTGATTGCCCCTCATCCCGATGATCCAGAATTCGGAATCGGCGGCACGGTGGCACAATGGATAAGAGAAGGCAAAAACGTGGTTTATATTATATGCACCAACGGAAACAAGGGTTCGAACGATCCTGAAATGACGCCGGAACGGCTTACGCAGATCAGAAAGGGCGAGCAGATAGCTGCAGCAAATCTACTGGGGGTATCCGAGGTCGTCTTCCTGGATCATGATGATCAGTCCATCGAGGACACTCCGGAGTTCCGAAAGGAACTGGTCAGGATTATTCGTACCTACAAGCCTGATATTGTGGCAGCCCCTGATCCTCATAGAAAATACGTATGCCCCCGAGATCATCGTAGCCCAGGTCAGGTGGGACTGGATGCCGTTTACCCGTATGCCCGGGACCGTTTATCCTACCCGGACCTGCTGAAAGACAATTACCAGCCACATAAGGTCAAGGAGCTCTTATTCTGGGGGGCAGAACAGCCCAACTATTTCAGCGATATTACGTCCACCTTCGATAAAAAAATCTCTGCACTCAAATGCCACCAGAGCCAGGTGAGCCATTTCCCCAACAGCTGGGAAGAGGCCTACCGCAACGTTCTGGCCAGCTACGGCAAAGACCACGGCTACGATATTGCCGAGACTTTCTACCGTGTAGCACTGCCGCCCTAATTTATGGCTACGAGGACGACCATTTCTCAGCCAGATCACCGATGCCAGGCAGCTTAAACATCTGGCCTTGATAGGCTTTGATCATCAGCAGAATCCAAAGTACCAGAGCAATGATCCAGATGAACCAGCCGATCACAGGTATGAATCCCAGGATAAAGCAGGCACCGAATGTGATTATGGACTGCATGGCATGGAATTTAACGAACTTGCTCTCCTTCTCAATCAGAAAAAAAACCAGGCCTGTAATCCAGCCGACTACGTAGCTTAATAGCCCGGCAACATTCTCTTCCAAACCTGTCGACGACTTTGCCATCGCTCAGCCTCCCTTTTCTTTTATTACCACAAGAATAACTGCGGCATCGACCGGATGTCAAAGAACGCTACCAGTCCAGCGGTATTGCAGCGGAGCATATGCCGCCCACCCGGTTACGCTATATCTTTTTCCCCACCCGAATCGCCGCCAATGTTACAACTGCAATCAAAATGACACCTGCGGCTATTACGACAATCGCCCAACCCGGAACGTTCTCCGCCTCCGGCGCATCCTGAGCCGCAATGGATGGGGCGGATTCCGTGGTAAAGGTAAATACCGCTCCCGCATCTCCTGGCACAGGTTCCACCGCAGTGGCCTGCCAGAAATAAGATGTATCATAATCGAGCTTTACTGGCAGTGAATAAGCCGTGGTCGGGGTGAAGCTCTCCACCACAATATTCTGCAATTGAGCGTCCCTCGCCAGTATAAACCTGTACTTGGTCGTGTCCTGATAGCCGGTCCAGCTGAAAGCCAGAGGGCTGACCGGGCAACCCGTTGCCCCGCTGGCAGGGCTTAAAGCCTGCAAGCCATAGGAAGACGTATTGACATCATACCCCGGCCGGATGCTGATAGGCACAGCCTCGGACCACGGACCGACCATCCATTGGCCCGTGGCCGCCCGCGTGGTGCGCACCCTCCAGTAATAGATATGCCCCGCCTCAAGAGTGCCCGGCGGGTACCAGAAAGCCGGCGCCGTCGAGTCGGCTGGAACGAGTATACCCGAATCATATACTTTTAATGTAAACAGGGGGTCTCTGGCAATCTGCACCTGATAACTGCCCGAAAGACAGTAATCCTCCCAGCGCATATCGACCGAGGAGTTGCGGCCGGTTACCGGATCCACATTGACCACATTGACCGCGTCGTCCGTGCTATCCGCAGGCGGTTGCGGAACAGAGACGCTAAGCGTGACAGACCTTGTCCTGGTACCCACATCATTTAAGGCAGTGAGTTTATAGACGGTCGTAAAAAGTGGTGATACCGCAGCCTGCCCAGCCGAGGCCACCTCACCGATACCGTGATCGATATATACGGCGGAAGCGTTCTTCACATCCCACGATATAACGGCGGAGGACGATCGCTCGATACCGGCAGGAGTGACATGATAATCACAGATTTCAGGCAACGTGGCCAGGTCGACTGCGCCGGAACACGGCGACGGAAACGCCGTGGACGAAGTAGTGCCTATCAGCAGTAATGTAAAAATTGCGATTAGTGATCCCGACCTCAATGCTATTGTACTGATCATTTTACCCCCTTGCCGGTGTCACAGAGAGCCATATTCCGGTTTGTTAACATCAACACCGGCTTTCACCAGGTAGTCATAGTACTCGGTCAATTTGAGCAAAACCCTTGCAGCACGATCGCCGGAGGTATAGTCATAATGATTGCCTGCCAGCTTAACCTGTTCCTCCGTAAATGTTGTGGTGATGACTGGTTTGCCGTAGCTTTCAATCCATTGAGAGCTTAACGCCCGCATCAATCTGACGATCATATCATTGATAATATCCAGGCGGGACCTCCCCGTCTTGGCCAGAAACGCTTTGCCGCTGGCCAGCTCGAGCAGGTCGTCAACCAGCCCATCATCTATCTTGCCTGAAAAACGTGCCGCTATAATTGTGACCGCAAGGTCCTCCACCTCCATTTTACCCTGAAGGCCAAGCACCCAGGCAAGCATATCGATGAGTTGCTTGATAGCAGTCTCAGTTTTATATACGTTACCGGATTTGATGTCCTCGATGATGGGCACGATGGCCCGGAGGGCGCTGTCCCGTTTCGCCAGCTCTTCCGGGGACATTTTCTGCTCCTGGCTCGAACGTTGCTGCAACAGCAGGTTGCCGAAAAGTGTGAACCCGCCGAAACCCATGAATATGAGCGAATCCACCGTGTCCAGCTCCAGCAGCCTGGCTGGCGCCGTTAAATAGGCTATGAAATTGCGATCGCCGGCAGGATCGACCGGGTTGCCATGGCTCCATCTGGGCGGAAATATCTTGTCAAGCTCCTCGATTGTCTTATCGGGCAGTTTAACCACGTTCAGACCGCCCTCCTCGCAGGCCTCGGCGCAGAGCACGCCATAGCTGCCACCCGGCGTTATTATGGCGACATTGCGTCCCCTTGGCAACGGCTGCGTCAGACATCCAATGGCAACATCGAGCATCTCTTCAGGGCTGTCGACACGTATAGCTCCCATTTTCCTGAAGGCTGCATCGTATACGGCAGCGCTGCCTGCCATGGCCCCCGAATGTGATCTGATGGCCTCAGCCGCAGCGGCCGATTTGCCCGGTTTTAATACGATAACAGGCTTGGTAAGCGTGACCTGCGAAACGATGTCCATGAAGCGCGCGCCGTCGTTAAGACCCTCGATATATGTCATGATCGCCTTTACCCTGGGATCCCGTCCGAAATAATCGATGTAGTCCTCGATCTGTATATCCGCCGCGCATCCACAGCTCACATAGTGCGTGAAACCGACGCCCCTTTCATATCCCGCCACCACAACCGCGGCTCCGACATTGCCGCCCTGCGATACGAATGCCAGCGAACCATCCCTCACCAGCAGAGGCATCATAAAGGCCGCCAGCGTAGATGACGAACTCCAGTACCCCATACAGTTGGGACCAATGAACCGTATGTTGCCGCTGCGCGCAATTTCCAGCACCTCATCCTGCAGTTTTTTTCCTTCAGGACCGATCTCAGCAAAGCCCGCCGATATAATGACCGCCGATTTAACCCCTTTCTTGACGCAATCCTGCATTACACCAGCCACGTGTTCAGCCGGTATGGTGAAAACGGCCAGATCGACCGGTCCCGGGATATCCGTAACCCTGGGATAAACCGTCAGCCCCTGAATCTCCTTTTCTTTGGTATTGACGGGATATATGGGACCTTTAAAGCTCTGAATAAGGCTGGTTATGGTGGAGAAACCCCATTTGTTGCGGTTATTAGTGGCCCCAATGTGAGCGACCGAGGACGGATTAAAGAGGGGATCCAGTTCCCTGATAATGTCTTGGTTCATACTGTCGATCCTCGCAATCGATAAACTTGAAAAAGCCTGCGCAATAAATTAAAAAATGCCCGTGTTGCGTCAAAATAAACTGTTACCGAAAGGGTGATCATTGCGTCATAAATCCTGTTACCTAAATCTTATGAATTCCATAGCGTTTAGGTTGGACTTTGTTTTCTTCTTGTTCCCATAGCTGTTCCAGA
>DAOUFT010000164.1:0-5575 GCA_034429855.1 Dehalococcoidia bacterium
AAAAGAAAAACGCCCAGACCCCCCCACATCCCGGTGCGCTGCGGCGTCTGGAAATGCTCGATGCTGTCCCAGCGCTTGTTCTGCCAAGCCCACTCGTTGCCCCGCACACCTAAAATAATAGACATGACAAGGCTGATTATCCAGCCGACGTACGGAAGGATGCCGCACAATGAAACGAAGGCGATCCAGCCATTGTTGCCGATGCCCCATATCCAGGTAAGAAAGAAGGCACCCCAGTTCCAACCGCTTATCTCGGGCGGCGCTTTGGAAAGGACACCCAGGCCGGATGTATTGGAAGCGCTGGATGCGGCGGATCCCGGCCAAGTGCCGGATTTCAATTTAAGCTCAAGGCATTGATTGCAATAGATCTGCCCATCGATATCCACTTTGCACTCAGGACACACGAACCTGCCACAGCTGCAGCAACCCCCGATCGCTTCTCGGTCAGTATGTAAAGCGCACTTCATCTAGATATCCTCCGTAGTATATTTAATCAGCCCGCGCGCCAGACTGCTGCACACCCCAGACTATCAGGCCAAGGACGAGAAGCAGTATGATTGTCAGCAGGACGGTCACAGCTATGGTTATACCCAGTCCCCACATGGTCCAGTTATGCTGGACGCGCTTGAAGTGCTCGATGCTTTCCCACCGTTTGCTCTGCCAGGCCCACTGATTGCCCTTGAAGGCCAACACCCAGGGCATAACCATGAATCCGAGGTAGGGCACAAATACCAGAAAGGACCACCAGACATTGTTACCGATGCCCCAGATCCAGGTGAGCAGGAAGCCACCCCAGTTCCATTCGCCCAGCTCCTTCGGTACAACGGCCTGCCTTCCCATGCCGGAAGTATTGCCCAAGCAGATGGAGGTTGAACCCTGCATAGCCGAGGTGTTGGCAGCGGAGAGCATTTTCTGGATGCATGAATTGCAGTATATCTTGCCATCGTGGACAACCTTACATTCCGGGCAGACAGCCTGATTGCAGGCTATGCAGGCGCCTGTCGCATCGCGGTCGGGATGAACATAGCAGTTCATGGTTACCTCCTCAGCGCGTGTGAAATCGCACCCTATGATC
This sequence comes from Dehalococcoidia bacterium, assembly GCA_034429855.1. Lineage (GTDB taxonomy): Bacteria > Chloroflexota > Dehalococcoidia > GIF9 > UBA5629 > CAIMUM01. The sequence goes on from DAOUFT010000164.1 coordinate 1,076, forward strand.
AGGCAAATGATACCATGTTTAAGATAAAGTATAGATTAAGACGTTTATAAATCCAACCGGCCGACAGAAGTGGCCTAAACCTTATATCTGAAAGTTGCGTTTTATATGTAAGAAGAACAAAACAAGGGTAGACAAATGAGCGTAAATCTGAAATTTGCGGCGATACTGGTAGGATATTCGATCTTCAGTTTACTGCTGGGTGTGGCTGCCTGCTCCTGGTAACAAACAAGGGTTTCACCTCCTCTTTACTCCCGTCCCTACCCTCACAGGGACGGGAGTTTTTTATACAACCGTTACGGTCTTTACTCAATCTTAATGACCTATTATACTAACATAGTATTTATGCTTCTGATCGGCGTCATCTCGGATACACATGTACGGCATTTCAACCAGCTTCCGCAGGAACTTGTCCGTGTACTGGGAACGGTTGATATGATAGTTCACGCGGGCGATATCATCACAATGGATGTAATCCAGGGGCTGCAAACACTGGCTCCCGTGCATGGCGTATGCGGTAACATGGACCTGCCTGAAGTAAGGCTTTCTCTCCCGCAGAAAAAGATGATTGAAGTGTCCGGGAAAAAAGTAGGCATAGTACACGGCAGCGGTGGGCCTGCCGGCCTGGAAAGCAGGGTAAAGCAGCTTTTTCCGGGCGCCGATGCGGTTGTATTTGGCCATAGCCACATTTCCACGAACGAAATAATGGACGGTGTGCTGCTTTTTAATCCCGGCCGGGCGGATGAGTCATACGGTCTGCTGGAAATCGGCAGCGTAATCAGAGGCAAAATAGTCAGAGGATATTACTTAGTGAGGTGGATATATGGCCGACATCTGGCAGGATTACACGGCATTCGACCATCCCGCCATCCTGAAATTCCTTTTCTACCCCAGGGCCGACTATTTAAGAGCTCCCGACAGTGAAAGATCGCGAAAATATATGGTATCGGTAGAAGACGGCGTCGATATTTCCTGCCGCTTTTATTTTGGGGATGCTCAATACGCCAACCTGCTTTTTTTCCACGGCAATGGCGAGTTGGCCAGCGAGTATGAGGATATTGGCGCCGCGTTTAACAACATCGGCCTGAACCTTATGGTCGCAGATTATAGGGGGTACGGCGGCAGCGGGGGACGACCCTCGGTGTCCAGCATGATGCGGGATGCACATCCAATTGCGAAATGGTTCCAGGCTTTTTTAAAGGACAACCGTTATACAGGCGCCCGTTTTATCATGGGGCGCTCGCTCGGCAGCGGGCCGGCAATCGAGCTGGCCGCCGCGTACCCGGACGGCTTTAAGGGTATGGTGATTGAGAGTGGTTTCTGTGATATAACGGACCTTCTAGGGAGGGTGGCGCGCGTGACACAGGGGCCAGAAAGGCAGGATCCTCCTACACCAGGATTCGACCGGGTTATCAGAATTACTATGCCTGCCCTGATAATGCACGGCGAGTACGATTCTATTGTTCCGCTCGAACAGGGGGAGAAGATCTTCCGCAATCTTGCCACTACCGATAAGAAAATGGTGGTTGTACCTGAAGCTGATCACAATACGATATTTGCCGAGGGGATGGAGCTCTACCTGCATGAACTGGCGGAGTTCATTCGCAAGCACGAATAGGTAAAGAATGCCCCCTCCAGGATGAGTGAGGGGGCTATAAAAACGATATTATTTCTTTTCGGGCTTCTCTTCTGTCTTTTCGGCTGTCGCCTCTTCGCCCTCTGCAGCTTCAGCTGCCGCCTCTTCACCCTCTGCCGGAGCCTCTGCCGCAGGTACCTCTTCAACGACTTTGCGGACCTCAGCGACCTTGATCAGCATCTGATCGGGATCGGTAAGGATAGTGATCTTATCACTCACGTTAAGGTCCTTAACATGGATTGATTGTTCGGGGAGAGCGAGGCCGGAAATATCCACCTCGATATTGTGAGGCAGGTCATCGGGCAGCGCCTCGATCTGCAGCGATGTCATGGCATGCAGGAGTGAGACGTTCTTGAGCTTCAAGGCCGGTGCGGTGCCGGTGAAGACCAGAGGCACCTCAGCCTTAAGCTTCTCGGCCATATTTACCTGGTAGAAATCAACATGAATGGGCTCGCCGGTCAAGGGATTACGCTGCACGTCACGTATAAGTACCATCCCTGAGGCATCAGTCCCGCTCATCTTGAGCGAGATCAAATCTGTGCCTCCCGCCCTGGCAATAATCTGGCCAAGTTTTCGTGCATCTACCTGCACAGGCTGAGACTGGACACCATGGCCATAGATATTGCAGGGTATTAGACCGCCGCGCCTAAGAAAGCGAACTTTCTTACCTTTGACGTCTCTTTTTAAAACTTCGAGTTCAAGTCTTTTCATCGTTATTCTCCAGGGTTAGTAACAAAACATAAAGATTATCCTGTTTGAGCTTTAAAGTCAAATTTCGCCTATAATTTTGTAACTTGTTCAATCGGGACGGGAGGTTGTATCACGCGCCTTAACTCGGCAGGCGACATTGTTACTTTGCAGTCCGCATGCGTTACACGCCTCCGTTCGACAATCGCAAGTCAGCTCACCCGAAAACATCCTGTTCCTCTCAGCCTTGAGAAAAGCAGCGCTTATGCCGGAATTGATATGTTGCCAAGGAAGAAGCTCCGACGGGTCCCGCTCACGGTGCGCATAAAAAGATGGATCGATTCCGCACTCCTGGAAAGCCTGCTGCCATCTTGAATAGTCGAAAAGCTCGCTCCATGTATCCAGCCGGCAGCCCTTTTTCCAAGCGGAGAAGATAGCCGCGCCCAAGCGACGGTCGCCGCGAGCAAGTACAGCCTCGAGAAGGCTGGTACTGATGTCGTGCCATGAGAGCTTGACTCCACTTTTTCGCAGTAGGCTCTGCAGCAGAGCCTGCTTGGCCTCCAGCTGATCCCCTCGCTCCTGAGCGGACCATTGGCAGGGGGTATGAGGCTTGGGAACGAACGATGATACTGAGACTCTGATATGCGGCGGACGCATTCGTATAGTCCTGCCCAGACGGCTGATGGAATCCATAAGCGAGGCTATTTCTCTAACATCCTCGGACGTTTCCGTAGGGAGGCCAACCATGAAGTATAGTTTGAGATTCATCCAGTCTTTTTCAAATGCGGAGGCAAAGGTTTCCAGCATGGCATCCCGGGGTATCCATTTATTAATGGCTCTGCGCAGACGCTCACTTCCGGCTTCAGGCGCAAAGGTAAGCGTGGTCTTGCGTCCCGACGGCAGAGAATCAATGAGATCGATAGAGGACTTGTCCAGCCTCAGGCTAGGCAGCGATATAGTTATCCCGTTCCGGGCATATCTGTCCGACAGAGTCTGTACAAGGTGGTGAATATTGCTGTAGTCACCGGTGCTGAGGGATATCAGCGCCAGTGTATTGTAGCCCGTGTTATCCAGCAGGCAGCTTGCGGTTTCAAGTACCGTGTCTTCAGGCAGCTCCCGGACTGGGCGGTATAGCATACCTGCCTGACAGAAGCGGCAGCCCCGGCTGCAACCCCGCTGTATCTCGATGGCGGCTCGGTCGTGTATTACTTCGATGAAAGGTACCACCGGTCGTGTCACCGGTCTGAGTTTATCAGCTACTACTCTTAAGACGCCGGGCGGAGCTGCGCTGTCGACGGATTGGACCGAGGCCAGCGTCCCATCCTCCCGGTATGAGATTTCGTAAAAGCGAGGTATATAGATGCCGGGCAGTTCCGCCAGCTTGTGTAAAAGTACGTCTCTATTGTCCCTGTGCCGCCGCACCATTTCAAGCAGTTGCACCAGCATGCCTTCAACTTCGCCTGTGAAAAACACATCGATGAAGTCCGATAGCGGCTCGGGATTCATGGTGCAGCTGCCTCCGGCTATAATCAGTGGATATCTAGCGTCGCGCTGGCTGCTGAAAACGGGGATGCCGGCCAGGTCCAGCATATTTAGGACGGTCGTGTAGCACAGCTCATAGCCGAGCGAGAAGCCGATGATATCGAAGTCGCGTAGAGGGCGCCCGGTCTCGAGACTACACAATGGATGGTTATGCTGGCGCAGCCCCTGTTCCATATCGATCCACGGCGCATAAACGCGTTCGGCGAGTGCGCCGGGGTGGCTGTTGATTAGCTCGTAGAGTATGGGAATGGCCATATTGGACATACCCACTTCATAAATATCGGGAAAGGCCAGTGCCACCCGCAGACCGTTTGTTTCCCAGCTTTTAGGCACTGAATTCCATTCCCCTCCCGTATAACGGGCGGGCTTTATAATTCCCTGTAATATTTTTTCGTCTATGTGCATCATTTAGGTGAGACTTCCATTATAACCGCCGTTTTCCCCTGCCACAAAGGCGGAGGATGGCAAGGAAGGTTTGCCGAATGTGTCTGGATATGGATTATACCGCGTGTTGCGTCAAAATAAACTGTTACCGAAAGGGTGATCATTGCGTCATAAATCCTGTTACCTAAATCTTATGAATTCCATAGCGTTTAGGTTGGACTTTGTTTTCTTCTTGTTCCCATAGCTGTTCCAGA
>DAOUFT010000165.1:0-2267 GCA_034429855.1 Dehalococcoidia bacterium
GATAACCAAGTACAACCAGAGCTACCTGCACTCGTCACTCGCGTATAAATCGCCAAATCAATTCGAGGAGGAATATCGGTTCAGACAGGATACTCTCTTAGTTCCAGCTTGATTTCAAGGGGTGCAGTACACGGCGTACCCTATCAAATCATATGTCTTGGTATGTAAGTTTGCACACCCCATGTCATGTGTACTTACCCATTTCAGCCTCTTGTATTAGTCATATTAATGCGATAGAATATGGCATCCTACGTTAGTCGTCTGAGGTTATCTAATAATATGGTCGGGAAGTTAAACGTAGTCGGTTTTATTGTCATCGAAATTATTGTTATTGTCGTTTTTTCTATTGGTAGTTTTTGGCTGGGCTACTACGGTGGGTTAAATTCTATCTGGCCGCCAATCAATCAGGATATGTCATTATATATGTCTGGCTATATTAGCGGTGAACAGTTGGGAACAAAGGATGGCAATACGTATTGGTATCAAACAGGGCGGCAAGAGCAGATCGATTTTCTGATCAATAATACATCTGGTGGAATAAAATGGGTAAACTGAAAATTTGCCTATTTGTAATTGGCTCACTGATTACCGTGCTATCTATCTATATTTGTTATAGCATCGGGTGGGCAAATGGGTTTACAGAAGCCGGTAAGCAAGCTGGTTACATGGTTGGCTTAAAGGAGGCTGTTAGCGTACAAAATGAGACAGCATATATTGATGGCTGTAATAGTGGGATCAGAGAAATTGTTCAAAGCGTATGTAATCCCAGTAGTGAAAATCATACATTTAGAAAAATTTCTTATAACGAATTGGACTTTTTCCTAAAGTCAGATAAAACGGATGAGCTTGAGTATTCTGACAATTTTACTTGTAGCGGTTATGCTTTAAAATTAAAGCGAAATGCAAACTCCCAAGGTATTGCATGTGCGTTTGTTGTATTAAATTATAAAAATGAAATTACTGGCAAAATAGATACGGGCCATACCATAAATGCTTTCAAGTTTGTACCATATGGTAAGACATATACTCAACAGAAAGATGGCACGTGGACAGTAAAGGACAATGATCACGAAGACATCCTATTTGTTGAACCTCAATCCGATGAGATTTTAAATTTTTCTGATCTGGAGGGCATGCCATATCAGTTATGTAGGAAATATTGGTCAAAATGTATTATATATGATCCTCGTTATGAATGGGAATGCTTCAAATATTATAGTATACGTACTGGCAAAGTGGTAGATAGAATTATTAAAGTCGATCTGATTTGGTAATGTACTGCACCCCTTGAAATCAAGCTGGAACTAAGAGAGTATCCTGTCTGAACCGATATTCCTCCTCGAATTGATTTGGCGATTTATACCCGAGTGACGAGTGCAGGTAGTTCTGGTTGTATTTGGTTATCCAGCTTGAAAGAGCGTCGGCCAGCTCGAACGGGCTGGTCCATTCACGCAGCCACAGGAGCTCCTCTTTCATGGTCCTGAATACCCTCTCTGTATCGGCATTTCCCTTCGGATTGCCATAGCTGGTGAAAGCCTGGTCTATATCCAATTGACGGCACTCTTTCATAAACGAAACAGATGTAGACTGGCTGCCATTATCCGACATCAGATGCAGGCCCTTTTTACGCACACCATCAGGGAATTGCCGGTTAACGGCCATGTCCAATGCTTCCAGCCAGTGCCCGGCCCTGCATTCCATTCCCGTGTAATAGCCGGTGATCCTCTTGGTGTACCAGTCCAGGACAACCACGATATACATCCGAAGCCGTCCACCATCACCTTGCTCATATCTATGCCCCACCACTGGTGAGGCCGATCCGGCTTTGGCTTGCTCCTGGTGGGCGTCCTGTTGGCTTTCAGCTTATGGTTGGGCTTTACCGACAGGCCGTGCTTTTGCATCAGGCGCAGCACGCGTTTCTGGTTAACCTCCAGTTTATCCACGAACCGCAGGTGCGCCCAGGTGCGGCGATAGCCCCAGAACGGGTGCTCCCCTTTTATCTGCTTTATCCTTTCTACGATATCCGCGTTGCGGTCCACGGTAGCTGCTGCTTCCTTGCGCTTCATCATAGCCACTTTTCGGTTTTTTTTAACTCGATTGTGAGGTCGCCGATGATCTTCTTGAGCCTGGCGTTCTCCTTTGTCAAAGCCTTCTCACGCCGTTCATCCTGAACAAACACCTGGTGCATGTTGGCCAGGAACTGGTCGCGCCACTGATAGTATTGCGCCTGGCTGATCTGGTGCTCGGCACAGAGTTCGGAAATGGAT
>DAOUFT010000166.1:0-16667 GCA_034429855.1 Dehalococcoidia bacterium
ATCTGCCGGCGCAGAACGGATGACGAACCCTTTACAATCTCTTCAATCACCTGCGCGGCGCTTGCCAGATCCTTGATCAAGCCAACGGCGTCGTTGACACTGACCACACCCTGCACGGTATCGCCCAGGCAAAAAGTCGGGTACATGCGGCTGACCAGGTAGCCGGGCTTGGTCATGGCATGATTTTCCTGAAGGTTGTAAAGTTCGCCCAAGGAGGCATGTCCCAGCTCCATCTCGTGAAATTTCAGGCTGAACTCGTTCTTCACGGCTCTGACCATGGAGGCGCCCAGAATCTTCCCCAGCACTATCGTATCGGCACCGGTTGCCTTTATTACGACATCCTTTACGTTCTGGTGGGCATCGCTTTCACGGGTTGCCAGGAACCTGGTCCCGATAAAGACCGCCTCCGCGCCCAGTGCCAGAGCCGCTATAAATCCGCGGCTGTCCACAATTCCGCCGCCGGCGATGACCGGTATCTTAACCTCGTCGGCCAGCTCGGGCACCAGGCACATGGTAGTATGGTCATCATTGCCCAGGTGACCACCACCCTCATAGCCCTCAGCTATGATGGCATCGACGCCCTCCGCCTCAGCGCGTTTACCGTGCTTGACCGTAGTGACAGTATGAAATACCTTTACGCCCCCGTCCTTCAATTCTTTTGTGTAGACCTGCGGCGCCCCCATGGAGACTATGGCCACCGGCACCTGCTCTTCGATAATCACGCGTGTGAATGCATCACTGAACTTTTTGGCGTCGCCCATACCTATGGCGATATTAACGGCAAACGGCTTATCCGTGATGCCCCTGACCTTTTTTATCTGGCTCCTCAGCCTTTCGCCGACCTCCTTCTCATCATTGGCAGGCGTTTTCTGGCCTGCGTTGGGTCCCAACGTACCCAAGCCACCCGCCGCTGAAACGGCGGATACCAGATCAGCCCCGCTGATCCAGTTCATGGGCGCCTGAATAATAGGGTAATCTATACCAAGCATACGACTAATTCTGGTTTTAATCATGGGGTCTCCTATAACTTTCGGTTGACAAGGGTGAAAGATCAGGCAATTATCTTGTTCTTTCTCAATCTCTTGATTCTGTCTTCCTTGTAGCCGATACCCGCCAGTATTTCATCGGTGTGCTGTCCCAGAGCGGGCGCCGGGCTTTTGATCTGAGATGGGGTATCGGACATGGTCCAGGGCAAGGCTGTAATTTTAACCTTGCCTGCAACAGGGTGTTCCATTTCCTTGATAGCGCCGACAGCCTGAATCTGGGGATGCATGTCGCCGCCATAAAGCGTTTCGTAGTCATAGATGGCCGAACCCATTCCGCCGATCTCATCAATCATGGTTATCATCTCTTCGCTGGTCTTATCCAGAAAATAGGTTTCGAACAGGCCCTTCATCTCCTGCGCGTCGCGACCCAGCCCGATGGCCCGCAGCCCCTTGTATTTGAACCAGGGGTCCTCCAGCAGCTCACCCAGCCCAACCCGCTTGAGAAACTCGACCCAGCTTTCAAGGGCTGCGTCGATACCTTTTCCTGCCCGCGCCAACACTGAAAAGACGATGGATCCATCCTTGGTCTTATATCCATGCTCGGCATGATCAGAGGGACCGGGCAGATACCAACCGCCGTAAGTATCGGGATTGCAGAAGGCCTGTATCCAGTGAGCGCCCATCTGTATCATAGATCTCAACTTGGCGATGCCCACCTTCTGTCCCACGCCAGTTTTGCCCTTGTAATAGAGCGCCGCCAGTATGCCGCTCAAAGCATGAAACGCGGTAGCCGCCTCCACACAGTCGGAGCCGACACGCACAGGCTCCTCTCCGGGCTCACCCAGGAACTGGATATATCCGGCCAGACCCTGCAGCTCGAGTTCGGAAGCGTGTCTATCCTTGTAGCATCCAGTCTCACCGAAGCTGGATATAGAGCAGTAGACGATGTTGTGATTGACGCGCTTGATATCCTCATATCCGACGCCGAGCCTGTTAGCACCGCCGGCATCAAAGCTCTCAATAAAGACGGACGCCCCTTTGGCCAGGTCACAGACTATCTGACGTCCCTCGGGTTTTGTGAGATCAATGGCGATGCTCTTTTTATTACGGTTGTGACAGATGAAAAGGTTGCTTTCACCTTTGATCCTGGGGCCGAGCTGGCGTGCCCAGTCTCCTTCCAGGCTTTCGACTTTGATGACCTCTGCGCCCAAGTCACCCAGATACATGGAGCACAGCGGCCCGCTTATCTCCTCGCTGAGATCGATAACCTTAATACCACCCAGTACCTCTGTCATTTCATTATCTCCTTAAATCTAATTCTCGTGACCGCTTGTATTCAATATTTTTCCAGCATCTCGAGAATCTCATCCCTGTCCTTATCGAACTTGACCGTGGGCGTCATCTCCTCCGCAGGGGTCTTACTGAACTCCCAGGGTGCGGCATAGCCTTTGAGCATGCCGAAGCTGCTGTCCATATCATAAAGCCACTTGTTTTCGTTGATATGGGGATCCCTGATCAGGTCGACGTAACCATAATTGAATCCGTAGGGCACGCCGCACCTGTCGAAATGCAGCATCCACCAGTAGGCAGGCTTATCCCCGACCTTCTCCTGGATAAGCGCCACCAGTTCCTTACGGTTCTTGAGGCGTTTCTCATTGGTGCTGAACCTGGGATCATCTATCAGGGCGTCCAGCTCCAGCGCCTTGCAGAGCCTGACCCAGTATTCCTCACGATCGGCGCTGATGTTGATGTACTTGTTATCCTGGGTTTTGAAGGACTGTGAGGGGGCAATTCTGCTGCTCACGCTGCCCATCAGGGGCGGATTCTTTTTTGAAACAAAGAATTCAGAAAGACGGCTGGTCTGGACCGCGATAGTACCCTGCAGATGTGAGGTATCAATTCTCTGGCCTTTTCCCGTCTTCTCCCGTGCGATCAGGCCTGCTATGGCCGCATTCAAAATAATCAGAGTCGCCGTGTAGTCGGCATTGGTAGCGTAGCGCAGTATCTCCGCTTCACCGCCCTCTTTGCCGTTTATGCTGGCAAAGCCCGAGGCCGCCTGAACGAAATGGTCGGCGGCCGCATACTGCGACCATGGCCCGGTGGTTCCATAAGATGTGCTTTCGATATAGATGATGCGCGGGTTTATTTTGGCCAGGTCTTTATAACCGAACCCTATGCGGTCCAGGGCGCCCAGCCTCCGGTTGTTTACCAGCACATCGGCCCATTTGACCAGCTTGATGCCGATCTCTCTCCCCTTGGGATCGCGCAAATCCAGCACAATGCTCTTCTTGTTGTAGTGGCTGCTGATATAGCTGGTGCCCGTGCCGCCGGCTATTGTCCCCACAAACAGAAGGCCGTCCAGAGTGGGAGGCTCGATACGGATTGCCTCCGCTCCCATCAATCCCAGAAGGCTGCACGCAGCAGGTCCGACCGTAAAAGCACCTGCATCAAGAACCTTGATTCCTGCTAATGGCCCTGACATGACAACTACCTCCGTTTATGTATTGAGCGCAGATACGCTCGAAGAATCGGGCTAATCTTATCACGCAGATCGAATATTTGTCAATATCAACTAAATCGATATTGATAATAATATTATTGTATGATATCCTACTGTGTAATATTTAGGATTCATCGCAGCTAATGCCGGTCGTCTATTGATCAAGAAAACAGCCGCAGAAATAAGGGCAAATAACAAGGAGGCCGAATATGGCAGGGCAAGACAGTTATGAAATCATCGCCAAGAAACACGGGTACCCTGATTCCACCCTGTATAAGACGCTGATCAGAAAGTTACTGACTCCGGACGAGGCTGCAATCGGTGTGGTGATACTGGAGAAGACTGACGAGGTGACACCTGCGGTATTGTCCCGGGAGATAGGCCTTGATGAGGAAAAGATCAATGCCTGCCTCGACAGCCTGTTCCGCAAAGGTCTGGTCAACTATAAGGATGCCAAAACGCGTCGCGGCCTGCGCTTTGCCCGCGACCCGTATTTCGCATTCATGACCTCGCTTTCTGACATGGCAATCGATCCCATGAAATCGCCGGTTTACAAAAGCTGGTATGACTTCGTGAAAAAGGAGATGTACCCCGATCTGGCCAAGATGATCGGGATGACCGACATACAGTACGCCAGAGTAGTGCCTCACATCAGCGCGTTGAAGTCACATAAAGATATCCAGCCGCATGAAGACGTGCGTGAGTACGCCAAGGCTGCCCGCATAGCCGTTACCGATTGCTCCTGCCGCAAGTGCAACGCGGCCGGCGGCGAACCTTGCAAGTTGAGCGACGATTATACCATTTGCCTTAATTTCGGCCGCGCGGCCGAACATATCATCCGCAGAGGCGTGGGCAAGGCAATAAGTTCTGATGAGGCGCTGAATATCATCGAGCAGTGCGAGAAAAGAGGTTTAATACACATACTCGATATCGGCGTGGCAACCCTGTGCAATTGCTGCACCTGCTGCTGCATTGCGCTGAGCAATTGCATTAATTTTTCGATACCCTTTTCCAAAATCGCCGTCAAGAGCAGCTATCTTGCCGAGGTCAACGCCGATCTGTGCAGAGGCTGCAAGATCTGCATAAAGCGCTGCCAGTTCAGGGCCATCACGCTGGTTAAAGACAGCTCGGGCAAGTTAAAAAGCGTTACAGACCCGGAGAAATGCTTCGGCTGCGGCGCCTGCGTGGCCTCCTGCCCGCAGGGGGCACGGCAACTGAAGGCTGTGCGCACACCCGAGCAGTTGAACGCGTGGGAGCCTTTTGAGCGCTGGGAAAGAAGAATCAAAGGTTAAGGATATCGTCGGCTCGGTCACCTGCCGGACTTCAAGGCCAGATCCCGCGCGAAAAGCGCAGCGCCTACAGCGCCGATTATCTGCGGCTCATCAGCTATCAACGCCTTCATACCCAGGCGTTTCTCCACCCTGGAGACGACACCCGCATTCTTGGCGATGCCTCCGCTGATGGCAAGCTGTTCCTCAGCACCTATGCGCTGAATGATCGTTACGATCCTCTCCACTATGGCATCAACAGCGCCGGCCAGGATATCATTGATCTGATAGCCCTCTCGGATACGCAGGAGCACGTCGTTTTCGGCGAAGACGGCGCAGAAGCTGTCCACTGCTACCGGGCCACTAACGGGCTGCAGCGACCTGGGACCGATCTCGCCCAGGGGAACCTTTGTGTATTTAGATAAGCGTTCCAGATACCTTCCCGTGCCCGCGGCGCATTTGTCGTTGAGCGCAAACTTCACCACCCTTCCGGCTTCATCGCACTTAATGGCCTTGCAGTCCTGTCCGCCCATGTCCAATACCGTGCGAACATCGGGGAAGTACCAGTTCACCCCCCTGGCATGACAGGAAATCTCGGTGACATTTTTTTGGGCGAACGGCACATTGACCCGGCCATATCCGGTGGAAACGATACAGTCAATATCTCCCATGACAATGCCGCTTTTAGCGAGAGCGAGTTCCATTACGCTGGAGGCGGCGGCCGTGCTGCTGGCGCCGGTCAGTATAATACCCGATGCCACAATACTGCGGTCATCCATGATGACCGCTTTGGCACTGGAAGAGCCTATATCGATTCCGGCCAGCAGCACAGTATTAATCTCTCCCTATTGAACGGCCAGGGCCGCTCCGCAGGCCATAACAATATCGGATTGTACGGCCGTTTTAACTTCGCAGCCGGCCAGCTTTATCAGCTCCTCGAGCAAACATGCATCGCCGGAGACTCCACCCGCGATGCAAACAACTTTTTCCAGCCCGACCTGAAGCAGCAGGCCGTATAGACGTCTGGCCAGAGCCCTGTATGCGCCGCGCGCTATCTCAGCCGGCCTAGCATCGGAGTGGATGAGCGTAATGATCTCCGACTCTGCAAATATAGTGCATGTGCTCTGCACCTCGACATAGTTTTCCGTAGATAGACCCAGACGGCTCAGTTCGGCTTTGTCCATCGCCATAGTAGCTGCAACTACATCCAGAAACCTGCCGCTGCCTGACGCACATTTTTCGCTGTAGCGGATCTTGACAGGCACTCCCTCCTTGCATTTTATCGCCAGGCTTTTCTGAGCGCCTACATCGATCACGGTCCTGGCCTCGGGCATAAAAAAGTTGATGCCCTTTGCTAAACAGGAGCCTTCATTCACGTGCTCACCTTCCAGATGCACGTACTTATAAGCCATGCCTGTAACGGCGATTTTATGGATATCGCCGACAGAAATACCAGCTATCCGGCATGTATCGGCCAACGCCCGTCTGGATATCTCCGTGATACTTTTCGCGCCTTCTTCCAGAACCACGTGACCCAGTAAGCTGCGGCCTTTTAAAAGCGCGACCTTGATCCTGCTGGCGCCTGCATCGATGCCAGCAATTATAAATCCATCGCCTGTTATCATAGCATCACGAGGGCAGGGGCCCCTTTACACGCCCGATAGCTGGTATATTAATTCCAATCGTCTACATATTCAACCTGCGACTCAGGCAGACTCGTATGTCGCTCCCTCTTCCAGTTTCCTGGCGGCAGCGTAATCCTTGTTGAAGAACTTGTATGTGAGGAAATAGCCGACAGATCCGACCAATGCTACTGCTCCGTTTACCCAGAAACCGGTCTGGAGATTGGATGCATCGGAAACGATACCTGTTATGGCAGGTCCCCATAGCCCACCCAGGAAGAACATGCAGAAAATGTAGACGCCGTAGGTGCTGGCCCTCAGGTAGAAGGGCACGATCTCCTGGCTGGCAGTGTGCTGCGCCGGAATGTACATGTAAGAGAAGAATGTCACCACAAAGAACAGCGGCCAGGCGTTGAACAAGATTGCGCAGGCATAAGTAATGATGGAAAGGCACACGCAGATCCAGCTCAGCAGCATTTTATTGGCCGGATTCTTTTTGGACATAAGATCGCCCAGCCAACCGCCCAGCGGACTGGCCAGCAGCGCGCTGACCATAACTACAGCGGTCATTGAACCTGCCTGGGCGACATCCATGCCCATATAGCGGGTAAAGTAGGTGGGCAACCAGTAGACTATTGTATTGAGGAAATAGTATAGCAGGCCGAAGGATATAAACAGCGTCACAGCTGATTTATTGGTTAGTATGGCCTTCATGGTGCCGCCGAAGCTCATAGCGGATGCGGCGGCTCCGTTCTGTTCCTTGGGCCTGTTCTTGTAATCCGGCATGAACCACGCCAGTATGCCGAAAAGGATGCCCGGTATAGCCACGACCATGAAGGCAGTGCGCCATCCCATGTTTACCGCCACCCAGCCTCCGATGATCATACCGAATGCCATACCCAGCGAAGTTGCCGTGGTCCAGATGCCGGTAATGGTCGCCCGTCGAGCCTTCTTAAATATGGCCATAATCAGGGATTGGCCACCCGAGTTAAAGCTGGCTTCTCCCACGCCCAGAACACCTCTGGTAACCAGGAGCTGGGTAAAGTTAGCGCTCAATCCGGAAAAGAACGAGGCGATGCTCCATACAATAGACATTAATGAAAGCATTTTTCCGCGACGCCAGCGGTCGATGAAATAGGACAGCGGAATTGAGAGCAGTCCGACCATGGCCAATACGATGGTGCTCAGCCAGCCCAGCTGTGCATCGGAAAGTCCAAGATCCTTTTTTAAAATGGGGAACATGGGGCTGACAACAGCGCGGGTAGCAAAATCCAGAAAATACAGCACATAGAGGACCACCATCACGTACCATATTTTCCATTTGGGCAAGGGGAGAAGTACCTTCTCTTCTTCATTGTAATTATTCTCTTGTTTGTCCACCATTAAAACCTCCTCGCATTAAAATAAAACTTTAAACCGTCTGCGTGATGCTAGTACTTCAAAAAATATACATTTGGTTTACTGCACCACCCCCTGTTGCTTCAAATCAGCAACCTGTTGTTGGGTGAGTTTCAACTCAGCCAGTATTTCATCGGTATGCTGGCCTGGTTTGGGGCAGTACATACGGAACGAGGCGGGCGTATCCGACAGCTTGAGGGGATTGCCCAGCTGCTTGATTACTCCCAGCGTGGGGTGTTCTCTATCCATTATCATCTCCCTGCTGATCAGCTGGGGATCGTTGATAGCCTCTTCGATATATCTGACCGGCGCCAGCATGACCTGCCTCTGTTTGGCCCACTCCCACCATTCGTCACGTGTCCTGGTCAGGAAAATCTGCCGCATAATGCCGAACATCTCCTGCCTGTCCGCATCGGTCAAAGACCACTGGCGCGCGATAAGCTCCGGTTTTCCGATATCCTCGCAGAAATTTTTCCAGAACTGGGGCTCGATGAACTGGATGGTTATATACTCGTTGTCCTTCGTTAAATAGGTCGAGCAGCACGGCTCCCCACCGGTCTGCGGTGTTTTACTTCTGCGTCGCTTCTCTCCCGTAACCAGATGCATCGTGACGTCGAACGAGGTCAGGGAGAAAACGGCGTCCGTATAGCTGATATCCACCAGCTGGCCTTTGCCCGTCCGTTCCCGGGCAATGTAGGCGATCAGCACACCGATCAAGGGGTGCAGCCCAGCACCGGCAAAGTCTGCGATGATATTGCTCGGCCAGCAAGGGGGGCCATCCGCGGGGCCGATCATACTGAGCGTACCTGCGATGGCCATAAAGTTGGCATCATGTCCCACAATGTCTTTATATGGACCGGTCTGCCCGTAGCCGCTGACCTGACAGTATATCAGCCTCGGATTGACCTCCTTTAAAGTGGAGTAGCCGATGCCCAGACGTTCCATGGTGCCGGGTCGTGAATTCTCCACCAGTATATCCACATGTTTGGCCAGCTTAAACAGCAGATCGCGGCCGGCATCGGAACGCATATTCAGCTTGATACTGCGTTTATTACGGTCGATAAATGTATATGCGCTGATCTTGTCTTCCTCGTTTCCTCCGGGCAGGGACGATGTATATCCGACGGGATCAACCTTGATTACGTCAGCCCCGAAGTCGGCCAGGTGCATTGTTGCGAAAGCCGGTGGATAACCTCGGCACAGATCAAGAACCTTAATACCTTCAAGCGCAAAAGTCATATCTCACTCTCCCTGTAATCACCCTGTGACAGATTCAATCAATACTATTTTTTCGATTTTACCGGCGGTTTTTTCAGACCGTACCTTTCATAAAAGCGGGCCGGTATATCGTCCGGGTTCTTATAAATGTAGTATTTGCAAGGCGACTGACCGACTTTGTCGGGAGGGTCGATAACCCAGATGGGATAGCCTGTTTTTTCCATGGGAACAATATCCTGAAGTGAACAGTGAGCGCAGTAAATGGGGAAGTCCGGCTTACCGAAGGTCATCTTGTGAGGCTTCTTCACCTTAGCCATTTTACCTGTCGGCTCATAGCTGTTATTGACTATGAGCCTTCCTCCACTACCGCAGGGAGCCATCATGACGGTGAATTTCTCATCGTCTTCCTCAATAATTGCGGAGGTGAGATGCCCCCTGAATCCCGCCGCCAGCATGGCGGCCTGTTTGCCGGGATCCTGACCGCGGTATGCGTCGGCAAGAGCTCCCAGCGCCTCAAAGGCCTCATAAATGGACTCATAGACAGCCTCATCCCCCAGGCGGCGCTGAATAAATGTCAGCAGCGAAGTAACCCAGTTGAGGTAGTTATCATGCTGCGACATGAACTCACGGTACATTCTGCGATTCAGCTTTTTAGCCTTCTCCAGATCACCGGCATCGATCGCCTGCTGAACAAGTTTATACGTCTCCTCCCCCATCTCCTTCAGCTCGCTTTCCGTAAAGGAACGGTTCTTTACCTCGGCCATCTTTACCTCCCGATTAATAAATAATTAATACTGGCCGACATCCCAGGCCAGGGAAACCATGTAAAATGTCACAGGATAATAACAT
This sequence comes from Dehalococcoidia bacterium, assembly GCA_034429855.1. GTDB lineage: Bacteria > Chloroflexota > Dehalococcoidia > GIF9 > UBA5629 > CAIMUM01. The sequence goes on from DAOUFT010000166.1 coordinate 9,842, forward strand.
CTTAATAAGATACATGTCAATATCGATATACACATTATCGATATATATAATCTGATATGACGCAACATAATCACAATATTAAATGGGAAACTGGGTAAATAAATCGTCACCGACGCCGGATAAAATAAAACGGTATAAAATGATAGTTGTTTTTAAGCGGACACAGCTGACCGGGTTACACGCTGCAAACGCGCTATAGTCAGCTCTATGCGGAGCCGACGGTTGAAGTCGCCGCCGGGCGGATAGCGTGGCCTGACATATGTAGAATCGCCTGTATGAAGACGATCGATTATATTGAAATCATTTTTTTGATTTCACCGGCGGCTTTTTTAGTCCGTATCTTTCATAGTAGCGATCCGGTATATTGTCCGGATCCTTATAGATATGGTATTTACAGGGCTCCTCGCCGACTTTTTCGGGAACATCGATAACCCAGATCGGGTATCCATCTTTCTCCATAGGCACAATGTCCTGTAGGGCGCAGTGGGCACAGTAAATGGGAAAATCCGCTCTTCCGAACGTCATCTTGTGCGGTTTTTTAACTTTGGCGAATTTCCCTTCAGGTTCGTATCCTTTATTTGTGATAGCCCTTCCACCGCTGCCGCAGGGCGCCATCATCACGGAGAATTTCTCATCATCCTCCTCGACCAGTACGGGACACAGATGCGCTCTAAATCCGGCTGCCAGCATCCTGGCCTGGGTAGCCACATCCTGGCTCCTATATGCGGCCGCCATGACTTCCACAGGCGTCTGAAATGCATCATGCATGGACTTGTACACACCTTCTTCGCCCTGTTGGCGGTAAATATAGCTCAGCAGCGAGGTTATCCAATCTCTAAGGGTTTCGTGCACAAAAAAGAACTCGCGATGCATTCGTTTTGCGAGCTTGCGTGCCTTATCCAGATCCCCCGCCTCGATTGCCTTTAAAAGCGCATTAACCGTCTCCTCACCCATCTCCTTCAGTTCGCTCTCCGTGAAATACCGTTTCTTTATCTCAGCCATCTTTACCTCCCGAACAAATATTTATGCCGAACAACCCCGCAAAACAACACGAGCAGCGTAGATATGTGAACGGATAGTACCACTTCAGCGAGATATATGTCAATATCGATATACACATTATCGATATATATAGACAGCGATGATGCTGCGTTATATTAAAATTAGATAGAGCTTGAGCTACTTAGAGCGGCCCAGCGCATCAATCAGCGGCAATATGGCATCGTTGTAATAGTCCTGTGCCCCGTACTTATCGAGCAGCGCCTGCTTCTGCCAGGCATAGGTCGATGTTTTCTGCGGAGAGGCGGATACGCTGGCCCTCTCCAGCACCGTAAGCCTGATCAGGTCCTGCTCGGGATACCTGGCTGCAACTGCATCCAGCAGGTCCACCGCTTTTTCCATGTCCCCACCTAAGTAATATGCCATTCCCGCATACATCTGATATTCGGAATTGCCCGGATCCATGGAGTAAGCCTTACGGGCATAGGAGGGAAAAATATTCATGCGGGAAAGCCTGAAGGCCTTATAGGCAACTAAAAACTGAGCATTTGCATCGTCTTTAAATTCAGCGGCCAGATCTATAAAGGCTTGCAGCTTCTCATCTTTGGAGATCAGACGGTTTTCAATCTGCGCCGCTTTCTCTACCACCGGTTCAATCGGCACGGCTGGCAGGAAAAGCTCGGGCTGGTGTGAGAAATCGTTGTAAAAATGATAGATATCCTGGCGCGCTGCATAGTAGGGTCCGACCGCCATATAGAACCCATCTGTTCCGGTTGTGAAAATCATCATCTGCGAAGCCATCCAGTTGCACACCGGCAGCTTGGTGCCGCACCAGGAATAATCGGAGCCGTCCGGCCCCGTCTGGGCGCGAACGAAAGCCGCAACATCCTCAATCATGTAGATATCTTTGGCCGGGAATACCGAGGCCACAGCTTCGCGGTCGATGTTGATATTATTTATGCTGCGCGAAGGTCTCTGCTGGTCGGCCAAAACGGGGTCATAGATGCGGTTAAAATTCCACAAAATAGGGCCTACCAGCTCATTTTTAGCCCAGGCGGTGGGGGTGAGCTCCACCACGGCACCCCGCCCAGCATCCAGGTCGCTCCACACGCAGCCGTAGGCCGCAATGGTGGGGTACTTATCGAAATATGGATAAATATCGTCCAAGGATGAGCAGTCCTCCATAATCATGCGTATCAGATAGGGCAGGCTGTACCCGTTGGGATTGGGCTTTTTTATGCGTAGCGTCTCTTCGCCGAAACTCAGACCCTGATCGTTATAGCCTGTTTCCACGCCCATATAGAGCGGCTGGTCCATATGCGTGACAGCATTCTTGCCGGGGGCCCTGTACCGCACCACAACGGTCATTTTGGCCAACTCCTCGCCGCCGAAGCCCGCCGTATCGTTATTGCGCCCCTGGATTACGGCGCCGTCCTTACCTCGCATCAAGACACCCGTGCAATCCATGCCCATGCCGACATCGTAAAAGAGGCAGCAGGCGAGTACTGTGTCATATGGCAGACCGGAGCCGTCGGCAACTCCCCTCATCTCGTCCTGATATCTCTGGGGCAATGCGCCGGCCATCTGACGTGCCTGGTATTTGATGATGCCCACCAGCGCCGGGTAAGGAACACCCATCTCATCGGCATTCCACTTTAATATCTTCTCCATGGCGGCCATACCGCTTTTAATCTCGGGCTGCAGCAGGGCTCCGTATTGCAGTCCCATCTCGTAGTAATCGCCCTGGACTTCCAGCATGGGCACGATGCCGGGATAACGGTAAATGACTCCCTGATGGAAGGTTGATTTTACGCCCTCCGTTACGACCTGCTTTGAGTAGTCCGTCTCCCTCATATTGCCGGGAAAAGTGATCAGGTCGATTATGCAGGCGGCCAGTATTATGATTATGACCGCCAGCATGCCCAGAACGCTCCAAAGTATGGCCTTCTTATGCTGCTTCTTCATCTGCTGCAACCTCCGTCCGTAGTATATCTTTTACAGCCCCAGTAATTGGGCCGCGTTAAGCCCCAGCCACTTCTGCTTGACCTTGTCCTTGAGAGGAAGAGCCTTAAGTTCATCTACACAGCGCTGCCAGGGCACCATGTCGTCCGTGGCGAACAGCACACGGTCCTGCAGCAGACTGTTGCCGTACACCATCAGCGGCTCCCATCCGGTACCGGGAGTGCCGATGTACTTGGGAGCCACTGCCCCGATTTCTATATATACATTCTTGTGTTTCCAGGCCACGGCCACCAGCTCATTCACCCAGGGCCAGCCGCCGTGATTGGCAACGATCTTCAGATCGGGAAAGTCACATGCTATATGGTCGATATATACAGGACGGCTGAAGTCGATGCTGCGGTCGATGGTGAAGTTGATGGAAGAGTGGATTGTTACAGGTATGCCGAGCTCCTGGCACTTGGCGTAAACCGGGTAGAGGCGTTTATCGTTGGGATACATGCGCTGGGCCCAGGTCTGGAAATTGACGCCGCTGAAGCCGCGCTCCTTCACCTCTCTCTCGACGACTTTAACCATATCGTCATCTTCCAGCGCATTCACAGTCAGGAAGTAGCGTGGAAACTTGTTGGGGTACTTTTGGGCTATTTGATACGCGGCGTCGTTGAGTTTTCTATAGTCTCCCAGCGCCCATTCGGCCTGGAGCACGCCGTATGTGACGCCGGCGGCATCCATGGCCTTGACCATACTCTCGGCGGTCACGTCGTACATGGCCGATACTTCATATGCAGACTCGGCATATCCCCTCATAAAGCTGTTGAGGAACAGGTTTTTAGCCATCTCGACATCGCCAACCCATTCACGTATAGGTACAGTAACGCGAAAATCTATTATCATAGCTCCTCCACTAATTACTTTTGCTTGGTCTTATCGAGCGCAGCTTTGGCTCGCATGGCAGCTTCAATTCCCGTAATGCAAAGGACTACATCATGCGCCTCAAGCTCAAACTGCTGTTCGTAATCCTGGTAGACGCCGTAGTTCATCTGCTTCTTGGTAAGCTTGGTGGAAAGCGCTGAATTGGCGATTATCTTCCTAAGCATACTTATCGCTGTTTCATCGAGCTTGTCCGGCGGCACCACGAAATTGACCAGGCCCCACTGTTCGGCCGTTTTAGCATCGATACGCTCGTTGGTGAAGGCCATCCACTTGGCCCTGCCGATACCGATCAGCAGGGGCAGCAGTTTGGTTCCGCAGTTGGTTATGCCCGCTCCCACATTGGTTTCAGGAAACCCGAACTTGGTTCCCTCTGCTGCCACTCTTATGTCAGCGCTCATAGCCCATTCGCAGCCGGCACCCAGGGCGTAACCGTGGACTGCGGCGATGACCGGCTTTTCCATATTCAGCATCAGACGGGTCGTATCCTGCAGTACTTCCACATAGCGCAATATGTCCTCCACCTGCATGCCCAGCGGGCTTTCGGAAAGGTCGTCGCCGGCGCAAAAAGCCCGGCCCTCACCTTTTATAATGACACCTTTTACCCCGGTATCAAGCGCCGCCTCGGCCAGGGCCTGGTGAAAATCCCTGGTCAGCTGCACATTAATGGCGTTCAGCACTTTGGGCCGGTTGAGCTTGATGACGGCTATGCTATCAGTTTTCTCGTAGATCACAGTCTCATATGCCATTGTTAACTCTCCTTATTTATCATTTCAGTTTCCAGACGGGCGGCCTTTTCTCAAAAAAGGCGGTGATGCCCTCCCTGGTATCGTCCATCTTCAGGATGGGTGCAGTGACGGCTTTAAACAGGGCCAGACTGTCTTCCAGGGACATGTAGCGGGCCCTTCTGTTGATATCCTTGCAGGCCCACAGGGCAGCCGGCCCGTTGCCGCAGATCTTTTTAGCCAGGGCCGTGGCAGTTGATATCAGCTCGTCGGGCGGGACAAGCCTGCTGATCAGGCCGACCCGGTAGGCTTCCTGCGCACTCAACCTGTCGCCCGTCATCAACACCTCCATGGCCGTGGAGGCCGGAATCATGCGCGAAAGCATGATCGAGGCATAGGCATCAACCGTATTGAGTTTCTGGTCGGGTGTGCCCAGCGAGGCCGTCTCAGAGGCTATTCTTATATCGCAGCATAGAGCCAGCGTGAATCCGGCGCCCAAGCAATAACCGTTGACGGCAGCGATAAGCGGTTTCTTTATATTGGCCAGCTGCCAGTCGTAGTCGGCCTCCCAATCCACGCCGGCATCGATATGCTCGGTATCGGTCAGGTCGGCCCCTGCGCAGAACGATTTTCGACCAGCCCCGGTGACTATAGCGACATAGAGGTTGTCATCGGAATCGAAATCGTGCAGCGCATTGATCAAATGACGGCTGAGCTCCACGCTCATGGTATTAAGCTTATCAGGACGGTTGAGCGTTATATAAGCGATATGATCCTTTTTTTCGTAGATGAGAATCGACATCGTTTTCTCCTTGCCATAGGCGGTCGGCCCGAATCTATCTCAGTCCACATGTAGGGGCATACCTTCAGGTGCGCCCACTATCGGGCGGGTCTGAAGACCCGCCCCTACGCTTAGTACTGCTATAGAATGACCTTTTTTTCTTTGAACTTGCCGATGTCCTCCCAGCTATAGCCGAGCTCCAGCAAAACCTCTTCGGTATGCTGGCCGAATTCGGGCGCGCCGAAAGGAGTGCGTTCAGGCGTGCCCTTGAGCTGGATAGGGCAGCGAATGCCCTTCACCTTGCCGTAATTGAAGTGTTCATACTCTATGATGTAGCCGTTTTCCAGTGCCACCGGATCTTTGATCACCTCCGTGGGTGTCTGCGCCGGCGCCCAGATCAGGCCGTTCTCATCGAATTTAGGAGCGAAATACTCGCGTGGGTGCTTGGCAAATTCGGCATCCAGCAGCTTGATCAATTCGGCGCTGGCCTTGCACCGGTCGGCATGTGTAGGGTACTTGGTTATCCAGTCTTCCCGACTCACGCTTTTACATACGCCCGGCCAGAAGCGGTCGGTCTGCAGCATCTGAAACATGAACCACTTATCATCCTTGGCTGCATAAGTGTTGTACAGCGGGTTGCCCACCGTGAACCGTGACTGTCTACCGAGCTCCATGTTGTATACCAGCGCGCCTTGAACATCTATGCCTGCGATCCACATGCCGTTGCCGTACAATGAAAGCTCGACCAGCTGGCCCTTGCCGGTCTTCTCGCGCGCATAAAGAGCGAGCGAGATGGCACCCAGCGCAAAGACGCCGGTGGTGTTATCGCCCATAGCTCCGCGCAGCGGCACGGCCGGTGTGCCCGGCTCTCCCATGGTCGACATGATGCCGGAACGGGTCCAGAAGGCGGTTTCATCAAATGCCTGCCAGTCCGCACCGGGTCCCTTCGATCCGTATCCGGTGATATTGCAATACACAAGGCGCGGATTCAACTTGCCGAGGGTATCGTAATCCATTTTGGCACGCTTGAGTGTCGAGGGCCGCAGGTTGGCTAGGAAAACATCGGCCTGCTCAACCATTTTGTGCATGATTTTACGGCTTTCATCCTGCTTAAGGTCGAGAGTGATGCAGCGCTTGCTGCGATTGGCCATCTCCCACATCCAATTAAACCCTATATCCAACTCGGCCGGCAGCACGCCGGATGAGAACATAGCCCTCAACGGGTCGCCCTCGACCGGCTCGATCCTGACGACGTCTGCCCCGTGCTCGCCGAGCCACATTCCGCAGGTAGGCCCGGCGAACCAGGTGGAAAGCTCCACCACCTTTACACCACTTAATGCTGATGCCATGATAATCCTCCTCTTGCTGTTATATTTTCAATATATTTTCAACATTAAATGCCCGACAGGTTACCTGTTTCGTATACGGGCCG
>DAOUFT010000167.1:0-5523 GCA_034429855.1 Dehalococcoidia bacterium
CCGGTCCCAAAACTGGCTCCTTTTCTAGCGATTGAGCAAAGTACGGGTACCTGGGTTCCTGTGCCGGGAGAGACGCCTGAAGTTCGGAAAAACCATGTCGCCAAAGTAATTGGAGTGTACGAGTTACCTGATTACGAGTACGAAGTACCGGACGGAATACAGGAAAGAAACTGGGTGGTACAAATAGCCTTTCCTGAAGTAAACATCGGGCAGCAAATACCCATGATGCTTACGACAGTGGTAGGGAACATTTCCATGTTGGGAGGCAAAATAAAACTTGTCGATATCAGATTTCCCAGGAAGTATGTTGCCGGATTCAAAGGTCCCAAATTCGGTATTGAAGGCATCAGGAAATTACTTGGTGTGAAAAAGCGTCCGCTCTTGAACAACATGGTTAAACCATGCACGGGCTATTCTCTAGAAGTAGGCGCTGAACTTTTCAAGCAGGCTGCCATGGGCGGCTGTGATATTGTCAAGGATGATGAATTAATCGCCGATGCTTCATTTAACTCAATGGCAAGCCGTGTAAAACATTATATGGAAATAGAGAAGCATGTGTATGAAGAGACGGGTGAGCACACCTTATATGCCGTTAATATATCTGACAGTGTACCAAAAATTTTCGAAAATGCTCTCCGTGCAATTGAGCTGGGTGCTAATGCTATTATGATTAATTATATAGCAGTCGGCCTTCCAGTTTTGCAGGCTATAGCCGAAGATCCCAAGATAAACGTACCCATACTTGCGCATATGGATGTAGCTGGAGCCCTATATATGTCCCCGTACCATGGCTTGAGCTCACACCTGGTTCTTGGTAAATTGCCAAGGTTGGCTGGCGCAGACATAGTGGTTATTCTTGCTCCATATGGCAAGGCGTCTGTGATAACTGAAAAATTTGACGTGACGGCCAGAAATCTTACATACCCGTTATATGATCTTAAGCCAACCTGGCCGATGGCAGCTGGAGGCATAACACCAAGTATGGTACCCAAGATCATGCAGAAACTGGGGAATGATATAGTCATAGGTTCTGGAGGAGGTGTTCATGCTCACCCGATGGGACCGATAGCAGGCGGCAAGGCCTTCAGACAGGCGATTGATGCAACGCTTAAAGGTATTTCTCTTGAGGAATATTCCAAGACGCACAGAGAACTTGCAGCTTCGATTAAACTGTGGATTGACCCATTCAAGACGTTCAAGAAAGAGTCCTGATCAACCCGGAGGTACATTGTATTTGGACATCGCCGATAATATGAAGGGAAAAAACATTATCGAAGCCGATTTTCAACTCAGGCATTTCTGATTACATAAAGTCCGAGACAAGAAATATACAGGGGGGTTGTATTATGTCAGGGAAAACAGAAGATCTATTCTTGGTCTTTGACGCCGGTACACAGTCCGTACGTAGCGGGCTTATAGATGTTTTCGGAAATGCTGTCGACCTTATAAAAATCCCCATACAGCCATATTTCTCGGAAAGAAAAGGATGGGCCGAACAGCGACCTGAATATTACTGGGAGAAACTCTGTGAAGCCAGTAATCACCTGCTGCAAAGGAATAGTGATATCCGTAATAATATTATGGCGGTTGCTGTGACCACACAGAGAGGAACATATGTTAATCTTGATAAAGATGGCAACCCGCTTCGACCTGCAATAACCTGGCTCGACGAAAGGCTATCTACTAAGACCAAATGGGCACCCGTATACCTGGAGGTCGCCTTTAAAGCCACGGGCTTTTTCGGACATGTAGATGAACTTTACAGGCGCTGTCCCTCTAACTGGATCAGGATAAACCAGCCAGAAATCTGGGAGAGGACATTTAAATATGGCCTTCATTCCGCCTATTTACACTTTAAACTCACCGGCAATTTTGTGGAGTCCCTGGGCAACAATTATGGATATCTTCCTATAAACAGGAAAACGTTCTACTGGGCTGATAAACATGACATTATCAGATCTCTCTTCCCCATAGAAGACAGCAAATTGCCAGGACTGATAAAGCAGGGAGATATTATTGGATCAATTACTAAACTGTCTTCAATAGAAACTGGTATCCCTTCAGGATTGCCGGTTGTGGCTGCTGCCGGCGATAAAAGCTGCGAGGTACTGGGCGCAGGATGCCTTGATTCAACTATCGCCTGTCTCAGCTTAGGTACAAGTTCAACCATAGATACGATGACCGATTACTATATAGAGCTTAAACCGTTGATTACACCATATCCAGGCGCGGTGTACGGCTACTATGTTAATGAGATACCAGTATTACGTGGATTATGGATGGTAACCTGGTTCAAAGAGGAGTTTGGATTGAAAGAACAGCACATGGCGAAAGAAAGAGGTTTGTCCCCCGAGATTCTGCTGGACGAAATGGCAAAGGGAGTCCCGCCCGGGGCCAAAGGCTTGATGCTTCAGCCATATTGGCAGCCGTTCCACGGGACGTGTGGTTCAGAGGGCAGAGGCTCAATTATCGGATTCTCCTCGATACACGGCCGTGAACATCTTTATAGAGCTATATTGGAGGGAACCATTTATGGATTAAAAGATGGAGCCGATATAACCATAGCTAAACTCAAGGAACCGTTCACAAAGGTCCGAGCATCAGGTGGCGGATCTCAGAGTGACCTAGTGCTGCAGATAGCTGCCGATGTGTTTGACCTCCCCGTGGAACGCCCTCGCATGCTGGAAACAACGACACTGGGTGCAGCTATGAATGCAGCGGTGGGGCTAGGCTATTATCCTGACTATTTCTGCGCTACCAAGGGCATGACAGGCGTTGCCAAAACTTTTACGCCGATATCGGGAAATAGGGACATATATTCACACCTATACAATCAGGTGTATAAGAAGATGTATAAAAGAATACATCCTCTTTTCAAAGAGATGGCCGATGTTGCAAGTAGATTTCCCGCCGAAATGAACTAAGAGTTGGAGTAGTAAATGAACAGGTTTATTGAAACCTATACCGGTAAGACCTACGATATAACAATCATTGGAGGTGGCATTACCGGATCTGCTGTGGCATATGAAGCAGCTTCGAGAGGATTTTCAGTCGCACTATTGGAGAAAAGCGATTTCGGTGTTGCAACTTCAGCAGCTACTTCGAAGATGATACACGGGGGATTGCGCTATCTAGCCAATTTTGAATTCGCGATTGTACGAGAATCATTGAAGGAGCGCAGAAATCTCGAGAATATTGCCCCTAACCTGGTATACCCTATACCGTTTTTATTCCCTTTATATAAAAATTCCACCGATAAAAAGTGCATCATGGAGATAGGCATGATCCTGTACGACTTACTATCCTACGACAAAGGGATTACATGGGACGCAACAAAAAGAATCCCGCCCCACCGGTGGCTTTCCACTGAAAAGATCATTCAGCTGGAACCGATTGTCAAGCGCGAAGGTCTGAATGGGGGTCTTATGTATTATGATTGTACCAATTTGATGCCCGAAAGGTTGACGCTGGCCTTTATTAAATCGGCTATGAAATTCGGAGCTGAGGTGTCAAACTACTCTAAGGTTGAAGATTTCATTCACGAATCCGACCGAGTGGCTGGTGTCATTGTTAGAGATCTACTCAACGATAAGACGGTTAAAATCAAGAGTAAAATGACCATAAACTGCTGTGGGCCCTGGGCAGATATCATACTCGAGTTAGCCAGCAGAAAAGCTGGTGCACAGAAAATTAATAGAGCCGAAGGCATACATATCATCACCCCAAAGCTGACTGATAAGCACGTGATAACGGCAGCCACATCATCCGGCATGCACTTCAACATACTACCCTGGCGCGGACACTCCCTGATCGGCACAACTGATCGCGCATATAAAGGACATCCCGATAATTACCGTGTTACGAAGACATCCATCGAGGGATTTATCGCAGAGATCAATGAAAGTTTTGGACGCAAAGATATGGTTAAATATTCCGATGTCACCTATGCTTACGGTGGTCTACGTCCGCTGGTAGGAGACGAAACCAAAGATGTTTATGCAGCCTCGAGGAAATATGAAATATATGATAATGAAAAAGATGGCCTTAAAGGGCTCATCACTGTGGAAGGAGGTAAATACACGACCAGTAGAAACCTTGCGGAAAATGTTTTGAAAATAGTCTCTAAGAAATTCGGGGTCAGCTATAAAAAGTCTATCTCAGATAAAAGGCATCTCGCAGGATGTAAGATACCTGATATAAATGCCTTTTTAAAATCGGCCAAATCCACCTACTGCGATTTCAGTGCCTCGACCATCAATTACCTCGCCCGGATTTATGGCACTGAACTTGGTCTGGTAATGGATATCGCTAGAAATAACGCAAGATACGCCGAGCCCTTAAACGAAGACGGCGAGATGCTGGCACAGGTAATCTATGCTGTGAAAAACGAGATGGCCCGCACCCTGACCGATATTATTCTGCGTAGAACCGGTATCGGAACTCTGGGCAATCCGGGTGCTGGTCCGATAGAAGCTGTAGCCGAAATTGCTGCACGCGAATTGAATTGGAACAGTGCAAGGACTGACAGAGAGCTTCAAACCGTCTGCGACATACTATCAATACCATAAATCAGCATAGCTTGTTTAATTCACAGACATTGTTTCAGTTTAAATACATTTTACCCTTGCCCCGAAAATTTAGGCATAGTAGTTAAGGCCTAATCCGACATCTCCACCATAATAAACGAGAATTTTGCGGTAAATTAGTCTAAAACACCGATTTATCAATCAAGGATTATTCCACTTCCTCTTTATCAAATTCGTTTATATAGCTTATTCAATTAACATCGGCGGCTTACTTCGTCAATCCCGTGATATCATCTCCGTTTATATATTCCAGGCTGAATTTGCACGACCCGGCTATCATCTGCTTCAAACCCTGCGAGACCCTCTGCATATAGGTGTAAAGTCCCAGCGCACCCGTTGGTATCTTTGCGAATTCACTACCGAACTTCTGCTTCAACTCCGACGATGTGATAAATACCTCCTTGGGCGTTGTGCCCAACTCATCGACATATACCCGTACCTGCCCTTCGGCAATACGTCTGCCGATGGTTTTACCCGCTATAGCGGCAGTAAGCGACCACCCGGCCATAGTTATATATTTTACATACGGTGCACCCAGCGCCAAGCCTTAATTACATGGTCTTCAAAGACAAACCAACCCGCAATTGCCAGGGCGGGTAAATACTGCTTCTTTTTAGCCGGCCACTGCGCATATTGATACAGCAGCGACTAGAGAGACACTCCCGGGATATCCCACTTATTCATCATCCTCAATAGACTCATTCTCGTGCCATCGCCTGTGCATACCCGAGATAGACAAGAAGGTCTTCATGGACGGCATTCTCAAGCTGGTTGAGACCGAACGGGAATGGGTGCCCAGACAAAAGGGCTATTCCATGTATATCCGGCCGTTCGTCTTCGCTTCCGACAACAACCTGGGTGTCCATGTTTCCAAGACGTACAAGTTTTTTATCATACTTTCTCCGGTAGGCGCCTATTATAAAGAGGGCATGAATCC
>DAOUFT010000168.1:0-3707 GCA_034429855.1 Dehalococcoidia bacterium
GCTGTGTAGAACGGTTCAACAGGACTATCCAGGAGCAATTTGTTTACTGGCACATCGACTACCTGGACAATATACCCGAATTCAATCGTAAACTGATGGATTACCTCATTTGGTACAATACCGAAAAAGCCCATCGAGGCCTTGGCAATATATCGCCTCTCAGGTACTATATAGACAATTTCTTAATCCCCTCTAAAAAGTCCAATATGTTATGGCCGCTTACACCTAATTTTATTTTAAAGTGGTATGCTTAAAATATCACAGGTTTGATTAACCATTGCTTGCATCGCCGTGATAGGAGAATGAGGGGTATGGTTAGCAGGGCTGGGAAAAAAAAGACGGGCACAAACAAGATAGAGCCGACAGAGAAAAAGGGCGTTGGGCGGGCCAAACGTGACGAGCAGGCTGAGAAAGAAAAGCATATCGAGCTAGAAAAATATCGGATTCTCTTCGAATCATTCCCACTGGGCATCACTATCACCGATGCAGAAGGCAATATAGTTGAAGCCAATATGGAATCGGAGCGGCTGCTGGGGATAAGACGCAGCGAGCAACTGCAGCGCAGATATGACGGGCCGGAATGGAAGATAATTCGCCCCGACGGAACGCCCATGCCACCGGATGAATATGCCAGCGTCCGCGCTCTGAAAGAAAAGCGCCGCATTGAAAACGTTGAGATGGGTATCGTTAAAAACGGAGGCGAGATCACCTGGATCAACGTTACCGCCGAGCCGATACCACTGGAGAACTTCGGCGTGGCGATCACCTATGGTGACATCAGCGCACGCAAGACACTCGAGGAAAATCTTGAAAAACAGCGCCGTGAGTTCAAGCATATCATCGATTCCGCGCCAATAATCATTTTCTATAAAGACCTGGCAGGGAGGATGATACGCGTAAATAAGACGTTTTCCGAAGCTCTCAAGCTGTCTGAAGATGAAATACTGGGGAAAACGGTTTTTGACATATACTCAACGCCCATAGCGCAGGCCATGACCGACGACGACCAAGAAGTACTCCGGACAGGGCGCCCCAAACTGAACATCGAAGAGCCATATGAGTCCGCCACAGGCATTAGATGGGTGCGGACAGATAAAGTGCCTATCACCGACGATAACGGCATCACTATCGGCCTGGTGGGATTTGCACAGGACATTACGGAGCGTAAATTTGCCGAACAGGCGCTACAGGAGAGCGAAAAACGTGTCAAAGCGAAGCTTGATGCAATTCTGGCTCCCCAGGGAGACATCGGGCAACTGGAGCTTGCGGATATCCTGGACATCGATGCAATCCAGTCCATAATGGATGATTTCTATAAGCTGACCAATGTATCGGCGTGGATACTGGACATCAAGGGTAAAATCCTAGTATCAACAGGATGGCGGGATATTTGCACCCGGTTTCACCGCGTGAACCCGGAAACGTGCAAGAACTGTGTGGAAAGCGACACACAGCTCTCAAATGGCGTGCCACCCGGCACTTTCAAGATCTACAAATGTAAAAACAATATGTGGGACCTGGTCACACCCATTGTAATTGGAGATAAACACATTGGAAATCTTTTCATGGGCCAGTTCATCTTCGACGATGAAACCGTGGATGATGCGCTGTTCCGCACCCAGGCACGACGATACGGATTCGATGAAGAGGAGTATCTTGCCGCGCTGGAAAGTGTGCCACGCCTGAGCAGGCAGACGCTTGACTCCGCCATGGCATTCTATTCGAAATTCGCCCATATGATTTCAACGCTGAGCCACAACAATATACAGCTGGCACGGTCATTAACGGAAAAAGACCGCCTTCTGACTGCTCTCAAAGAGAGCGAAGAAAAGTATCGGACTTTATTCGACCAGGCACCCGTGGGAATTGCCCTTACCACGACCGACGGCAGGGTAATAGAACTGAACAATGCACAAGCTGAGATGATGGGTTATACAGTTCAAGAGCTTCGAGGGGAAAAAGCAATTGATTATTATGCCGATCCGGAAAAAAGAAAGTACATTGAGGAAGTAGTTCAAAAAAACGGAAAGCTGCATGACGTCGAGGTTGAACTGAAAAAGAAAGACGGCTCGATACTAGTGGAGATACTTAATTTCGATCTATTGCAGTTAGCCGGAAGCAACTTCCTGCTGGTAACAGGCAGAGACGTGACCAGGCTGAGGCAGGCGGAGAAAGCGGTGCGGGAGAGCGAGGCGCTGTACCGTCTACTGGCTGAACACACCACCGACTTCGTCTGGCTGATGGATATGAACCTGAATCCCACCTATCAAAGTCCTTCCGCAGAAAAACTGACCGGATACACATACGAGGAATTGATGACGCTTCCTTTCGAGAAACGTTTGACGCCCGATTCTTTAAAAGCCGCAGCCGATATGTTTTTCCAGGAGATACCGCGGGTGATGGAGGACAAGAATTATAATCCGGTCCGCACTTTGGAGCTTGAGATATTGTGCAAAGACGGCTCAACGCTGTGGTCGGAGAACAAATTCAGCGTGATACGCGATGAAAACAGCAAAGCCGTTTCCATACTGGGCGAGGCAAGGGAGATCACGAAACGCAGAGAAGCAGAGAAAAAACTCGAGAATACACTGGCAGCGCTGGAAAAGACGCTGAGTGATACCGTCATCGCCATATCCAGAATAGTCGAGATGAAAGACCCGTTTACAGCGGGACATCAGATGCGCGTCGCCCAGCTGGCCGGTGCCATGGCGAGGAAAATGAATCTGTCGGACGAAGAGGCCTATATCCTGAACACGGCAGCCACCATACATGATATCGGTAAAATTTACGTGCCTTCAGATATACTCAGCAAACCCGGAAAACTTAATCCGCTGGAGTACGAGATAATCCAGACGCACGTCCGCGGCAGCTACGATATCCTTAAAGACATCAAATTCAACGGCCCCATTGCACAGATCGTTTATCAGCACCACGAGAGGATGGATGGATCAGGCTATCCTCTCGGTCTGAAAGCTTCGGACATACTTCCCCTGGCCAAAATACTTATTGTGGCTGATGTGGTGGAGGCCATGTCCTCTCACAGGCCTTACCGTGCAGCCATGGGCATCAGCAAGGCGCTTGAAGAGATAATGAACAACAGGGGCAAGCTCTACGACGAGGCCGCAGTAGATGTCTGTCTCGAGCTGTTCCACAATAACGAGTTCTCATTTAAATCAGCCTGATACACGAGCCCGGCCGTCTATTTACCAGCGCGCATGGTGCTCCTCCGCCCAGCCAATCATGTCTTCCACCCTTATCTTCTCACCTGTATCGGTAACAAGAGTCCCGCTATAGCGACCGAACATCTGGTGCACCTCGCTGGCAAGAATGCCCACATCGGTTTTGGCCACCCTCTCAAAGAAAGGTTTGAATTCGAGATCGAGTCTGTCGTCCGGCGAGGTCATCTTCCATGGCTTCTTAAAGTCTCTGTTATCGTACTTGAACACCACCTTTCCCAGCTTGTTCACCTTACCGTCCAAAATAATGGCGTTTTCGTTCAACTCTGCGCTATTGCCGATGCCGTCCCCGACATTGAGCCCGATAGTGCGTCCATCCTGAAGAAAGCGGGAAAAGCTGGCCCAGATCCAGAATGAGCGGTACGGCCACACGCCCACACCCCAGTCCAGTGTCGCCAGGCAGTACGACGGATCAATGTAATACGAATTAAGACTCCTTTCACCGTGCTCATCAGAATCCCAATCATAATC